>NZ_JBEZZS010000011.1:0-169396 GCF_040639295.1 Nocardioides sp. NPDC023903 | reverse complement strand
AGCTTTCTTCCGGTCCTGCCTGCCAGACTTTATCAGACTCACTTTCGCTTTCCCAATTCGGCGCGTTTCGCGCTTTCCATGGTTTAGCAGCTGTGCTTCCGCTTCGTCCTGGAGGACTTTATCGGATCTCGCTTTGTTGTCCAATTCGGCGTATTCACGCTGTTATCGGATAAAGACGATATCCACGCCGACACAGCACAAGACAATCAAACTGCGGTTCGTCACGGTCTTGATGCCTGATCCGAAGACCTGACTGAGACTCTGAACCGAGCTGAAGCTCGAGAATGTTGGCGGCCGACTCAGGGGCCGGAAACCCGTTCGAAGACTCGAACTTGCTTCCCGCCGCACCCCGGCGACCAGATGAACATTACGCCCCAGTGACGCGCTTGCCAAATCGAGGAACGCCCCAGGGAAGGCGATCACCTTCCCCGGGGCGTTCTCGCAGGTCAGAGCCTACTTGAAGCGCACGCCGGCGAACTTCTTCTTGCCCCTGCGCAGGACGACCCAGCCGTCACCGAGCAACTCTTTTTCGCCCAGCGACCCCTCGGCGTCCTCGACTCGGACGTTGTTGACGTACGCCCCGCCCTCGGAGATCGTTCGGCGGGCCTCCCCCTTGGAGGAGACGAGGCCGGCGGAGATGAAGAGGTCGACGTAGGTCGGCAGCTCCTCACCACGCTCCAGCTCGACGGCACCGGCCTCTGTGATCGCGGCAGCCAGCGTCGTACTGCTCAGGGTGGCCAGGTCGCCGCCGCCGAAGAGCGCGGCCGCGGCCTGCTTGGCCTGCTCGGTCTCCCCCGCCCCGTGGACGAGGGTCGTCATGTGATCGGCGAGCGCCTTCTGAGCCACCCGTAGGAACGGCTTCTCCGCGTGCTGCGCCTCGAGGGTCTCGATCTCCTCGTGGGACAGGAAGGTGAAGACACGGAGCATCTCCCCCACCTTGGCGTCCTCGACGTTGAGCCAGAACTGATGGAAGGCGTAGGGCGACATCATCGTCGGGTCGAGCCAGAGGGCGCCGCCCTCTGTCTTGCCGTACTTGGTGCCGTCGGCCTTGGTGATCAGCGGAGTGGTGAAGGCATGGACGGTCTCGCCGGTGACCCGGCGGACGAGCTCGACACCGCCGGTGATGTTCCCCCACTGGTCCGAGCCGCCGAACTGCAGGCTGACCCCATGCGTACGGAAGAGGTTCAGGTAGTCCATCGACTGCAGCAGGATGTAGGAGAACTCGGTGTAGGAGATGCCGTCCTCGAGACGCTTCTTCACCGTGTCACGGGCGAGCATCCGGTTGACCGGGAAGTGCTTGCCGATGTCACGGAGGAAGTCGATCACCGACAGCGAGGCCGTCCAGTCGGCGTTGTTGACCATCGTCGCAGCGGTCTCGCCCTCGAAGGAGACGAACCGCTCGATCTGGCTGCGTACCCTTCCCACCCAATCCTTGACGGTCTCGGGTGAGTTGAGCGTGCGCTCGCCCGAGTCGCGCGGGTCACCGATCATTCCGGTGGCGCCGCCGACCAGTACGTAGGGCGTGTGACCGGCACGCTGCAGGCGCATCGCCATGGTGATCTGGAGAAGGTTGCCCATGTGCAGGCTCGGCGCGGTGGGGTCGAACCCGATATAGAACTTCACACTCCCGCCGGCGAGCGCTTCTCGGAGCGCGTCGCGGTCCGTCGAGTCGGCGATGAGGCCTCGCCACTCGAGGTCGTCGAGGAGTGTGGGATCGATGGACACGTGGTGCCTTTCTCAGGTCGTTCTCAGATGGTTTTTCCGGGGCCCGGAACGGGCTGTCCCGGAAGCAAGGGTAGTAGGCGATACCCCCTAGAGTTGACCACTGGCGTTCGCGACGAGATTTTGAGGGGACCTGGGTGATCGCAGGGAGGTACCGGCTCGAGAGGGAGCTCGGCCGGGGAGCGATGGGGGCCGTCTGGCTCGCCACCGACGAAGTGCTGGGGCGTTCGGTCGCCCTCAAACAGCTGATCGCACTCGACGGCGTATCGGATGCCGCCGTCGAACGCGAGGCACAGCTCGCCGCCCGGCTGGTCCACCCGAACGTCGTCGCCGTCTTCGACCTGGTGCGCGACGACGACAAGCCGTGGCTGGTGATGGAGTACGTCGAGGGGAAGACCCTCGCTCACATGGTGCGCGACGACGGTCCGCTGCCCATCGAGGACGCCGCGAGGCTGATCGGTCAGATCGCCTCCGCCCTGCGCTCTGCCCATGCCGCCGGCATCGTCCACCGTGACGTGAAGCCCGCCAACATCGTGGTCGGCCGTGCCGACCGCGCCAAGCTGACCGACTTCGGGATCGCGCGCGGCGTCGATTCCCAGACCACCCAGACCGGGCAGGTCACCGGCTCGCCGGCGTACCTGGCTCCGGAGATCGCCACCGGCGGGCGGGCCACCCCGGCCAGCGACATGTGGTCGCTGGGGGCAACGCTATTCCAGGCGCTGACCGGCGAGCCTCCCTACGGGATCGGCGACAACGCGCTCGCGACGCTGTATCGGGTGGTGCACGAGGACCCGCCGCGTACGCCGCTGGCCGGGCGGCTCGCTCCGCTGCTGGAGCACACGATGGCCTACGACCCTGCCGAGCGGTGGTCGGCCGCGGACGTCGTCGACTTCCTGGCCGGGCGGTTGGCGGCCGAGAAGCTGGAGCCGGTGGCGCTGCGTACCCAGACTCTCGCCGCGGTGGCGGCGCCGGCTCCGGCCGCGCCTTCGGGACTGGCACAGTCGACCAGCACGCCGACGCGGCGTCGCTGGTGGCCGATCGCGCTCGTCGCAGCCGCAGCGTTGGTGCTGGTGATCGGCGGAGCGCTGTGGGCCAACCGCGGCGAGGAGCCGAGTGCGAAGCCGAAGCCGGTCGCGTCCGGATCGCCGCTGTCGGAAGCGACCGACAAGGCCACCGAGGAGGCAGACGACGAGGCGTCGGAGGAGGCCTCCGAGAAGCCGTCGCCCAGCGAGACGGCCAGCGAGTCTCCGAGCGAGAGCCCCTCAGCCAGCGAGACCGCCGGCCCGACCGCCGAAGGGATCGACGCCTTCATCCGCAGCTATCTCGCCACCGCTCCCACGAACCCCGACGCCGCCTTCAGCTCGATGCTGACCCCGGCGTTCCAGGCCAGCAGCGGCGGGATCGAGGGCTACCGCGACTGGTGGACCACCGTCGCGAGCACCAGCGTCGCCTCGGTCTCCCCCAGCGTCGACCCGCTCAAGGTGACCTACACCTACAGATACACGATGAAGGACGGCCGCCAGGAGGGCAGCACGGTGACGCTGGGGCTCGTCTACGCCGACGGGAAGTACCTCATCAACAGCGAAGGCTGAGCGCCCAGCTCCTCAGAGGAGCTTTCCCAACGGGCCCAGGTCGATGTTGAGCTCCTCCGGGGTGAGCCCGAAGTGGTCGCGCAGCTCGGTCATCTTCTCGTCCAGCAGCATCAGGGTCTGCCCCAGCCGCTCGATGTCCTCATCGCTCAAGCCTCCCGCATCCATCCGGCGGATCGCCTGGCGCTCCATCAGCTGCCGGAGCAGCTCCACCAGGGTGAGCACGAGCTGTACGAGCCCCTTCTCGACGGATTCCGGATCCGCATCGATCCGCCTGCTCAAGGCGGACGGCAGGTCGTCTTCCGCGTCGAGGTCCAGGGGCCAGGGAGCCCCGTCGTCGGGCCGCGTCACGGGCTCTCCTCCTGACAGAAACTGAACGGTGGCCACGGGCCGGTGACCGTCACTCCGGGCCGGTTCTCGCCCCAGTCTCGAATGGCTGTCCGGGCCGCTTCCACGTGCTCGTCGGGTAGCAGGACCGACAGCCGCGCCTCGTGCGGTCGGATCGACGAGAGCTTCGTGATCTCGGAGGCGTAGGGGGCGAGCAACGCCCTCAGCTCCGCGGTCTCGGCGTCATGCTGCTTCAGCTCCTTCGCGCGCCGGCGGAGATAGTCCGAACCCGTCTGCTCGTCCTTGACACGTTCGGGGACACGCTCGGGCAGCGGGAGGTGGACGATGCACTCGCTGCATCCGGTGACGGCGGCGATCCGGTCGGTCCACTCGCTCTCGCGCTCCGCGACGAGCTCGTCAAGCTCATCGCTGTCGCTCACGACCGTCCCGAAGCGCATCGGGAGCACGGGGACGTTCGACCAGAGCTGGTGGAGGGCTCGCCCGAACCCGAGCAGCTCGTGCATCGACCGCTCGGGTGGCTGGGTTCTCGGTTCGACGAAGACGGTGAGCCCGCGGGAGCGGTGTGCTTGTAGCGGGGTGTCGACCGTGTCGCCTGTGCTTTCCGTGGCTGCCACGGCGTAGAGGAGCATCATGGTTGCTTCCCGGACCCGGGTAGCGAAACCCTGTGGGCCGGGGCGAGAACCAGGCGCAGGCCGAGGTAGACGAGGTCGACCCCGGCGAGCGAGAGGACGATGTCGCCGCCCACGACGACACCCCCGTCGATCAGACGGTCGACGAGGTCGACGAGCGAGGTCTCGTCGAGTGCAGGGGAACGCTCGAGCGTCATGACATCATCCCGGTCAGGTCGTCGTCGTGCGGCTCTTCCGCACCGACGAAGCTGTAGGCCGGCCACGGCCCGGTCACCTCGACACGCATGCCGGCAGCGGCGACCAGATGGTCGTGGAGCTCTTCGGCAAGGCCGAGGAATCGCTGCTCCTCGTCCCGCGCCACGAGGTAGGCGCTGTTGAGCAGCATCGGCTCGTCGCGGCCGGTGACGGCAGGGTCGAGCGGGGCGCGCACGACGCTCGCGGCCGCCCCATGAGCCAGTGCCTCATGGGTCTGCGTCAGGGCGGCCTCGCGCCGTCCGCGTTCGGTGTCGCGGGCATCCTGTTGCGACCGGCGCCGTTCGAGGTACTCACGGCCGCTGCGGGGCGCCGGCTGCTCCGGCGCGGCAGGAGCCGAGGTCGGGAAGATCTGGAGCGACCACTCGACGCGACCGGCCAAGAGCTGCCAGGCGTGTTGGAGGCGGGCGCGACTCGACTCCAGCGCGGCGATCAGCGCCTCATCGCTCGGGTAGATACCGGGCAGCTGCAGCGGCAGCACGTCGCCGTGCTCGACCAGCTGCTGGAGCACCTCGTGGTGGGCTGCGGCGACAGGCGTGACCCAGCGAGTGTCTTCCCCGTGCTCTGCCCAGGCGGTCTCTCCGAAGGACTCCGCGGGCAGATCGCTGACGACGATCTCGAGGTCGTGGAACGCGACGGTGCGTACCTTCGAACCCGCGATGCCGCGGTCGGGCAGGACAAACGGCCCATCGCCCGGAACCAGTCCGTACGCGTGGATCACAGTGGTCGGGTCAGCGGCGTTCACGGCTCGTCTCACCTTGCACGATCTCGGTCTGTTCACCGCCGACGCTGCGCTCGAGGGCCTCCAGCCGCCGGCGGAGGTCGAGCTCCTCGTCCTGCTTCTGCTGGTCCTCGAGGTTGCTGACGAACGGGTCGCCCTCCCACCAGTTGATTCCCATCTCGCGGGCCTTGTCGACGGAGGCCACCATGAGTCGCACCTTGATGGTGAGCAGCTCGATGTCGAGCAGCCGGACCTGGATGTCACCGACGATGACGATGCCCTTGTCGAGGACACGCTCGAGCACGTCGGCGAGGCTCTCGGGTGAGGACTGGGGCCGGTTGCTCACGAACATCGGTGAGCGTTGGGTCTCGGTCATCGCTCCTCCACTTGGGCTCGGACGTAGCGGTGGACACGGCGATAGCCCGTGATCTCGCCGTCCGGGTCGACAGTCACCTCGTAGGAGGCGAGGACATCGGTCGTCTCCGGGACTCGTTCCAGCTCGAGGATGTCCGCGTTGACGACCCAGCCGTCGTCGTCGCGACGGATTGCCGTCACGCCCTCGGCAGGACATCCCACGAGCGCCTCGAGCTCTTCGAGCACATGCTCGGCGATCGAGGACAGGGTGGGTTTGCTCGGCTCATTCATGCCAGCCTCCGGCCATCAGGCGCTGCACGAGAACCTCCTCGAGATCGGCAGCCTCCTCCTCGGTCAACAGGCCCGCCTCCCGGCGGGCGTCGACGTCTTCGAGCGCGGCTTGGATGGTGGCCGGGTCGAAGTACTGGCTCTCGGCCTCGTCCCGGATCTGCTCTGCCACCCAGACCACACCGCGCACGGGCGCGATGGGCAGGGTCAGCAGCTGCTTGATCAAGCCCATGAGAGCTCTCCCGACGAGGCGGCGTCGAGAAATGCGTACGGCGGCTGCGGGCCGACGTAGCGAAGCGACGCCAGCGGCGCCAGGTCCTCGCGCAGCGTGGTGACCGTGGCGTCGAGTTCGCTCTGCCGGTCACGCTCGACCAGCAGGAACACCTCGGCGGCCTGCAGAGCTCCGCGGAGCTCGCCGAGGGAGACGGCACGGGCGGTCGGGGCGATCCGGTCGACGACGCCGTCGCCGACCTCGGCCCGCAGTGCTTCGAGCGCGGCCGCGATGGCCTCGCCCAGGCGTACCTCCGCCGAGTGCCGGTCCTGCGGGGCGGCTCGCTGTACGTGGTCGCGCAGCGCGACGAGATCGGGGTCCCGCCGCAGCACCTCTTTGAGCGCTTCCTGCTCGATCAGGTCGACCGCGACGGTGAGCTGCAGCAGGCCCCCGAACCGTTCCAGGAGCGGGCGGATCTCGTCACCGCGGCTCTCGATCAACTCGTGGCGCACGGTGTCGTCGTCCGGCATCTCGACGCCGAACTGCATGGGCAGCACCGTGCCGAGCGCGGCCATCGCCTCGAGCGTATGAGCGTGGGCCATCAGGTCCTCGCGCAGCACGCGCGAGTCGGCGTCCACGTCGCTGACGAGCACTCGAAGGCCGTCGCCGTCGACGTGGCGCAGCGGACGTTCGGCTCGCCCCTTTCGATCCGCGGGGATCATGACCGAGGTGTCCGTGACTCCGTAGATGTGGACAGGCACGGTCAGTCCTCCTTCTCCTTGGTCTGCCTGGATGACGTGCTCTTCCGAGTGCGCCGAGCCGGCTGCTTGCGACCCTGACCTTCGTGCTCGTCATCGTCCTTGTCGGCGTCCTTGTCGGAGTCCTCATCGTCGCTGCCCAGAATGCTCCCGAGCTTCTCCTTGGCTCCTTCGATCGCGCCGGACGTCTTCCCCTTGGCCCCGGACTCGGTCACCCCCTCGATCAGCTCCGGGATGCCGTGCGTCTGGGTGTTGGTGAGATCCAGCCGATTCACCGCCTCGGCGAAGCGTAGGTAGGTGTCGACACTGGCGATCACGATGCGTGCGTCGATCGTCAGCAGCTCGATGCCGACGAGCGAGACGCGCACGTAGATGTCGATCACCAGACCCTTGTCGAGGATCGTGTCGATGACGTCGGCGAGACTGCTCGGCGCCGGGCGGTCGAGGTACCGGTTCTGCTGGGTGATGGTCATGACTCAGTCGCTTTCTGCCGGGGTGCCGGCGGGCACGGGCTGCGCGGCCCGCTCCAGGATGTGCCTGCGGATGTAGGCCCGGTTGGCGCCGAGCGACTTCGCCAGGCCGGATTTCCCGCACCCGACGAAGTAGCCGATGCACCAGTCGAGCTGCTGCAAGGCGTCCTCGGTGGCAGTCCGATAGCGATCGACCTCCACCATGAGCTCCTCGACGTCGCGCTCGAGCTCTTGGACACGGCGTTCGTCGTTCTCGGCCATGGTCAGGATGCCTTCGTCGAGGAGCCGGAGGACGTACGCCTGCTGGTGGTCTGCTTGCTGGCGCTCTGCTTGCTCGGGCTCTGCTTGCTGGCGCTCTGCTTGCTCGGGCTCCGCTTGCTCGCGGTCTGCTTGCTCGCGGTCTGCTTGCTCGCGCTCTGCTTCGTCGGGCGCTGCGTGCTCGTGGTCTTTTTGGCCGCCGGCTTCTTGGCAGCGGTCTTCTTGGCAGCGGTCTTCTTGGCAGCCGTCTTCTTGGCAGCCGTCTTCTTGGCAGCCGTCTTCTTGGCTGCTGGCTTCTTAGCCGCGGTCTTCTTGGCAGCGGTCTTCTTGGCAGCGGTCTTCTTGGCGGGCGTCCTCTTCGCCTGCGGTTTGTCACCAGACGCCCCGTTCCCGGAAGACCTGTTGTTGGAAGACCCGTTGCCCGGCTTGCTGCCCGACGACGACTTCTCCGAGCTGTTCTTCTGCCCGTTCTCCGAGCCCTCGCCGGAACCGTCGTCCACGACCTCCTTGTCGTGGATCTCGCCCGTCCACCCCTCGATCTCGTCGCGGTGAAGAAGCGTGTGGTTGGCGACATGGCGGCGGAAGTGCTTCAGCTCCAGGCGAACTCGACGCCCCTGAGCCCGCCAAAGGTTTCCGGTGTGCTCGAAGAGACCCTTCGGGTGGTACTCGAGCGAGACGAGGACCCGGGTCAGGTTCGGTGCGAGCTCGTGGAAGGTCACGGCGCCGTCGACGCGTCCCTTCTCGCTCTCGCTCGTCCACACGATGTGCTCGTTCGGGACCTGGTCGAGGATGGTGGCCTTCCACGTGCGGTGGGACCAGAACACCTGGGCCTGCCAGGTGACGACCTCGTCCTCCTCCTGCGTGACGTTCTCGACCTTCTTCATGAACGACGGGAATTCCTCGAACTGGGTCCACTGCTCGTAGGCGACGTCCCGGCTGACGGGTACGTCGACCGTCTCGACGATGTTGGTCACCTTGAGCTTCTTGCCGGTGGGATGCTCGCTCTTGTTGAGGCCGCCCGAGACCTTGTCAACGGTGTCCTTGACCTGAGTCGCCGTGTCCTTGACCTGGGCGGCGGTGTTCTTCACCTTGCCGACCGGAGCCGTGACTTTGTCGACGGCCGCCTTCGCCCCCGCCTTCACGTTCGAGCCACCCTTGGACTCCTTCGCCCCCTTCATCGTGGGGACACCGTCGGCGAAGCCGGTCAGTCGGTCAGTGAGCCCCTCGACCCCGCTGCCCAGCTTGTTCAGGCTCCGCTTCCCGAAGGCGCGGCTGAGGCCCAGGGCCTCTTTGAACAGCCGATCGACGGGTAGCTGCGACAGAAGGCCCGAGTCCTCCGTTTCGGCAGTGGCTTTCTTGCGGGTCTGTTCCGTCATGACTCAGGCACCTCCTGTCGGCGCGGCCGCGCGCCGACGACGGGAGCTCCGCGCAGGCCGGCGCGGCTTCTCCTCTTCGTCGTCCTCGTCCTGCTGGTCCGCCTCGTCCTCGGGCTCGTCTTCGTACTCGTCCTCGGGCTCTTCCTCCGCCTCTTCGACGTCCTCGTCCTCGGGCTCTTCCTCAGCCTCGTCCTGAGCCTCGTCCTCAGCCTCGTCCTCAGGCTCCTCGGCCTCGTCCTCAGGCTCTTCCTCGTACTCGTCCTCAGGCTCCTCACCCTCGGCCTCGTCTTCGGCTTCGGCTTCGTCTTCGGCTTCGGCTTCGTCTTCGGCTTCGGCCTCGTCTTCGTACTCGTCCTCAGGCTCCTCGTCCTCCGGAACCTCGTCGGTGTCCTCGTCGGTTTCCTGGTCGGCGTCCTCATCGGATGACGACGCGCCCCAGAGCGTGCTCCGCTCGTGCAGGCGATCGCTGAGCTTGTCGATCTGGCCGGCGGCCGCGGCGACCGCGGCAGCCTTACCAGCCGAAACGAGCTTTCCGCTGACCTGCTGTCCGAGCTTCTGTACGTCCGGCGAGCCGCCAAGGCTCTGGGTGCCGATCTTCAGCAGCTCGAGACTGCGGTCGCGAACGGCGCTGTTGCTGAGCGCGGACCCGACAATCACGGCGAGTCGAAGCTTCTTGAATCGCCCGAGCACGTACCCCGCCGCGACAGCGGTTCCCACGCGTGTGGTGACAGACATGTTGGTGCTCCCTCCTCGGGCGGCCCTCCAACCACCCACGTACCCCCGGTGGTACCCGCCGGACCACCGGACATACCTTGCACGTCTGAATTCGTGCCGCCCACCGGCGCAGAGCGCTGGATAGTCTCCGAACATGAGTGTCAGCGCGGGACAACAGAAAGACCTGCCGGAGTCGGTGGTGATTGAGCTGCGCCGCACCGCTGCCGAGCTGTTGGGGCACGTGGCGTCGTACGCCGATGACATGCTCGCCTACATCCTCGAGCGGATCCCGGAGGCGAGCGCCGATGACGAGCTCCGTGGCCTGACGCTGGGGTCGTGCTCCTCGAACCTCGAGGCCGCGCTGTCGATGGTGCGGCACGGTATCGACGTGAGTGCCGCGTCGGCGCCGGTCACCGCGCTCGAGCATGCGCGTGCCATGGCCGGCCGCGGCTACAGCGTCGATGTGATGCTGCGCTTCTACCGGATCGGCCACGCGTACTTCAGCGAACGACTCCTGACCGGCCTCACCGACTCGGTGAAGGACCCGGCCCTCGCCCTTGCGGTGGTCGCACACCTGCAGCACTACGCCTTCGCCTACGTAGACCGCATCTCCAGCGAGGTCGCCGCCGAGTACGTCGCCGAGCTCGACCGGATCCAGACCCAGGCCCGTGCGGCGCGGACGGATGCTGTCCGCACGTTGATCGCCGGCGGACGGATCGACCTCCGCCGCGCGGAGCGCACCTTGTCTCACCGGCTCACCGGATGGCAGACGGCCTTCGTCTGCTGGACCGACGGCGACGACGTCGGTCTGGCCCGCGTGGGTGAGACGGTCGGCGCCCACTTCGGCTCACCGCATCCCCTGCTCGTCCCGGACGGCGCTCGGGCGCTGTGGGGCTGGGTCTCCACGACGGGTGCTCCTGGCATCGCACCGACGGACCTCAGGCCTCTGGCCGGGAGGATCCCGGAAACGGTCCGGGTCACGCTCGGGTTGCCGGCGCAAGGTGCTCCCGGCTTCCGGAACTCCCATGTCCAGGCGCAACGCGGCCGTCGGATCATCGAGCTCGCGGGTCGCGGAGCAGCGGTAACGACGTACGCCGAGGTGGCCCTCGTGGACACGATGAGCGGCGACCTCGACCTGACTCGCGCCTTCGTCGCGACCGAGCTGGGCGGGCTGGCGGTGGCCGGGCGCCGGGAGGAGGAAGAGCGGCGGGCGCTGCTCGCGGTGCTCGATGCACAGGGTGGGCTGGCGGCCGCGGCCGACGAGCTCGGCGTACACCGGAACACAGTGCTGCAGCGTGTTCGCCGGGGCGAGGAACGGCGCGGGCATCCTGCGACCGAGCGGGTTGCCGAGCTGCATGCCGCGTTGCGCCTGGTGGGTGTGCTCGGTCCGCTCGTGCTCGCGCCGGAGCATGAAGCCTGACCGGGATCTGACTCGGATGTGCTGCGCGCACATCGACATGGGCTCGGCACCTCTCGCGGAGTGCGGCTCGTGGTTCGTACGTTTCGAGCATGGCAACTACGACGGAGCAACCCGCAGCCACCCGCCACGCGCTCCCCGACCCGGGCGAGAAGGTTCCGACGATCTCCTGGCCCATCGTCGGCATCTTCTCCGGCGCGCTCGCGCTCTTCGCGGTCTCGACATGGGCGGCGTTGGCCGAGCGCCTTCCCGTCCCTGTGACGGTCCTGCTCAGTGCGGCGGCGATCTTCGTACTGTTCACCGTGCTGCACGATGCCGCGCACTACTCGATCAGCACCCATCGCTGGGTCAACGTGGCCTTCGGTCGGGTCGCGATGCTCTTCGTCTCGCCGCTGATCTCGTTCAGGTCGTTCGCGTTCATCCACATCGAGCACCACCGCAACACCAACGACGACGACAACGACCCCGACCACTTCGTCAGTGGCGCGCCGTGGTGGCAGGTCCCATTCCGGTTCCCGCTGATGGACGTGCCGTACCTGTCCTTCCTGGTGCGCAACGTGAAGCGTCGCCCTCGAGCAGAGGTGCTCGAGACGGTCTTCCTGATGGGCATGACGATCGCCTTGATCGTCGCCGCGGGCTTCACCGGACATCTGTGGACGCTGGCCGTGCTCTACCTGATCCCCGAGCGGCTCGCGATGTTCGTGCTGGCGTGGTGGTTCGACTGGTTGCCGCACCACGACCTCGAGGACACCCAGCAGGAGAACCGCTACCGCGCCACCCGCAACCGGGTCGGGTCCGAATGGGTCCTGACTCCCCTGCTCCTCTCGCAGAACTACCACCTCGTCCACCACCTGCATCCCTCGATCCCGTTTTACCGCTACGTCGCGGCCTGGAAACGCAACGAGGAGGCCTACCTCGAGCGCGATGCCGCGATCGGCACCGTCTTCGGTCATCAGCTCGATGCGGACGAGTACCGCGAGTGGAAGACGCTGAACGGCAAGATGGCCCGGCTCCTCCCGGTGCGGATGCCGAAGCGTTCCTCGGCCCGTGCCGCGGAGTTCCACCCGGTCCCGGTCGCCGGCGTCGACCCACTGACCGACGACAGTGTGCTGATCCGCTTCGCCGTGCCCGACGAGCTGCGCGAGAAGTTCTCCTTCGAACCCGGTCAGCATCTCGCCGTCCGCACCGACCTCGGTGGCGAAGGCGTACGTCGCAACTACTCGATCTGCTCCTCGGCCACCTCCGACACCTTGGCGATCGCCGTCAAGCACATCCCCGGCGGGGCTTTCTCGACCTTCGCGATGGAGCAGCTCCGACCCGGTGACACCCTCGAGCTGATGACACCGACCGGTTCGTTCGGGACAGCGGTCGACCCGCTCGCCACCAAGAGCTATGTGGCGATCGCCGCCGGCAGCGGCATCACGCCGGTCCTCTCGATCCTGCAGACCACCCTCGCCGTCGAGACCGAGAGCCGCTTCACCCTGATCTACGGCAACCAGGATGCCGACAGCACGATGTTCCGCGACGAGCTCGACGACCTCGAGGGCCGCTACGCCGACCGGCTCCGGATCATCCACGTACGCTCCCGCGACCCGCGGCACCCGGCACACCTGCGTGGCCGGATCGACCGGGCGAAGCTCGAACGGTGGCTCGGCTCCGAGCTGGCCGCGGCTTCGGTGGACGAGTGGTTCCTGTGTGGACCGGTCGAGATGGTGGCTGACCTACGCGACCTGCTCCTCGAACGCGGGGCCGAGCCGGACCGCGTCCACGTCGAGCTCTTCCATGGCTACCAGAAGTCCCGGGTCGCCGACGGCTTCGCCCCGGCCACCGTCACCGTCGGCCTGCGCGGCCGACAGCACGCGGTCCCGCTGGCCGCCGGCGACACCGTTCTCGAGGCCGCGTTGAAGGCCGGGCTCGAGGCGCCGTACGCCTGCCTCGGCGGAGCCTGCGGCACCTGCAAGGCGAAGGTCGAGCAGGGGTCGGTCGCCATGGAGCAGAACTTCGCCCTGTCCTCGGCCGAGGTCGAGACCGGCCACGTGCTCACCTGCCAGTCGCGCCCGACCACCCCGGCGGTCACCGTCGACTACGACGACTGAGCGGGCGGCTTGCTGCCGCTGCGTACGGCGCCGTAGAAGTCGCTCAGACGGGTGATCAGCTCTTCCACCGAGGCGGGGGTGGGTCCTTCGGCGGGTACGTCGAGGACCCAGTCCGCGATGATGTCGAACAGGCCACCGATCAGGCCGATCGCGATTCCGTGATAGCGCTCGGTCACCACGGTGCCGTACCCGACCCACAGGTCTTCGACGAACGCCGCGGCCGCGCGGCGGTTCTCCCGGCGCTGTCGCTCGGCGACCGGTGTGATGGCGCTGCCCTGGCCGAAAGTGACCTGCGCGACCCGGACGTCGTCGACGAAGGCGTGCGCCAGCTCAGCGAGCATCAGGCGGGTGCCGGTCTCCTCGTCGGGTGCCTCGGCGGCCACGGTCGCGAGCCGCGCGAAGGCCCCGTCGGTGATCTGGCGCAGCAGGACGGCATAGAGGTCGTCGCGGCTGTCGAAGGACTCGTAGAAGGACTTGGTGGCGACGTACGCGTGCTGGCACAGCTGCTCGATCGAGGTGCCGACGAAGCCTTGCGCGGCGAACAGCTCGAGCGCCGAGTCGAGCAGCGCCTGCCGGCGCTGCTCGCGGCGCTGATCGGCGTCCAGGCCACGGATCACCCGCTGTTGCTTGCCCGTGGCCTTGCCGCTCGTGCTGTTGGGTGGCGTCACCTCACCGAGGTTAGAGCACCCTCCTCGACGTACTCAGGACAGCCAGGGCATCGGGACGCAGCTGACCGGCCTGGCGTCGGCCGGGTCGAGCGCGTTGGACACCAGCGCGAACACGTTCGGGTCCCAGGCCAGACCGACGTGGCCGCTGAAGTCGACAGCGCAGACGTCCTGAAGCACGACGTTCTTCACGTTGCTCGCCGGGGCGAGGATGCCGCTGGTGTAGGGCGTGACGGCCTCGTCGTACTTGGTGACGATGCTGGTGTAGCGGGGTCCGGGGACGCTCACGCCACCCTCGTTGAGGTCTTTCATGAACTCCGAGGTCGGCGCGAACTCGTTGCAGGCCGTGCAGCCGCCGGCGTCCAGGATCGGACGGAAGCCGAGCAGGTCGGCGAGCTCCTGGAGACCCTGCAAGCTGGTTCCCTTGAAGTTCGAGCCGAAGCCGACGAAGTGCTTGACCACCTTGTCGCCGCCGAGAAACTTCAGGTAGTACGCCGGCACGGTCGTTCCTTCGGAGTGCCCGGCGATGCTGACCTTCGCCGCACCACTCGAGGCTCGGACCTTCTCCACGAACGCGTCCAGCTCGCCCGCGCTCTCGCGCATCGAGGCGAGCCCGCCGGTGAACGGGCCCCAGTGGGTGGTGCCGTACGTCTTGTAGTAGACGCAGTAGCCCTTGCCCTTGAGGTGCTGAGAGAGCAGCGCCATCCCAACGTCGCCGCTGCTGCCCAGGCCGTGCCACAGCACGACCGGCTCCGGGTGTGCGGCGCTCGGCTGACAGGTCCAGTCGTTGATGCCCGCCGTGGGCGCCGCGGTGGCCGGCGCGGCCACCACCAGAGTGGCCAGAACCGCGACGAGCGCGGTTCCTAGACAAGCGACGAGTTTCTTCATGGGGTCCCTCCCGGACGCCGGAATGTGACGGTGGTCACCCGAATTGGAACACGGTTCCTGCTTTGAAACAAGACACCTTTTCCAAAAGAGGCCTGTGCAAGCGCGACCGACTGGTGTCTGCGTGGTATCCACGCGGCGCCCGCTAGGATCTGCGCGGGCCGTGTGGCTCGCCGCTGGCACACCTCCACCCCTCGTGGCGAAGTGGGCCGGCCATAGCGTTCAAGTGCTCCTGACTGTCTACGCTCACGCCGTCGACGGCCAAGAAGATGCCGCGCGAATGAGGATCGAGCAAGCCCTAGCCGATGACACTGAAGCCGCGTAGCGCCCGCTAGGATCTGCCCGGGCCGTTAGCTCAGTTGGTTAGAGCAGGGAACTCATAATTCTCCAGTCGCGGGTTCAAGTCCCGCACGGCCTACGGCGACAGGAACCCGTCGTCCTTGACCTCTAGCAATCGCGGGGGTCAAGGACGCGAAAGGGCACCACGGCAGCACACCGATGCGCCAAACTGTGTCGTCATGAGGAGAGTTGGGCCTACCGCGCGGATTGTCGGCATAGTCGGCGTCGCCGCCCTAGCAGCCGTTCTAGTTGCCGTCACAACGGAGAAGTTGTTGCCGGGGCCAGCCTTGGTCACGGTGAGCGTCGGCGCCGCCGGCGTCGTCTTGGTGGGGTTTTTCAAACCGCTTCTCGATGCGTCGTCCGAGATCTGGACGTCCAGGCTTAAGAACTCCGCGGAGCGATCAGAGGCACATCGAATCCTTGAGGAGCGACATGGCGGCCCCGGTGGGAGATTCCGTCATGTCGCCGAAATTCGAGAGCGTGCGATTGTATACGGAGTCCAACAAGCGATCCCGTTGCCAGTCGGCCACGATGGTGATCTCTCACACGATCTCCCGAAATACGTACCACGCACAACAGATGGCTTGCTCCATGCAAAGCTCACTGCACGTTCAGTCACAGGCGGAATGGTTATCGTCAAGGGCGAGTCGACGTGGGGCAAGACGCGCAGCCTGCTTGAAGCGGTCACACAAACGATCGGAACCTGGCGAATCATTGCCCCATCTTCAGCCTCCGATCTGAAGGAATTGGTCGACAGTGGACTTGATATCCGACGAACAGTATTTTGGCTGGATGAACTCGCCGGATTCCTGGATTCTCCGACACCCCTTACACTTGAGATGATCCGCAAGGTTATCGACCATGGCGCGATAATCGTCGGAACCATTTGGAAGTCTGATTTTTCACGGCTTACGAGACAGGGTGACCGAACCAAACAAGAGAGCGGAGAGATGATGCACACGGACATCTACCCTGCCGCTCGAGCAGTTCTGACCTCCAGTCTCGTAGACGTTGTTGAGATGTTCGCGCACTTCGACGCCCAAGAGCTGGAGACAGCCACGGCGGTCAGCGGCGAAGATCCCCGCTGGGCGACTGCGTTGGCCTACGAGAGCCACCTGGAGCCGATCAAGGTCCTTGCGGCGGCCGACTGGCTTCTCGACCGATATCACCGGCCCGACCACGTCGCAGGCGGGGTCGTGCTCCAGACAGCGGTCGAGTTGCTATCTATCAACCATCCTGAACCTCTGCCAGAACCTACATTGAAGAACCTGGCATCACTGCTGTTACCCGACGAGATTAGGCCGACAATTGATCACACGGACTGGTTCGCGGATGCGGTGGGATGGGCCTGTGAGCGGTACCGCGCCAACGAGAATCAACTGGGGGCGATCGCGCCACTGACTCGACTGGGAGATCCGAGTGATCCGAATGGCGGCTATACCGTGCCAGACATCTTGATTCAGGCTGCTCGGGGCGCTCTCCCCGACGGGCGACGCATCGACGTCGACATGTTGTTGGACCACCTTTCCGCATCGGCCTGCGCAAGTGTCGGGCGTTTCTTCTATTTCCGCGACGAGGACGATGCGGCACGTCCACTGATCGAGCACGCAGCAAAGTCCGACGTGACCACTGCCTATTTGCAATTGGGCTACCTACTTCAAGACGAGGATCCTGAGGCGGCCATGGCATGGTGCCGCAAGGCCATTGACGCCGGCAACACCGAAGCCCACATAAGACTCGGACATATCCTCTCCGAACAGTCGGGCCGAGAAGCGGACGCCGAAACCGAGTACCGCGCAGCCATCGCCGCCGGCCACACCGACGGCCACTACTGGCTCGGCATCCTCCTTTCCGACCAACCTGGTAAAGAAGCGGAAGCCGAAACCGAGTACCGCGCAGCCATCGCCGCCGGCCACACCGACGGCCACTACTGGCTCGGCATCCTCCTTTCCAAGCAGCCTGGCCAGAAGACGAAGGCCGAAACTGAGTACCGCGCGGCCGTCGACGCAGGCCACACCATTGGCCACTTCGGGCTCGGGAACCTCCTTTCCAGCCAGCCTGGCAGGGAAGATGACGCCGAAACCGAGTACCGCGCAGCTATCGACGCTGGCCACACCGAGGCTCACAGCTTTTACGGGGTTCTTCTAGCCGCCCGCCCCGGCCGCGAAAGCGACGCCGAAGCCGCCTTCCACGCAGCCATCGACGCAGGCCACACCATCGGCCACCATTGGCTCGGCGGCCATCTCGCCGACCAGCCCGGCCGCGAAAGCGACGCCGAAGCCGCCTTCCACGCAGCCATCGACGCAGGCCACACCATCGGCCACTACTGGCTCGGCAAGCTTCACGCCGACCAGGCCGGCCGCGAAAGCGACGCCGAAGCCGCCTTCCAGGCAGCCATCGACGCAGGCCACACCGTTGGCTACAAAGGCCTCGGCCACTTCCTCGCCGACCAGCCCGGCCGCGAAAGCGACGCCGAAGCCGCCTTCCACGCAGCCATCGACGCAGGCCACACCGACGGCCATTACTGGCTCGGCAGCCATCTCGCCGACCAGCCCGGCCGGGAGAATGACGCCGAGGCAGCCTTCCGTGCAGCCGTCGGCGCAGGCGATGCCGACGGTCGCAAAGGACTCGGCCTCTTCCTTGCCCACCAGACCGGCCGCGAAGACGACGCCGAGACAGCTTTCCGCGCAGCTATCGCTACAGGCGACACCGACGGCCACTATCTACTCGGCCTGTTCCTTGCCACTCAAACTGGACGCGAAGACGACGCCGAAGCCGCCTTCGACGCAGCGATCGCTGCGGGCAATACCGACGCCCATGAGTGTCTCGGTGACCTCATCGTCCTCCAGCCTGGCCGCGAAGGCGAGGCTGAGGCTGCTTACCGCGCTGCCATCGCCGCGGGTAATACGACGGCCCGCATAGGCCTCGCTGAACTTCTGATCGACCTCGGCCGTCTGCCAGAAGCCCGAAACCTACTCGATGACGGTGTGGCGGCTGAAGACCCAGATGCGATTCGAACGATGGGCGCATTGGAGTTGATTGACGGCAATTCTGTCGAGGCGGAGAGACAACTACGTCGCGCCGTCGAACTTGGAGTTGAAGGGGCCGCCGAACTGTTGGCGCGAGCGATTGGCGGCAACTGACACCGCACACCCCGACAGCGCATCTTGCGGTCTACGCGTACGAGTGGCGTTTGTGCGGCGCACCACCATGTCAAATGCGCAGGTCAAGGGCATGCGACACGAGGACTCATAATCCTTGGGTCGCGGGTTCGAGCCCCGCACGGCCTACCATTCATAACCGCAGGTCACGCCGCTGTCAGCACGGGCATACGCGCAACAGAGGAGGCCAGAACCTGGTCCGTGTCAAGGTATGCGGGTGGTTCTACCCGTCCTCATCGGCCAGAGGCTACGACTAGTTCCTTCAGGCCCTGAGCATCTTGAGTTCTTTCGTCGACTCAATACGGACGAGCAGGTGACGCGGCATGTCTCTGGCCGACCGTACTCGCGGGCCGAGACTGACGCGGAGTGGTCGCGACGGCTAGGCCGACGGTCGAACACGGACCGAGGTCATGGCTACTGGACTGGCTTCCTTGACAGGCGTCCCATCGGCTGGTGGGGCCTCGGATACGACGGAGCGCGCCCGGAAACAGGCGAGCTTGGATTCCGACTCGCCCACGAACGATGGCGCCAGGGTTTCGGCGCCGAGGGAGCCCGCCTTCTGTTGCGCCACGGCTTCCTCAGTGCCCGCCTTACGCATATCTGGGCGGGAACCGTGACGGCAAACACGGCGTCCAGGGCTACGCTCGCAAGCCTCGGATTTGCGTGCGTCGACGAACCGACACCAAAAGCTCTGACGTACGAGATCTCTGTTGGCGAGTGGCTCGAGCGAGACGATCCGCCGTCGTGACCGCGGCCGCCGTCTTGGTTCTGTCGCTCTACCAACGATCGGTGCGCTGGACCTCGTGCATGAGCTCGATCTTGCGGAAGCCGAACTGCTTGTTGATGCGCTGCATCACGTCGTTGGACGGGTCGGTCCAGGTGTGGATGCTGGTGCGTTCGGGGTGGTCGCGCTGGACGGCGGCGAGGGTGGCGACCTTGAGGGCGAGGCCGAGCTTGTGGCCGCGGTGGGCGGACTTGACGAAGGTGTCGTCCTGGATGGCCTCGTCGCTGCCGTGGGCCAGGAAGATGACCGAGTAGCCGACCAGCTCGCCGGTGAGGATCTCACGGGCCGCGGCGGTGATGCGGTCGTAGGAGCGGGCGGTGCTCTTCTCGGCCGAGCGGATCCGGTCGGCGGTGTGGGCGACCAGGTCCTCCTGGGACTTGCCCGGCATCTCCTTGCCCATCTGGTTGCGCAGACCGACGAACTGGGCGAGCAGGTTCTCGGGGGTGCGGTCCTCCCACATCAGGATCTCGTAGCCGAGCACGTTGAAGGGCTTGTGCGGCAGCGGGAGGTCGGCGGCGAGGTGGTCCTCGCGGCGTACGGACTTGAAGCCGAGCGCCCGCGCGAAGGCCAGGGACGACTTCGGGGGGATGGTCACCTCGGCGGTCGTCAGGGTGCGGCCGCTGGTGCGGCGTACGTCATCGGCCGCTCGCCACAGCTCGGTGCCGACTCCGCGCCAGCGATGCACGGGGAGGACGTGGATGCCCAGCTCGACGACGTGGCTCCGCTCCTCCTCGGGGAGGTCGAGCTCGGCGATGCCGATCGTCTCGCCCTGCTCCTTCGCGGCGAGGAGGACGCGGCGGCCGTGGTCGTGCGGGGTGCGCACTGAGTTCGCGAGCGCCTCGAAGGTGCGATGCGACGCGTAGGGTCGATCGAAGGCCATCGATGCCGCCTCCACGGCGTACCAAGCCTTCAGAGCGGTGTCATCGTGGACGTCGACGGGGGCGATCACAGACACGGGCACTATCTAACCGTGTCGGGCAAGGTCGTGGGAACTGAGGCCCCCCACCAAGCGTTGACACGTCATCTGTTCGGACCGGATCCGCCTCAGACCGGCCCGGGCTCGGTCTCGGGGTCGTCGGGGTCGGGGTCCGGAGGGCCGGGCGTATTGGTCGGCGTCGGAGTCGGCGTCGGCGTCGGAGTCGGGGTGGGTGTCGGCGTGGGCGTCGGCGTTGGCTCCTGGGACGGCGACGGCGTGTTCGACGGCTCCGGCTCCTCGGTCGGCTCGGGGTCGGGGCTCGGCGGGACGTACGGCGCGTGGCCGGACTCGGGAGCATCGCCGTCGAGCCAGGCCGGCGGCGGGAACTCCTCGTAGTCGAGCTCGTTGGTCAGCTGGCCCATGATCTGAACCCAGGTGTCGGCCGGGTAGTCGGCGCCGAAGAAGGTGTCGAGCCAGCCGTCGAGGGCGCCACTTCCCTTGCCACGGCTGTAGGAGACGGCGGTGGAGAGCTGCGGGGTGTAGCCGACGAACCAGGCCGAGGAGACCTCGTCCTTGTCGTTGGTCGCCGTGCCGGTCTTGCCGGCGGCAGGCTGGGCCACCGCGCTGGCGGCCTGGCCGGTGCCGCTGGAGACGACCTGCTGCAAGGCGTAGGAGGTGTCGTCGGCGATCTCCTCGTCCATCGCCCGCTTGCTGCTCGCGGTGTCATCGTGCTCGTAGATGACGGTGCCGTCTGCGTTGACCACCTTGGAGACGACGAAGACGTCGTTGTGCACGCCGCGGTTGGCGATCGTGGCGTAGGAGTTGGCCATGTTGATCGGGCTGACGGTCGAGTTGCCCAGCGTGAGCAGGAAGTTGTCGGGCTGCATGTCGCCGCCCGACTTCCCCGGGATCCCGGGATAGGCGGGGTCGATGCGGTCGCCGCGCGGGATGCCGGAGCGTACGGCCATGTCGTAGACGTCCTTGCTGCCGTTGGGCAGCGAGTCGGACATCTCGACGAAAGCGGTGTTGATCGAGTCCTCCATCGCCTGGAGGCTACTGACGTTGGAGCCGTAGCTGTGGCCGAACGGGTCAGCGGCGCTCTGGCCCGAGTTGCGTACGTTCACGCCACCGGGGAACTCCATCGGCGAGTTGCCGTTCCAAGTGTCCTTGAGCGAGTAGCCCGCCTTCAGCGCGGCGGCGAGGGTGAACGGCTTCATCGTCGACCCGGCCATGGTGGCGCTGCTGGCGGCCCAGTTGATCTGCGACTCGAGGTAGTCCTGACCGCCGTAGAAGCCGCGCAGCGCACCGGTCTTCACGTCGACCGTCGCCGCGCCCACGTGGAGCTCGTCCTTCTCGTTGCCCTCGTCGTAGGCCTTCTTGTCCTCCGGACGTACGTCGTCGACCGCCTCCTCGACGGTCTTCATCGTCTTCTTGGTCAGCGTGGTGGTGACCCGGAGCCCACCGCCGTTGATCTCGTCCTCGGTGACCAGCGGGTTGCCCTGCTCGTCCTTGAGCTTGAGGAGCTCGTCGCGGACCAGCTTGAGCGCGTGACCCTTCTGGCCGCCGTAGCGGCTGTCGGAACGCGGCTTCTTGAACTTCGGCAGCGACTCCTTGGCCTTCTCGCCCTCGGCGGCGTCGACCATGTCCATCTTGACCATGGAGTTGATGACGTAGCGGTAGCGGCCCTCGAGCTCGGTGACCGACTCCTCGCCGTTGCTCGGGTCGAGGTCGTTGGGGTCGTTGAGGATCGCGGCGAGTGCGGCCGCCTCCTGGAGGGTGAGCTTCGCGGCAGGCTTGTCGAAATAGGCGTTCGACGCGGCCTCGACGCCGTAGGCGCCGCGGCCGAAGTAGATCGTGTTGAGGTAGCCGGCGAGGATGTCCTCCTTGGACTTCTGTCGGCTGATCTTCAGCGAGATGACCGCTTCCTTCACCTTGCGGGAGTAGGTGCGCTCCTGGGTGAGGTAGAGGTTCTTGACGTACTGCTGGGTGATCGTCGAGGCGCCGGACTGGGTGCCGCCGGTGTTGTTGTTGACCACCGCGCGCACGATGCCCTTGATGTCGATGCCGCTGTTGGTCCAGAAGGTGCGGTCCTCCGCGGCGACCGCGGCGTCCTTCATCAGCTGCGGGATCTCGTCATAGGGCAGCGAGTCGCGGTCCTGGGAGTCGGCGATGTAACGCCCGAGCTCCTCCTTGCCGCCGCGGTAGTAGACGAAGGAGGTCTCCTTCTCGTACGCCGCGTTGGCGTTGGGGATCGGGATGGCGTTGTAGGCCACGATCACACCCACGGTGCCGATCAGCGCGCCCACCAGAATCACGATGAAGAAGGCCTTCAGGACCTTCCTTCCACGCTTCTTCTTCGGCTTCGGCGTGGGTGTGTAAGGCGGATTGCCCTGCCAGCTCAAGATGTCCCCTCCCGCGGTCACAACGTCCCTAGAGTACGGCGGGCTCCCAGGCCCATCGCGATCGTCGACTCCGTGTCCAAGACGTTTCAGCGGGGTCTCAGGTTGCTTCGGAGATGGCGACGGGCCTCTGGCCTGGGCCGGCGATGCCGTGTCTGCCCAGGTCAGAGGCCCGTTGCGAGAACGCTCAGACCAGGAAGTAGAAGGTGCTGTAGTGGTCGGGAGTGAAGTAGACGTCACCCGTTGTGGTGTCGACCACGAGTCGGTAGGACTGACGCTGGGCACCGCATTCGCGCGGGGTCACGTCGAACTCGAGGTAGGAGTGGCCCGAGGGCAGCTCGCCCTCGTAGTTGTTGTAGGTGCCACCGGAGAAGTTGCAGGTGCCGGTCGGCGGCCAGTCGTGCCAGCCACGGTTGGACGGGTAGCCCAGCGAGGCCCAGACCTCGTTGGAGTCGAGGGCCTCGGCGCAGCCCTTGTGGGTGCAGCTCTCGATCCAGTCGGCCTGGGCGGCGGGGGCGAGCGCGACGCTGCCGCCGAGCAGGCTGGTGGTGGCGACGAGACCTGCGAGGAGCAGCTTGATCATCGTGAGCACGGAGCGGTTCTTCCCGGACATGAATCCTCCAGTGTGTGCGTTACGGACGGTTGGTAATTCTGCTACCTGACTCGTCCGGATGGGGGCTCCGAAGGTCACGAACCGGTGAACTCTGGGGGGTGAGCGCGTCTTCAGACGATGCCCGCCTCGCGGGCGACGATCGCCGCCTGGACCCGGGATGCGACCCCGAGCTTCGCCAGGACGCGGGAGACATGGGTCTTCGTGGTCGCCTCGGAGATCACCAGCCGCTCGGCGATGTCGGCGTTGGACAGACCCTGTCCCAGGGCCGCGAGCACGTCCCTCTCCCGGGGCGTGAGATCTGCGGGAAGGAGTGCGTCAGGCGCGGCCGCCGGGGCCGATCGGTCCGGCGCGCCGGCGAGCTCGGCGAGCACCCGGCGGGTCACCTCCGGGGCGACCACGCCGTCGCCAGCTGCGACGTGCCGGACCGCGTCGACCAGGTCGTTCGCCTCCGCCGACTTGAGCAGGAACCCGGCCGCGCCGGCGCGGAGGGCACCGAAGACGTACTCGTCCAGGTCGAAGGTGGTGAGCACGAGTACGTCGGCGAGTCCCTCCTCCACGACCTGGCGGGTCGCGGTCACGCCGTCGGTGCCAGGCATGCGTACGTCCATCAGTACGACGTCGGGGCGCAGGGCCCTCGCGTTGGCGACCGCGGTCGCACCGTCGGCGGCCTCCCCCACCACCTCGATGTCGCCGGCAGTGGCCAGCAGCATGCGCAGGCCGGCGCGGATGGCGGCGTGGTCGTCGGCGAGCAGGACGCGGATCATGCGCTCGCTCCTGGGAGCGGCAGGATCGACCGGACCCGCCAGCCGGGGCCGTCGGGGCCGGCCTCGAACGTGCCACCGAGCGCTTCGGCGCGTTCGCGCATCGACACCAGTCCGGTGCCGGTCCCGGCCTCGGGCTCCTTGGCGGCGCCGGCATCGGTCACCTCGATCTCGAGGGCGTCTCCGGGGACCAGGCGCAGGTGGGTCTGGCCGCCGCCGTGCTTGAGCACGTTGGTCAGGGATTCGCGCACGATCCGGTAGACGGCATGGTCGACCGCGACCGGCAGCGAGAGGTCGGCGCCGTCGAGAAGCCCGCCGGGGTCGTCGATCCGCAGCGGCAGACCGGCCAGGCGCACCTGCTCCAGGACGGGGCCGAGGTTGGTGGCGCGGGAGGCGGCGGTGAGGTCCTCGGCGTCGCCGGGATCGCCGTCGGAGCGCAGGACGCGGATCATCGCGCGCATGTCGTCCAGCGAGGCCAGGCTCTCCGCCCGCACCGACCGCAGCGCCGCCCGGTCCCGCTCCGGATCGTGCTCACCGGCCAGCGCCGCACCCGAGGTCAGCGCGATGGCCGACAGGTGGGAGGCGACGACGTCGTGCAGGTCGCGCGCCACCGCGGAGCGCTCGGCGCGTACCGCGTCGTGCCGTTCCGCGTCGGCCAGGCGCAGCAGCGCGGAGCTGCGTTCCCGCTCGAGCCGGGCCCGGTCATCGGCGGCGTCGGCGAGCTCGCTGCCCTGACGTACGTTGCTGCCCCACCACATCGGGGTGACGACGATCGCGAAGAGGGTGAGCGCGAGCACGAGTGGGGTGCGTGGGTCGGAGGTGGCCGCGGCGGAGGCGACGACCGCGGCCGCGATGGCCACCCCGACGGCCCCAGCGGCGATGCGTCGCGCCAGCGGCGACCCGTGCAGCTGGCCGGCGAAGAGCGCGTCCCAGAGCACCACCACCATCGCGATGCTGCCCCCGATCATCAGGTCTGCCCCGAAGCAGAGGGCGACGACGGTCTGCACGGCGAGCGGCCGGCGCCGCTTGAGCACGAGCGCCCCGGCGGCGAGGGTGAGCGGGACGAGATGCCACCAGGTCGGCACGGTGTCCAGGTCGATGCCGAACGGGTGCAGGCCGCGTACGCCGCCGACCTGGCCGAGCGCGTGCAGCGCGAGACCGGCGGCGAGGACGACCACGGCGTCGAGCCAGGCCAGCCGACGGTCCGCGGCGCGCAGGCTCGTGCCACCGCCGAGAAGCGCCGCGGGCAGCTGCTGCAGCAGGGTCAGGCGGTCCACGACCCCATCTCAGCACGTACGCCGCCTTCCCGGGGTCATCCGAAGGATGTATCCCCGCGCGGAAGGATCACCGGTTCGGCCGACGCGCGCGAGGCCGGGCGCACGCGAGCCTCGGCGCATGGACATCGACCTCGGCCCACTCACCGGCGACCTCGGCGGCGCGGCGACGTACCTTGCGCTGGCGGTGCTGGCGCTGATCGACTCGACCAGCTTCGGCACCCTGCTGATCCCGGTGTGGCTGCTGATGGCACCCGGCCGGGTGCGGCCCGGACGGATCCTGGTCTACCTGGGCGCGATCGCCGGGTTCTATGCGCTGCTCGGCATCGCGATCCTGCTGGGTGGCTCGGCTGTGGCCGACGCGCTCACCGGGCTGCGCGACTCGCGTCCGTTCCTGTGGGGACAGCTGCTCGTCGGCGTCGGCCTGTTCGCGTGGAGCTTCAAGCTGGACCCGCCCAGGTCGATGAAGGGCCGAACCGATGCCGCGGAGCCGCCGCGGCGTCTGCTCCGCTGGCGCGAGCGGGCGGTCGCCTCCGAGTCCGGCTCGGCCTCGGCGCTCGCCGCGCTGGCGGTGCTCGCCGGGCTGGTCGAGGCCGCCTCGATGCTCCCCTACCTCGCCGCGATCGGGGTGATCGGGACCCAGGGGCCGGACTGGCCGGTGTCGGGGCTGTGGGTGCTCGGCTACTGCGCCGTGATGATCGCTCCGGCGCTCCTGCTCACCGCCGCGCGCGTCTTCGCCGCGCCCCTGGTGGAGCGACCACTGGCCCTCCTCGACGGGTGGCTCGTCAAGCACGCCGCCAGCGCGACTGCGTGGGCCGTGGGGATCGTCGGGTTCCTGCTCGCGAGGGCGGCGCTCGGGCCGCTCTTCGGCTGAGCCTCACTCCCAGCCGCAGTAGCCGGGCAGGAAGTCGTAGAGGGCGGTCTTCTGCGCCTTGCTGAGCGGGAGGAAGTAGTTCGCGCCGTCCGGGACATCGGGGCCGGCGACGTGGACGCGGAAGAGGCTGCCGACCTTGTCGTCGGCCAGGGCGTGCGGGTCGCACCGGGCGGGCAGGACCCTCAGCTCCAGTGTGGTCGGCTCGCCCGTCATCGGCTGCGGGGTTGCTCGCGGCCAGGTGGGTGTCTCGGCCGCGAGCTGGAAGAGCACCGTGCCCTCCCAGCCGTCGAAGGTGACGTCCGGCAGCGCCTCGGTCGGGGCGAACGTGACCGGGAGGACGAACACGCTCTGCTTGCCCTCGCCCTCGACCCGCGGCTCGCCGACGGTGATGTCGGCGGCCTCGGTCAGGGTGCGCTCGGCGCAGTCGCGGTCGAGGAGGCGATCGACGTTGGCGTACCTGTCCTCGGCCCTGCCGATGCTGGTGCGCCACTCCCCCTCGTCGCCGGTCTCGCGCCAGGTGAGGGTCAGGTCGGCGTCGCCGCCCTCGCCGCACTTCCCGCGGGGCATGTCGAAGTCGAAGTCCATCTCTGGGTCGACCGGTTCCGAGCCCGTCCATCGGGCCCGGAACCGGTCGCTGCTCACCTCGACGCGTGAGACCTCGATCGAGGCGCCGGTGTCGTTGACGAGGCGTACGAACGCCTCACCGGTGTTGCGCTGCAGCCGGGTCTGGTCGAGGTAGGCGGTCAGCCCGTCGGGCCAGGCCGCCTCGCGCGGCTCGGTCGTGCCGCAGGCGGCCAGGGTCGACCCGACCAGGAGACCCGCGGCGAGCATGGCGATTCGGCGCACTGCGGCAGGCTAGCGGGAATCACGGCGCGGCGTAGGGCTTCAGCATCACGGGCCCCAGCAGGCCGTTGACCGTCCGCGCCCGATCCCCGAACTCGTCGGGGCGAGTGATCCGCAGCCGGTTCAGGAGAGGGCTCGCGACCTCGACCTCGATCGTGTTCGCACCCGGGGTAAGGCGAGAGCCCAGGTCGATGACATGGTTCAGCTGGTCCGGGGTCGACAGCAGCTTGCCGTTCAGCCTCACGCGGTAGGCGCCCGCCACGTCGCCGAGATCGAGCACCGTGCCCACTGCGGCGACCTGCTTCGACACCCTCACAGTGGTGCGATAGGTGCCGACGCCGACCGCATCCTCGATCCCCTCGATGTCGCTCCACGGAGCGAGCTCGACGTCGTCGATGGTCCGGGTGACGTGGCGGGTGATGTACGACGGGTCGTCGGCCCCGCCCGGAAGGTACTCGTCGAGGCTGAGGGACCAGTCAGTCAGCGCGACCTTGCCCGGGTTGCTCGTCGCGGCACCAACTGCCGGCTGGGCGCCGAGGGCGAAGGACTGGCCTGCGAGCGCCACGAGCGCCGAGTCGCCGGCCGCGAGGTCGAGGTCGATCTCGATCCGGCCGCCGGCCCGCTTGTAGTCGCTGATCGCGGTGACCTTGCCCGACCACGGATCGAGCAGGTAGGGCACCGTGCCACCCGGGGCCAGGAGGGACGCCTTCGTCGACGACTCGTCGGTTCCGCGGTTGAAGAGAGCCGTGAAGGTCGCCGCACCGGACACGCGGCGTACGGCCTCGACATCGGCCGCAAGTCCGTCGGCCGACGGCACTACCCGCTGCTCCAGGAGCGTCGCTGCGGCGGCTCCATCGGTGGCCTCGAACCCAGTGGGAAGTGCGGCGATCCGGTCGAACACCGCGACGATCGCAGAGTCCTCCGCGGCAGCGTCCGTTGCGCTCGCGGCATATCCGGCGACGCGCTGCGGCCCTCCGTCCAGGACGACGACCGGCAGACCGGCGGCGGCGACCCGCTCGATCTCCTTGGCCGTCGCCAAGTCGATCGGATCGCTCCCGACGACGAGGGCGCCGTACGATGCCCGGTCCGGGGCGAGCCGCCCGGCAACGACCGGCAGGCCTGCCAGGCTGTCCGCCGTCAGGTACGAGTAGGTCAGATCAGTATCGCCCAGGAAGGCAACGCCCCCGTCGAGAACCGCGACGTCGTAGCGCGCTGTGCCGGCCTGCAGCACCTGCTGGATGCGGGCGTAGTAGTCGCCCATCGTTGGCTCGATCGTCCAAGCAGGCTGGCGCGGACCGAAGGCCTCTCCGATCCGCGCGCTGAAGGCGTGAAAGCCCGGCCATGCCGCGGCGGTGTCGACCTGGGAACCGTCTGCGGCCGGCGGGAGGTCGCGGTAGGGCAGGCCGTGGAAGACCATCTGGTTGGCGCCGAAGGAGTACTCCTTGTTGGCCAGCGCGGCGATCTCGGCCGGGGTGTGGCCATAGAGGTTGCCGAAGCCGCCCGGCAGCATCTCGCTGCTGAGCAGGGCCTTGCCGGCAGCGGTGACACCGCCGGCAAGGGCACGGAATTGGTCTTCGGTGCAGCCGAGCGACTCGCACTCGCTGACGTCCAGCTCCTGCGCGGCACCGCCGAGGTCGATCGCCTCACCGTAGGGCTGAGCACGGAAGCCCAGGCCCATCTTGTTCGCCCACGCCCGGATCGGGCGCACGTGCTCGGTGACGTAGAGGTCGTCGAGCGTCGCCTCGACGTCATGCGAGACCCGGGTGGCGACCTCGTCCTGCCCGGCGGCCCAGGCGTAGCGGGCCTCCGGCTCGGCGAACGGTCCCGTGGCGTCCAGCTTCGCCAGCACCGGCAGGTAGGGCTCGATCCGATAGCCGTTGGTCTCCTCGAAGGCGTCGAGGAAGGCCGGTGTCCAGGCCTGGGCGTGCTTCAGCTCGAGGGAGTCCTCGAAGAGCGAGCCGCCGTTCTTGCGCAGCAGGCGCCGGGTCGGGCCGTCCAGCAGGCCACCGAAGAACGTCAGGATGGCCTCTGTGCCGGCCGCGCCGAAGTGGTCCACCACCCGCGACTCGGGCTCGGACCACGGCGAGAGCGAGCTGCCGAAGGGGGCGTCGTTGCGTTGGGCCGTACCGCGGCGCCAGTACGACGTCACGACCCATGTCCCGTCCGCCGGCGCGGTCCAATCGAGGTTCCCGTCGGTGACGTCCGCACTCAGGTCGACCACGGTCTCGAGATCGAGGACCGGCGTCGCGCCGTCGCACGCATCCACGCACCGGGTCGCGGTCGCAGCGACGTACGACGCCGGTGAGGTCCGGGAGGTCGTGACCACCTTGCCGTCCTCCATGGTGCGGTCCTCGTAGGTCAGAGGTGTGGGCTGCGGCAGCGCTTGGTCGAACCGGGCCCCCGCCGCGACGACAGCATTGCCCGTGGTGAGCTCCTGGCTCGCAGCTTCACTGAACACGTCGAGACCGGGAACCGCCGCGGGCCAGCGACCACCGAGGGTCAGGTCGACCTGAACTCCGAGGCGGTTGGCCTCGGCCAGCACCGCCCGGACAGCCCCACGCCAGCCCGCGTCGCCGTACTCGTGCTTGTCGGTGTCGACGACGTAGCTCACGCCGTCCATCACAAAGGCGATCTCGACGCCCTTGTAACCGGCGGCGGCGACCTGGCGCAGCTGCTGGACCGCGACATCGGCGTCGACCGCCGACGTCCACCACCAGCGGAACATCGCGCCATGACTGGTGTCCGCAGCCGTGAACTGCTGCACGAACGCGCTGTCCGGACGCTCCGGCAGCGCATCGGCAGGCGCACCGAGCGGGGCGAGGACGGTGGCGACAGTGGCCACGACGGAGAGGCTGGCCGCGATCAGCAACGGCCCGCGGCGGGTGGGTTGGGGCATGGTGACCTCCTCAGGAGGGAACAGCAGGGTGGGCGTCGGGGAACAGGGAGATGGCTCTCAGGCTCCCTTCTCGAAGGTCCACTGACCGGAGCCGATCCGGTACGAGGTGATGCCGTTCTCGGTCCCGAGGCGCTCCGGGGCGGTCCCTGGGCCGGTGGCCAGGTAGGAGCCTTCGGGGAGGCGTACGACCGCGGTGACGTTGACCGGGTTCGTGGCGCGGAGGGTGAGGTCGTCGGCGGTGCGGGTCCAGGCGGAGGCGACGCGGCCGCGTTGGGTGACCACGGAGCCCTTGGCGTGGGTCAGGCCGGTGGCCGGGACGCTGAGCTCGACCTCGGCGGCGCCGGGGGCGGTGGTGCGGATGCCGAGCACCGATTCGGTGACGTCGACGATGCCGCGTGAGCCCCAGCCGTGGGACGCGCTGTTGGCCGAGCCGCTCAGCTCCCAGGCCTCGGGAGTGAAGGTGCCGCCGTCGGCGAGCCAGCCGGCCCAGCCGTAGTCGTCCTCGTTGGTCAGCAGGTTCAGGACACTCTCGCCGGCACCAGCCTCGGCGACGGCCTCGAGCAGCACGTGCGCGGTCATCGGGCCCTGCTTCATCCCCTGGGAGGCGATCTGCTCACCGAGCGCGGGAACGTCCTGCGCCGGTGCGACGCCGAAGGCGATGGCGTACGAGGTCGCGTGCTGGCCGGCGTGGGCGGACTGGGTGCCGTCGGCGAGCAGGCCGTCGACGTAGGTCCCGTCGGACTTGCGCAGCGTCTGGTTCATCCGCGTCGCGAGGGCGTCGGCGTCCGAGCGGAGGGCGGCGACCTCGGCGGCGGGGCGGTCCAACTTCTCGCCGATCAGCGCGACCTTGCGGAGTACGTCGACGCCGAGCGCATTGACCGTGGTCCTGGCGGCGGTGGTCATGTCGTAGCCGAAGCGGCCGTGGGCGGGCCAGTCGACGATGCCGTACAGGTACTGGCCAGAGCCGCCGGACAGGTTGGTGACCAGACCCTGGGTCGGGCCGCTGGTGGCGATGTGGCGGCGGATGTAGCCGGCGGTGGCGGTGAGGTTGTCGTAGGCGTTCTCCAGGACAGCCTTGTCGCCGGTCTCGAGGTAGTAGCGCCAGATCCAGTCGGGGACGACCTCGGTGAAGTCGGGGATGTCGCGCTTGCCGTCGCCGTTGGGGTAGACCGCGTTGTAGCGGCCGGCGTCGTTGCCGGTGGTCCAGTAGCGCTCCTGGCTGAGCAGGAACTCCCTGATCGCCTGGCGGGAGGCGACCCGCTCGCGCTGGGAGGACATCAGGCCGATCGAGATGTTGGCGGTGTCGTGCAGGAACTGGCCCTGCTCGCGCGTCGGGGTGTCGACGAAGGTCTCCTGGACCGAGTAGCGCAGCGAGCGGTCCATCAGGTCCCACACGTCGTCGAGGGTCGCGTCGGAGCTCTCGAAGGTGGCGGCGCCGTCCTCGTCGTACGCGGCGTGGACGACGGTCGCGGTCACGTCCTCGGTGGTGATCTCCTCCCCCGCGCCCGGGATCTCGAGGTAGCGGAAGCCCAGGTGGCCGACCGCCAGGTAGTCCTGCGTGCCCGCGGCCTGGGTGTAGGGGAAGGACATGTTGGTGCTCTGCGTCGACAGGCCTGTGGTCGAAACCCGGCCGGTGTCGGCGAGCTCGTAGCCGGCCCGGATCGGGACCTGTCTCCCAGCCACACCGTCCTCGAAGTGCACCCCGGGCCTTGCCGGGATGATCCTGCCGAAGTCGGCAACCGGAGTGCCGTCGGCGGCTTGGAGGATGCGCTCGGGGTGGACGACGGTCTCCTCGAGCCGGGTCTGCTGGCCCTCCAGGTGGGTGAACGGCGCCACCGGGTGCGCGCCGACGACCACGGCGCCGGACCACTGGGAGTCGTCGTAGCCGGGCGCGGTCCAGTCGCCGATCTGTTGGGCGGCCTGGCCGTCGAGGTGCTCGATCCACAGGCCCTCGCCGTTGCGGGTGCCGACCATGACGTACGGGCCGCGGCGGACCTTCCAGGAGCCGTCGGTGACGATCGTGGTCGTCTCACCGTCGGCGTAGGTGAGCTCGAGCTTCAGGAGTACGCCGGGGATGCCCGCGGCGCGGCCCTGGCCGCCGCTGAACCAGTGGAGCTTGACGCCGAGGGCGAGGGTCTCGCCGGGCGTGACCAGGTCGGTGACGTCCGCGGCCTGGTAGTAGCCCTCGCTGGGGTAGCCGAAGTTGCTCATCCGGTCGGCCTGCTCGCCTCCGAGATAGAGCTCGGCGGTGTGGCTGGCGGCCAGGTAGCTGCGGGCACTGACGATCTTGCCGTCCGGGACCTCGACCTCGGTGCGGGCCAGGGTCCACTCGTCGCGCTCCTGGGCGGGGTTGGTCGCTGTGCCCGGTGGTCGCCTGATCCAGCTCGCACCGGCCCAGTCGCCGTCGCCGAGCCCGGTCTCGAACGCGGCCCTGGCCGACCACCGCGACGGCAGCTTGCCGCGGTCCCAGGTCATCACCCGCCAGGTGTAGCGGCTGCCGGGCTCGAGCTTCTCGCCGGCGTAGTCGACGTAGGACTGCTGCCCGGAGGTGACCTTGCGGGAGTCCCAGACGATCTCACCGGCGGCGTCGCGTACCTCGATCTTGTAGGCGCTCTGCACCTCGTTGGCGTCGCTGTCCTGGGGCAGCCAGCCGAACCGTGGGGTCAGGTCGGTGTTGAGCGGTCGGGTGAGGTCGTCGACGTTCAGACCGGCGGGTGCGCCGGGCGCGGTGTTGGCGGACGCGGCACCGGTCGGTGTCACGGCCGCCGCGAGGCTGGTGACGACGAGGGCGCTGGTGACGATCGCGGCCAGGCGGAGCTTCATGGGGTCCTCCGAGCGAGTTGATACGTTCCTGTGGCCGGGTCCGGCCACAGCCTTCAGGTTCAGCAGACTGCGCGAAGCCGATCGGCCTCCGGGCTCTCCCCGGAGCTCGTGCTGATCACATGGCAACCGGAGGGCACGTCCTGGATCACCAGGTAGGAGCCTTCACGCGTCGCGGGCACCGGGTGCCCGTCGAGGAACGCCTGCTCGCCGGACGGCGACGGTACGAAGACCTCGGCCCGAGAGTTGCCCGGAACGCTCACGCCGACGTCGATGCCGCGGTCGGTCGTGGCGTACGCCGCACCGATGCGTCCGCGGAGGGTGGGCAGGGTGACGTGTGCCCACGGGACCCCGGCAGGTTGTGGCCGGACGCGGAACTCCTCGTAGCCAGGCACCAGGGGTTCGATGCCGAACATGCCTTGGGGCACGTTGTACGCCGGTGACGCCGCCCAAGGGTGCGACCACGTCATGTTCGGTTTCAGCGAGGTGTCCCAGGCCTCGGCGGTGGCGCCGGCTCCCTTCGCGATCATGTTGAGCCAGCTGCGGAGCCCCGTGCTCGTCAGCAGCTGGTGCGCGACATCTCCCCGGTCACCGTCGTAGAGAGCCTCGAGGACGAAAGCGGCGCAGTAGACGCTGCAGGCCATGCCACGGGTTCCGATGTAGTCCGCGGCCTGCTGCGCGACCTCACCTCGGGCGAGTCCGAACGCCGTGGCGAAGACGCTGGCCTGGATCGCCCAGTGCTGGATCGGGGTGCCGTCGGCGTTGAGACCGTCTCGGTAGGCACCCTTGGCCGAGTCCCACAAACTGTCGTTGGCCGCGTTCCGGAGCCGGTCGGCGATGGCGGTGTACGTCGCCGCGTCGTCGTCGTGGCCCAGCGCTGTCGCGATCTCCGCCATGTCGCGGAACGACCGGTGGCCGATCGCGTTGATGACCGTGTTGTAGGGGCGGAAGACGTAGCCGTCGCGCTCCGACCCCGGCCAGTCGACGATGTCGCAGTCGGTGCAGGAGTTGCCGCCGTTGGATCCGGTGTTCTTGCGGATGAGTCCCGTGGACGGCTCGACCCACTTGAGCGGCAGCTTCTGCTGCAAGGCGGTGTAGTTGCGGGCCAGAGCCTCGGTGTCGCCGGTCTGCTGCCAGGAGTCGTGGAAGGCCAGGATCGTGTACATCGGCCACTCGGTCGGCCACGTCCTGCGGGTGAGCAGGTACTCCAGGGAGTAGTTGCCCAGAGTCGGGTCGCTGGACACGAAGTAGTTGGCCATCATCTGCAGGTAGCTGTCGGCCTCGTAGGCGCCGCGCTCGCGGCTCCAGGAGTCGACGTAGAGGTGGTGGTTGGTCGCCTCGATCGTGTTGCGCGACAGCGCCCACACGCGATCGAGGTCGTCGTCTGCCGAGTCGAAGACCGCCTCGTCGGTGTCGAAGGGGTAGATCTGCGCCAGGGCGGGGAAGTCGTCGGCACCCAGGCCGGTGGGAGCACCGATGACCTCGGCGTAGCGGAAGACCCGCATCCCCCAGGTCTCCAGGTGCTGCTCACCGTCGCGCAGCGTCCACTTGTCCTGGTACGTGTTGCCGGTACGCATGGCGTACCGCACCGTCTGAGGCGCGGACAGCTCTTCGCCGAATCGCAGGTCGAGCACCTGCCCCGCGGTGCCCTCGACATCCAGGGAGAGACCGCCGATCCAGGTTCGGCCGTAGTCGATGAAGTAGTGGCCGGGCGCCTTCTCCACCACGCTGACCGGCGTCCTCAGCTGCTGCTCCACCTTCGCCGTGGGGGCTGCCCGGAGGTCGCCGAAAGCCGGGCGCACCGCGGCGTCGCTCCAGCCGGAGTCGTCGAAACCCGGCTCGGCGAAGCCCTCGGGCCAGTGGGCCGACTGCAGGTTCTCCTTCGGTGCCGAGAAGAACGAGGTCCCGATGCTGCCGGCGGAGGGGAAGACGAGGCCACCGGACCGACTCCGCCACTGGGGACCACTCACGATCGCGTCACGGGTGCCATCGGCGTACTCCACGACGAGCCGCCCGAGGAAGCGCCGGTCGCTGCTCGTCCAGCCCAGCACGCCGATCGCGTTCTCGGCTCCCGGTCGCAGCGCGGCGGTCACGTCGAAGCCGTCGTATCGGGCCTCACCACGGATCGGCTGCGTCGGGCCGAGGCCGGCGAACTTCCCGTTGAGCCACGCCTTGTAGACGTACTGCCGGCCCGGTGCGGTCGAGGATGCGGTCGCGTAGAAGGTGGCGGCCGCGATCGGCTTGTCGGGCAGCGTGAACTCGTGCCGGAGGAAGGCCCAGTCCTGCGACTCGACACCGTAGACGCAGTTGGCGTTCGTGCCGACCTCGAGCCAGCCGCCGACCGCGGCGCCGCAGGCGAAGTCGCTGCTGGCGGAGAAGTCGTTGGCGTAGAGGACCTCCCCGGAGGTGGAGGTGACGGTCAGGTCGTCCCACGCGTTGCGCTCGGACCCGCCCGTGCGGAAGCCGACCGAGCCGGCAGCGAAGTCGGTGAGGGTGCGGGTGTCGATGAGGGTGTCGTCAAGCCACGTGCGGATGGTGGCGCCCTCTGCCTGGATGCGCAGCCGGTAGGACGTGTCGCGGACGAGGGGCTCGGGCAGCGGCACCGAGTCGAGCTGGGTGAAGGTCCCGCCCACCCGCTTGTGGGGAGCGAAGGTGTTCACCCCGTCGCCGCGGAACTGCCACATGTAGTAGTTGCTGGCGTCGGAGGCGCGGAAGGCGATGGTGGCGTTCTGGGACGTGATCCGGAAGGTGGTGTCGATGGTGACGTCACCCCAGGTGACCGTGCGGGACGGGGCGAGCCAGATGGGCTGGGCCTGGCCCCACTCCTGGCCGGGACCGGTGGTGAAAGTGGAGGCGGTCGACCAGTCCGAGCTCTTTCCGCGCCTATCCCACGTGCGTACCCGCCATTGGTAGGTCTGTTCGGGCTCGAGCGCCGGGCCGGCGTAGGGCACGTTGGTGCTCGCCGAGGACGTGACTCGACCGGAGTCCCAGACCCCGGCGGCGCCGATGCCTTCGCTGATCCGGGCGACCTGCACGCGGTAGGCGCTCTGCTCGGCGAAGGGAACGTGCCAGGCCAACAGCGGCGAGCTGAGGTCCTCCACGTCCCGCGGCGAGGGCAGCTGCGAGACGGTGAGGTCGGTGGCTGCCGCGCCGTCGACAGCAACAGCCGGGACTGGTACCGCGACGACGAGCGCACTGATCACGATCGCGGCCAGGCGGAGCTTCATGGGGGTCCTCCGGATCGTGATTGATACGTTTCAGAGCACTCCGAAGACTATGACCACCGTCACACGATCGGGAAGGGGCATGGCCGGATCCGGTCAATCCGGCGAGACGTCGGTTTCTGACGCCGAGGCGTCAATTATTGAGCGCGAGGAGTCGATTTCCGGTGGCGGTCCTCCCGCGCAGAAATTGACTCCTCGGCGTCATTAATCGACGTGTCGGGGCCAAGAACTGACTTCTCGGCGTCAGGAAGTGACTTTTCGGGGGGCCACCACCAGGACATGGAGGGTGCGGGGGCCGTGGACGCCTTCGACGCGGTCGAGCTCGATGTCGCTGGTGGCCGAGGGGCCGCTGATCCAGGTCTGGGGGCGAGCGGGGTCCAGGATGCCGATGGCGTCGGGGACGTCGGCCACCACCTGGTCCTCGCGCACGACGCAGATGTGGGTGTCGGGGACGAGCGAGATGGCTCGGCGGCCTTGGTCGGGGGCGTGGTCGAGGACGATCGTTCCGGTCTCGGCGATACCGACGCGGGCCTCGGTGACGACCGCGGCGATCCGGTCCAGCTCCGCGGCGGTGAGGGTGCCGTCGTCGACGATGGCGCCGGGGACCTGGACCGACAGGCCGGGCGGTACGACCACTTGGCCGGCTGGCAGCGCGGCGGCGATGCGGTCCTCGAGGTCCTCGGCTCCGCAGCGTTCGACGACCGCACGGTAGTCGGCCACGCGCTCGGCGAAGAGGTCGACGACCTCGGGGGTCGCGACGGGCGCGAGGTCCCGAGGGACGCTGGTCTCGCCGAGGTCGATCGTTGAGCCGGCCAGTGCATCGCGGACTCGGGCGAGGATCTCGGTGCGTGCGTCAGTCATGGTCAGCCTTCCTGGTCGTCGTGTCGGCCGCCGTCGGTGCGCAGCCACCAGGCTCGGAAGCTCTCCCCCGGCGCGTCCGGCAGATCTCGCGCCCCGATCCAGGCGGCGGGTCCGAAGCGGCGCGCGAAGCGCATGCCGAGACCGGTGAAGCGCTCGACGGCGGAGAGGCGGCGCGAGCGCCCTAGGACGTACGCCGCACCCTTCATCGCCACGGCCTCCGGCTTCGGCACGCCACCTCGGTGGGCGTCGACCACCTGGGCGCGCAGGTCGACCAGGACGGAGGGGATGTCGATGCGTACCGGACAGACCTCGAAGCAGGCGCCGCACAGCGAGGAGGCGTACGGCAGCGAGTCGGTCTGGTCGTCGTGCCCGACGCCCTTCAGCAGCGGGTTGAGGATGGCGCCGATCGGGCCCGGGTAGACCGAGCCGTACGCATGGCCACCGGTGCGCTCGTAGACCGGGCAGACGTTGAGGCACGCCGAGCAGCGGATGCAGCGCAGCGCCTGCCTGCCGACCTCGTCCGCCAAAGCCCGGGTGCGGCCGTTGTCGAGCAGCACCACGTGCACCTCCTGCGGCCCGTCACCGGGGGTGATCCCGCTCCACGTCGAGGTGTAGGGGTTCATCCGCTCGCCGGTCGAGGACCTCGGCAGGAGCCTGAGCATCGGGTCGAGGTCCTCCCAGCGGGAGACGACCTTCTCGATGCCGACGACCGAGACCAGGACCTCGGGCAGGGTCAGGCACATCCGGCCGTTGCCCTCGGACTCGACCACCACGAGGGTGCCGGTCTCGGCGACCGCGAAGTTGGCGCCGGAGATCCCGACCTTCGCGCGCAGGAACTTCTCGCGCAGGTGCTCTCGGGCAGCGGCGGCGAGCACGGCCGGCTCGTCGGTGAGATCCGCGGGCGCGGGACGGCCGGCGGCTCCCATCTTCGACCGGAAGATCTCGCGGATCTCGGCCCGGTTGCGGTGGATCGCCGGCACCAGGATGTGGCTCGGCAGGTCGTCGCCGAGCTGCACGATCAGCTCGGCCAGGTCGGTCTCCCAGGCCGCGATGCCCTCCTCGGCGAGCGCCTCGTTGAGCCCGATCTCCTGGGTCACCATCGACTTGACCTTGACGACCTCCTGCGCGTCGTGGGCCTTGGCGATGCCCGCGACGATCGCGTTCGCCTCGGCGGCGTCGCGGGCCCAGTGGACGGTCGCGCCGTTGGCGGTGAGGGTCTCCTCGAGGCGTACGAGCTGGGTGTCGAGGTCGAGCAGCGCCCGCTCCTTGACCGCGGCACCGGCCAGGCGCAGCTCCTCCCAGTCCGCCACCTCGGCGACGACCTTGGCCCGCTTGGCGCGGATGGTGCCGGTCGCGTGGGCGAGGTTGTGGCGCAGCTGCGAGTCGGCGAGGGCCTCGCGCGCGGCCTCCGGGAAGGCGGGCATGCCGACGAACGTGCCGGTCATCGGGTCGCCTCCTCGGTCGAGGCGAGGATCTCGGCGAGATGGACGGTGCGTACGCCCGAGCGCTGCCGGGAGAGGACGCCGCCGATGTGGGTCAGGCAGGAGTTGTCGCCGGCGACCACGATCTCGGCGCCGGTCTCGCGGATGTGGCGGGCCTTGTCGGCGCCCATCGCGATCGAGGTATCGGCGTTCTTGACCGCGAAGGTGCCGCCGAAGCCGCAGCACTGGTCGGCGCCGGGCAGGTCGACCAGCCGGATCCCCCGCACCGACTCCAGCAGCCGTTGCGGCCGGTCCCCCACGCCCAGCATCCGCAGCGAGTGGCAGGTCGGGTGGTAGGTCACCCGGTGCGGGTAGTAGGCGCCGACGTCGGTCACACCGAGCACGTCGACGAGGAACTCGGAGAGCTCATAGACCTTCGGGGCGACCTCCGTGACCGCCCTCTCCAGGGCCTCGTCGCCGGAGCGGCGGGCCACGATCGAGTGCTGGTGCCGGGCCGATCCCGCGCACGACCCGGACGGCGTCACGACGGCGTCGTAGCCGGCGAAGGCGTCCCCGAACGTACGCACCACCGGGACCGCCTCATCGAGATAGCCGGTGTTGACCATCGGCTGCGCACAGCAGGTCTGCGCCTGCGGGAAGTCGACCTCGACGCCGAGCCGGCGCAGGAGGCGTACGACGGCCTGACCTGTGCTCGGGTAGAGCGCGTCGTTGATGCACGTGACCATCAGCGCGACTCGCATCCGGCGGCCTCCTTCGTCTCTCTCATGTCCATCACATCAGTTCAGATGAGTCCGGTGCGTACGGCCCGCACGACCGCCTCCACACTCGTCCCCGCTCCCAGTGCATCCGCGGCTGCCCGGAGACGGCGCCGTACGGTGCGCTCGGAGATGCCCAGCGCCCGCGCGATCCGCTCGATCGTGTAGCCCTGGGCGAACAACGCCAGCACCTCCACCTCGTCCGATGGAAGGTCGGTCGAAGCGGAAGGACGTACGCCGCCCGAGGCTGCCACGGTTCACTCCTGTCTCAGCATGACGCTGACCGATCGACGGGCTCGCGACCGGGACACCGCGCTCATCCGGCCACCACCTTCTCGACGTAGGGCACCAGACGCACCGGCCCGGCGAGGCCGTAGCTCTGCCTGGTCGCCACGCCGTAGACCGACGGGGTGACGGTGCGCAGCCGGTTGAGCAGCGTCGAGGCCACCTCGATCTCGATCGTGTTGGAGCCGGCGACCAGGGCATGGCCCAGGTCGACCACCGGGTCCATCGGGTCGCACGGCGCCAGCAACTCGCCGTTGACGCGCACCCGGAAGGTGTCGTTGACCTCGCCGAGCTCCAGGTAGGCGCCGTCCTCCGCGGTCCAGTCGGTGCCGAGGTCGATGCTCGCGCGGTAGCGGCCGATGCCGGCGACGTCCTCGAGGCCGGCAACCTTCGACCAGGACTGCGGCGCCGCAAGGTCACTGGTCACGACCTCCTTCGTCGTGGCGAGGTCCTTCGGGTCGGCCGGGTTCGCCGGCTTCCAGTCCTCGAGCGCGAGGGCCCAGGACTGCGGCGTCACCGGCTCGCGGACCCGGTCGACGGCGACCTTCACCGTCCGGCCGTCGGCCTTGGTGAGCTCGAAGGTGCCGGTGGTCGTCGTACGCAACGCGACGTTGGCGCCCCGCGCCACCACGGCTTGGCCAGCGGTGGCGACGGGGAGAACAGAGCGGGCGACGCCCGCGCCCGGGGCCGCGAGAGCGACCACGGTGGACTGCCCGGGAACGAGGTCGACCCGCACCCGGACCCGGTCGCCGACACGCTCGTAGGCGGCGATCCGGGTGACCTCACCTGTCCACGCGTCCAGCAGCCACGGCACGGCGGCGCGGTCGGTGGCGGTCAGCCAGACGTCCTGCTGCACCGGGTTGAGCCGCCGGTTCTCGGCGTGCCGGGCGTTGGCGAGGTAGTAGAGGTCGACCTTGCCGGTGACGCGCCGGACGTGCATCACCGTCGAGTCGGCGTGCTCGACGTCGCGTACGACACCGAGCGCGGCCAGTGCGTTGCCGACCTCGGCCTCGGGGACGCTGCGGGTGGTCGGCAGGGCGCCGATCTGGGCCATCAGGGAGCGCACCTCGGCGGTGGCCGCCTCGCTGTCGCGCCCGGCGACGGTGACCTGCGACCAGTCGCCGATGAGGACGATCGGCAGGCCCTTGCGGCCGAGCGCGAGCAGCCGCTTGGCGCCGTCGATCTCCATCGTGAACGCGTTGCTGCGCAGGTTGTCGGGGCCGACGACGACGGCCTTGTAGGCCGGGCCCTCGGGCGCCAGGCGGCCGTTCGCGACGTCGACGCCGTCGAGCGCGAGCAGCGAGGCGCTGACGAAGGAGTGCGACCAGCCGAGCTTGGTGCCGTTGTTGGTGATCCACTGCGGGCCGATGCCGGTCGAGGCCCAGCCCTTGTGGCGCCAGAACGCGACGTCGTACTTCGGGGCGCCGGTCTGCAGGACCAGCTGGGTGCGGGCGAGGTAGGCGGCGATGCCGGGGATGTGCTGCCACTGCGGCGTGCGTGGTCCCCAGGCCTCGCCAAAGCCGATCGCGCCGTTGTAGTAGGGCGAGAAGGCCGCGAAGCCCGGCCAGGTGACGTCGGGCGCCTTCGCGTACGGGAAGCCGTGGATCATCAGCTGGTTCACGCCGGCGACGAAGATGCTGTTGATCGTGAACAGCGCCTGGTTCTGGGCGGCGGGGCTGGTGCTGTTGGCGCCCCAGGTCGTGTTGTAGGCCGCTCCGTTGTAGCAGATCGCCTCGCAGGAGAGGACCGTGTGGCCGGCGAGGTCGCGGCCGGCGGCCATCACCCGGTAGTCGTCCAGGTTCTTGAATCCCAGGGACTCGGTCTCCGGTACGTCGACTACGGCCGCGTGCTGCATGGTGTCGGTCTCCAGGCCGTACGGCTGGATCCGGATGCCCATGCCGAGCGTCTTCGCGAACTCCTGCATCGGGCGCAGGTGGTGGTCGCGGTAGAGGTCGGACAGCACGATGTTGTAGTCGTCGCGGATCTCGTTGGTGCGCAGGTTGTCGGCGGTCGCGGGATCGGTGGCCGCGATCGAGAACTGGTACTTCTCGTCCTTCTCCAGCACGAACGGCAGCCACGGCCGCAGGTCGTAGCCGTGCTTCGCCTCGAACTCCTCGAGGAGGTCTCGCGTCCAGATCGTCGCCTCGGTCTCGATCTCGAGGGAATCCTCGAAGAGGTAGCCGCCCGCGGCCCGCAGCAGCGTACGCAGCTCGCCGTCGAGCACCCGGTCCTGCCACAGGTCGATGACCTTCTGGGCGCCGCGACGGTTGAAGTGGTCGACCACGTAGGCACGCGGCGAGGTGTGCGGGCCGGCCTCGGGCTCCTGTCCCGAGCCCCGCTGCCAGGTCGCGAGCACGACCCAGGTGGCACCGGCCGGCTCGGCCGGCGCGGTCCAGGTGAGGTGCTCGCCCTCGACGCTCGCGCTGAGGTCGAGGTAGGAGGCCGGGTCGAGGATCGTGCTCGTGATGTTGTTGTTGCGGTCGCGTACGTAGCCGGTGACGCGATGCGCCTGCACCGTCACCAGCTCTGCGCGGGTCACCGACGACGCCGGCTCCACGACGGGCTCGGGGAGCACGGCGTCGTAGGTCGAACCGGCACTGACGACCGCCTGTCCGTGCACGAGCTCGGTGCAGGCCGCGTCGTCGTCGGGCGTGATCGTCGGGACCGCAGCCGGCCAGGAGGGGCCGACCGTCACGTCCACGCGTACGTCCCGCTTCGCCGCCTGCGCGAGCGCGGCCTTGACGCCGGCCACCCACGGCGCGGTCCCCCACCCGTGGGTCGCGACGTCGATGTCGATGTTGCGGGCGCGGAGGCTGTGGGTGACGTCGGCGACCTCGAGCACGCCGAAGCCTGCGTCGGCGACCTGGTCGACCTCCCGCGCGATCTCGACCGGGTCGACGAGGCCGTGCGGCCACCACCAGCGGAAGCCCGCGGCGGTGGCGGTCCCCGGCTTGCGGAACGCCTTGACGAAGGCGTCCGGGAGCCCGGCGGTGCCGGTCGCGGCGGTCGTGGCCCCGGCGGGGGTCACAGCTGCGGTGGCGGAGACGCCGGCGGCAGCCGTACCGAGGGTGGCGGCAGCGGTGCCGAAGAGCGCGCGGCGGCTGAGCCGGGCGTTGGACAGGAAGTCGGTCATGGGGGTGGCCTTCGGGGAGCAGGGTCAGGAGATGCGGGCCTCGGCGGCGGCCCAGTCGAGGCCGTCGCGCGGCTCGAAGCGGCGTACGTCGTAGGAGCGGCGGACCAGGTCCCGCATCGCGGGAAGGTCAGGCAGGTCGGCCCCGAGAGCCCTGCCCTGGACCAGGACGTTTCCGATTGCGGCCGCCTCGACCGGGCCGGCGAGAACCGGCAGGCCGCAGGCGTCCGCGGTGAGCTGGCAGAGCAGCTCGTTCTGCGAGCCGCCGCCGACGACGTGGACGACCTCGGGCGAGGTGCCCGCGAGGGCGGCCGCGGTGCGGACATGGCGACGGTAGGCGACAGCGAGGCTGTCGAGGATGCAGCGGGTGATCGCGGCCGGCGAGTGCGGGATCGCCTCGCCGGACTCCGAAGCCAGCGCGGCGATCCGCTCCGGCATCGGGTCGGCCGAGGTGCTCGGGAAGAGCAGGCGCGGGTCGTTGATGTCGACGACCGTACGCAGCGGCTCGAGCTCCGCCGCGGCCGCGAGGAGCGAGCGGAGCTCGGCGCCCTGGTAGCGCCGCTCGCTCCAGGAGCGCAGCGACTCGGACAGGACCCACAGGCCCATCACGTTCTTGAGGAAGCGGATGGTCCCGTCGACGCCGACCTCGTTGGTGAAGTCGGCGAGCCGGGCCTCCTCGGTCAGCACCGGCTGGTCGAGCTCGAGGCCGACCAGCGACCAGGTGCCCGAGGAGATGTAGGCGAACTCGTTCGTAGCCGCGGGGACGCCGACGACCGCCGAGGCGGTGTCGTGCGAGCCCACCGCGACCACGGGTACGTCGGTGGTGACACCCAGCTCGTCAGCGACATCGGGCAGCAGCGTGCCGAGGAGAGAGCCCGGGTCCCGAAGGGGCGGGAGGACCCCGTCGGGGATCCCGAGCTCCCGGCACAGGTCGACCGCCCAGACGCCCCGACGTACGTCGTAAAGCTGGGTGGTCGAAGCGTTGGTGCGCTCCGCGCCGATCGCACCGGTGAGCCAGTAGCCGAGCAGGTCCGGCAGCAGCAGCATCGTCTCGGCGGCGTCGAGGGCGGCGGTGCCGCGGGCGGCCACCAGCTGGTAGATCGTGTTGAACGGAAGCTGCTGGATGCCGGTGGTGCCGTAGAGCGTGGCCGCACCGATCTGAGCGACGACCTTCTCGGCGATCCCCTCGACCCGGGCGTCGCGGTGGCTGAAGACCTGGCCGAGGAGCTGGCCGTCGTGGTCCAGCAGCCCGTGGTCGATGGCCCAGGAGTCGATGCCGATGCCGTGCAACGGCCCGGTCCGGGCCACCTCGCGGATGCCGGTGAGCACCTCGCGATGGATGCCGAGCACGTCCCAGAAGAGCGAGCCGCGGACACGTACCGCCCCGTTCGGGAAGCGGTGCAGCTCGTTGATCTCGACCCGGTCGCCACCGATCCGGCCGGACATGACCCGGCCGGAGGTGGCGCCCAGGTCGACCGCAGCGACCCTGACCGGACGATTCATCGCAAGAACGCGGCGGCGACGCCGGCGTCGACGGGCACGTGCAAGCCGGTGGTGTGGGACAGGTCGGGGCCACAGAGCACGAAGACGGCGTTGGCGATGTTCTCCGGGAGCACCTCGCGCTTGAGCAGGGTGCGCTGGGCGTAGAACTTGCCGAGCTCCTCCTCCTTGACCCCGTAGACCTCGGCGCGCTTGGCGCCCCAGCCGCCGGCGAAGATGCCGGAGCCCTGGACCACGCCGTCGGGGTTGATGCCGTTGACCTTGATCCCGTGCTCACCGAGCTCGGCGGCCAGCAGCCGGACCTGGTGGGCCTGGTCGGCCTTGGCCGCGCCGTACGCGACGTTGTTGGGCCCGGCGAAGAGCGAGTTCTTCGAGGAGATGTAGACGATGTCGCCGCCCATCTCCTGCTCGATCAGCACCTTCGCCGCCGCCTTGGAGACCAGGAACGAGCCCTTGGCCATCACGTTGTGCTGGAGGTCCCAGTCGCGCTCGGTGGTCTCCAGCAGCGACTTCGACAGCGACAGGCCGGCGTTGTTGACGACCAGGTCGACACCGCCGAAGGCGAGCACCGCGGCGTCGAACATCGCCTGTACGGCGGCCTCGTCGGAGACGTCGGCGGCGAGGCCCACGGCGACGTCAGGGCCGCCGATCTCCTCCGCTGCGGCCTGCGCCTTGGCGAGGTCGAGGTCGGCGATCACGACACAGGCACCCTCGGCGGCGAGCCGCTTCGCGGTGGCCTTGCCGATGCCGGAGGCGGCGCCGGTGACCAGGGCGACCCTGGTCGCGAGCGGCTTGGGGGCAGGCATCCGCTGGAGCTTGGCCTCCTCCAGCGCCCAGTACTCGATCCGGAACTTCTCCGACTCGTCGATCGGGGCGTACGTCGAGAGCCCCTCAGCTCCGCGCATCACGTTGATCGCGTTGACGTAGAACTCCCCCGCCACCCGGGCGGTCTGCTTGTTCTTGCCGAAGGAGAACATGCCGACGCCGGGGACCAGGACGATGAGCGGGTCCTTGCCGCGGATCGCGGGGCTGTCCTCGTCGGCGTGCCGGTCGTAGTAGCCCTGGTAGTCCTCGCGGTAGCCGACCGCGAGCTCCTTCAGGCGGGCGATCGACTCCTCGACGCTCGCGCCGGCCGGGAGGTCGAGGACCAGCGGCTTGACCTTGGTGCGCAGGAAGTGGTCGGGGCACGACGTGCCGAGCTCGGCCAGGCGCGGGTGAGCCTCGTGGGCGAGGAAGTCGAGGACCACCTCGGAGTCGTTGAAGTGGCCGACCATCGGCTGGTCCGCCGAGGCGATGCCACGGATCGTGGGGGCCAGAGCAGCCGCCTTCGTACGCCGCTCCTCCTCCGCCAGCGCCGCGTAGCCCGCGAGCGCGGGACCGAACGGCTCGGCCTTGCTGTGCTCTTCGATGTAGGCGGCGGCCTTGTCGATGATCCAGAGCGAGTTCTTCTCGGCCTCCTCGGAGGTGTCGCCCCACGCGGTGATGCCGTGCCCGCCCAGGACGCAGCCGACCGCCTGCGGGTTCTTCGCCTTGATCTCGGCGATGTCGAGACCGAGCTGGAAGCCGGGGCGGCGCCACGGCACCCAGACGACCTGGTCGCCGAAGATCTCCTTGGTGAGGTTCTCGCCGTCGGCGGCCGTCGCGATCGCGATGCCGGAGTCGGGGTGGAGGTGGTCGACGTGGGCCGCGTCCACGAGCCCGTGCATCGCGGTGTCGATCGACGGCGCCGCGCCGCCCTTGCCGTGCAGGCAGTAGTCGAACGCGGCGACCATCTCGTCCTCGCGCTCGACGCCCGGGTAGACGTCGACGAGCGCGCGCATCCGGTCGAGCCGGAGCACCGCGAGGCCGCTCTCCTTCAGGGTGCCCAGGTCACCGCCGGAGCCCTTCACCCAGAGCAGCTCGACGTCCTGGCCCGTCACCGGGTCGGTCGCGGTGCCCTTGGCGGAGGTGTTGCCGCCGGCGTAGTTGGTGTTCTTCGGATCCGCGCCGAGTCGGTTCGAGCGCGCGATCAGGTCTTCTGCAGTGGTCATCTGTTCAGTTCCATCCGGCCTGGGTGCCGCCGACACGGGCGGCTTCGATCTGTTCCTGGTAGCCGCTGGCGAGGTAGGCGCGCATCGGGTCCGCGGCCAGGCCACGGTCCTCACGCCACCCGCCGAGGTCGGCGCGTACGTCGGTGTAGAAGGCGTCCATGAAGATCTCGTTGGCCAGGAGTACGTCGCCGTCCTCCTGCGCCTGGGCGAGAGCATCGGTGTCGAGGAGGAGCGCCCGTGCGGACATCTCCTGGACGTTGAGCACGGACCGGATCTGGCCCGGGATCTTCTTCTCGATGTTGTGGCACTGGTCGAGCATGAAGGCGACCCCGCCCTCGGCCACGGGCTTGAACCCGCCGCCACGGACCACCTCGACGAGGATCCGGAAGAGCTGGAACGGGTCGGCCGCACCGACGATCAGGTCGTCGTCGGCGTAGAAGCGGCTGTTGAAGTCGAACGAGCCGAGCCTCCCCAGCCGCAGCAGCTGCATCACGATGAACTCGATGTTGGTGCCGGGCGCATGGTGGCCGGTGTCGAGGCAGACGACGGCCCGCTCGCCGAGCGCGCTGACCTGAGCGAAGGACGTACCCCAGTCGGGGACGTCGGTGTGGTAGAACGCCGGCTCGAAGAACTTGTACTCGAGCACCAGGCGCTGCTCCTCACCGAGGCGCTCGTAGATGGTCGCGAGCGACTCGGCGAGCCGGTCCTGGCGGCCGCGCATGTCGGCCTGGCCCGGATAGTTGGACCCCTCGGCGAGCCAGATCTTCAGGTCGCGCGAGCCGGTCGCGTTCATCACCTCGATGCACTCGAAGTGGTGGTCGATCGCCTTCTGCCGGATCTTCGCGTCGGTGTGAGTGAGCGCGCCGAGCTTGTAGTCGTCGTCCTGGAAGGTGTTGGAGTTGATCGTGCCGAGCGCGATCCCCTGGTCCTCGGCGTAGGTGCGCAGGGCCGCGTAGTCATCGACCTTGTCCCACGGAATGTGCAGCGCGACGCTCGGCGCCAGGCCGGTGAAGCGGTGGACGGTGGCCGCGTCGGCGACCTTCTCCTCGGGGGTGCGCGGTGTGCCCGGGGTGCCGAAGACCTTGAACCGGGTCCCCGAGTTTCCGTAGGCCCACGAGGGGACCTCGATCTCGAGGGCGGCCAGGTCGCCCGAGATCTGGTCGAACGTCGTCATCGGAGAGCCTCTCTGTGTGCGGTTGAAAGGTTTCAAAGCGCGCATCCGACGTTAGTGGCGCACGTCACGTGCGTCAAGAGCAGCGCGAACTTCGTTGCGTTTCAGCGCCCACCGCGAGAGGTCAGTTTCTGAACGCGAGAGGTCGGTTTCTGGCGCCGAGAAGTCAGTTCCTGACCCACGGAACCCATTCCACGTACAGGAATCGACGCCTCGAGGTCAGAAACTGACCCCTCGGCGTCGAGAACCCACTCCTCGGCGTCGAGAACTGACGCTTCGGCGTCAGGGACCGAGCTGGTCCTCGACGTGGAAGACCTCCTCGAGGCGGAGGAAGCCCTCGTCGGGCGCGACACCGTCGAGGTCCTCGAAGAACTCCGCCATCTCCGCCTGCCAGCGCGCGTTGACCGCGGTGGCCGCCATCCCCGCCTGAGCAGCCTCGATGGAGGGGGTCTCGACGTAGCCGATGAGGAGGCCGTCAGGGCGCAGGAACAGCGAGTAGTTGTGCCACCCGGTCTCCGCGAGCGCCTGGAGCATGTCGGGCCAGACGGCGGCGTGGCGTCGCTTGTACTCCTCGATGCGCTCGGGCTTGACCTGCAGCTGGAAGCAGACGCGCTCCATGACGACCTCCGATGAAACGATTTAGACACGGACGCTAATGAGCATGTCCGACATCGGTCAATCCCGGTAGCGTCCTTCCTCGTCACAGCGCCGCCCACGGCCTATGCTGCGATTGAACGTTTCAGGAAGGAGCCCAGGTGGCGATCACCCCAGGTGCGGGTATACCGCGCAGCGCCTCGGTCAAGGACGTCGCGGCCACCGCAGGCGTCTCCCTCGGCACGGTGTCCAACGTGCTCAACCGCCCCGACCGGGTCAGCCGGACGACACGCGAGCGGGTGGAGCGCGCGATGGCCGACCTCGGCTTCGTACGCAACGAGTCTGCGCGCTCACTGCGCACCGGCAGCACCCAGTCGCTGGCCTACGTCATGCTCGATGCCGGCAACCCGTTCTTCACGGACGTAGCCCGTGGCATCGAGCTGGCCGCCGAGGCGGCCGACCTCTCGCTGTTCCTGTGTAACAGCGACGGCCGCTCGGTCCGCGAGGGCGCTCACCTGGCCCACCTGCAGCAGCAGCGGGTCCAGGGCATCCTGATCACCCCGGTCGACCCCGATGACCCGCAGCTGGACCAGCTGATCGAGCGGGGCACCCCGGTCGTCATCGTCGACCGCACCCGGGCCGGATCGTCTTTCTGCTCCGTCGCCGTCGACGACGTCCTCGGCGGGCGGCTGGCAGTCGAGCACCTCATCGACGCCGGCCACAAGCGGGTGGCGTACGTCGGTGGGCCGGAGTCGATCGGACAGGTCCGCGACCGCGGCGAGGGCGCCCGGCAGGCCTGGGCCGAGGCCGGGCTGCCGCCCGAGGATCTGATCACGCTCTCCTGCGAGGCCCCGACCGTCGCCTGTGGTCGCGCCGCCGGCGAGCGGCTCGTCGGACTGCCCGCCCGGCGCCGCCCCACCGCCGCGTTCTGCGCAAACGACCTGCTCGCGCTCGGCCTGCTCCAGCAGACGATCTCCGGCGGCCGGACCGTACCCGGCGACCTCGCGATCGTCGGCTACGACGACATCGAGTTCGCCGCGGCAGCGGCCGTGCCGCTCACCTCCGTACGCCAGCCCCGCCAGGATCTCGGCCGCCGCGCCGCCGAGCTGCTCCTCGACGAGGTCGGCGACCCCGCCCACGAGCACGAGCAGGTCGTCTTCACCCCCGAGCTCGTCGCCCGCGCCTCCACCCTCGGACGCCCCTGACCGCCGAGCCGGCCGGAGCAGGAGCGGGCGTACGTCTTCATCGGATGCCTTAGGCTCCAGGAGCGAAAGCCGAAGGAGAGTCAGTTGGTCGGAGAACGCGCAGCGACGCTGAGCGATGTCGCCCGCGAGGCAGGGGTCTCGCTGGCCACCGCGTCGCGCGCGTTGAACGGGAGCGACCGGGTGGTGCGCCCCGAGCTGCAGGAGCGGGTCCTGGCTGCAGCCAACAAGCTTGGCTACACGCCCAACGCCAACGCCCAGGCGATGGCGCGCGGCTCGACCGAGACCGTCGGCCTCCTGGTGAAGGACATCTCCGACCCCTACTTCTCCACCATCGCCGGCGGCCTGGCCGACGAGGCCGAGAAGCACGGCCTGCTGGTGATGCTGTGCAACACCGGCGGCCAGCCCGAGCGCGAGCAGAAGTTCCTGGCCGCGCTGCGGCGCCAGCGCAGCCGGGCGATCGTGCTGGCGGGAAGCGACACGGCCGACGTACGCCACACCAGCGAGGTCGCCGACCTGCTGACGTCCTACCTGGACGGCGGCGGCAGGGCGGCCGCCATCAGCCAGCCGCGGCTGCCGGTCGACACCGTCGTGATCGACAACCACGGCGGCGCCAAGGCGCTGGCCGAGCGGCTGGTCGGCCTCGGCTACCGCCGCGCCGCGGTGCTCACCGGCCCCGAGGACCTGCTGGTCTCGGCCGAGCGCCACGCCGGCTTTGCAGAGGGATGGCTGGAGGCGACCGGCTCGAAGCCGGCGTACGTCTCCGACGAGTTCAGCCGCGACGGCGGCCGCCGGGCGATGACCCGGTTGCTCGAGGACAGCCGGAGCAACGGCACAGAGGTGGACTGCGTCTTCGCGGTCAACGACCTGATGGCCGTCGGCGCCCTGGCCGCCTGCCGGCAGGCCGGCGTCGAGGTAGGGCCTGAGCTGGCCGTCGCAGGCTTCGACGACATCGCCACGCTGCGCGACGTGACCCCGGGGCTGACCACCGTACGTCTCCCCCTGGCCGACATCGGCCGGCTCGCACTCGAGCTCGTCCTCGGCAAGCCGTCGGCGGAGCTGCGCAAGCGGTCCGTCCACGGCGAGGTAGTTCTGCGGGAGAGCACTCCCCCGCGCTCCTGACCCCAGCGTCGACTCGGCGCAACTGTCCCAAGAATCGGCGCCGAGTCGGCGCTTCTACATGGGACAGACGCGCCGACTCGGCGTTCCCGGCTGGGACAGACGCGCCGACTCGGTCGGGTTGAACGCCGGGCCTGACGGAACACCCTCTTGCGACGGCCATCACATTTGCCATACCGTACTGGAAAGCGCTTTCCCCCATCGCTTTCCCGCGATTCCAGCAGACGAGGAACCCTCACATGGCCACACGACGGCTCGGCATCATCATGAACGGCGTCACCGGACGCATGGGCTACCGCCAGCACCTGGTGCGCAGCATCCTGGCGATCCAGGAGCAGGGCGGTGTCGAGCTCTCCGACGGCACCCGGATCCTGCCCGACCCGATCCTGGTCGGACGCAATGCCGAGAAGCTCCAGGACATCGCCAAGGAGCATGGCCTGGACCGTTGGACCACCGACCTCGACGATGCCCTCGCCAACGCCGAGGACACCGTCTACTTCGACTCCCAGCTGACCAACGTCCGCGAGACCGCCATCACCAAGGCGGTCGCGGCCGGCAAGCACATCTACACCGAGAAGCCGATCGCCGACGACGTCGAGGGCTCGCTGCGCCTGGCCCGCCTGGCGGCCGACGCTGGGGTGAAGAGCGGCGTCGTCCACGACAAGCTCTATCTGCCGGGTCTGCTCAAGCTCCGCCGCCTGGTCGAGTCCGGCTTCTTCGGCCGCATCCTGAGCGTGCGCGGCGAGTTCGGCTACTGGGTCTTCGAGGGCGACCTGCAGCCCGCCCAGCGGCCGAGCTGGAACTACCGCAAGGAGGACGGCGGCGGCATCACCACCGACATGTTCCCCCACTGGAACTACGTCCTGGAGAACCTCTTCGGCAAGGTCGAGGCCGTCACCGCCAAGGTCGTCACCCACATCCCCGAGCGCTGGGACGAGAAGGGCGACGCGTACGCCGCCACCGCCGACGACTCCGCCTACGGCATCTTCGAGCTCGAGGGCGGGATCGTCGCGCAGATCAACTCCTCCTGGGCCACCCGGGTCAACCGCGGCGAGCTGGTGGAGTTCCACGTCGACGGTACCCACGGCTCCGCCGTCGCCGGCCTGCACCACTGCGTCGCCCAGGACCGCAACTTGACCCCGAAGCCGGTCTGGAACCCCGACCTGGTCGAGAGCATCCGGTTCCGCGAGCTGTGGAGCGAGGTGCCCGACAACCAGCCCTTCGACAACGGCTTCAAGGCCCAGTGGGAGCAGTTCATCCGCTACGTCGAGGGCGACGGCGACCACCCCTACGACTTCATGGCGGGGGTCCGCGGCGTCAGGCTCGCCGAGGCCGGGCTCGCCTCCTCGGCCGAGGGCCGCCGGATCGAGCTCGGAGAGATCCAGCTGTGACCTCCGTACGCCTCCCGCTGCCCGACGGCGGCACCGAGCTCCACACGCTCGCGGCCCCCAGGGAGTGGACGAAGCCGAGCGCACCGTTCACCTCCCGCACCGCGTACGCCGCCGCCCACGTCGTCCCCCGCACCCTCGCCGAGAACGTGCCCGGCGCCCCCGCGGACATCGACTGGGACCGCACCCTGGCCTACCGGCACGAGTTGTGGTCCTACGGTCTCGGCGTCGCCGAGGCGATGGACACCGCGCAGCGCGGCATGGGGGTCGACTGGACCGCCGCGGCCGAGCTGATCCGCCGCTCGGCCGCCGAGGCGGCCACCGTGGGCGGTTCGATCGCCTGCGGTGCCGGCACCGACCAGCTCGCCCTCGACGCCGTCCCCGAGGGCCGGGCCGGTCTGGCCACCGTCATCGACGCCTACCGCGAGCAGATGAAGGTGGTCGCCGACACCGGCGCGACCACGATCGTGATGGCCTCGCGCGCACTCGCCCGGGTCGCCCGGCATGCCGAGGACTATGCCGAGGTCTACGCGACCCTCCTCGACGAGGCCGAGAGCCCGGTGATCCTGCACTGGCTGGGCGACATGTTCGACCCCGCGCTGGCGGGCTACTGGGGCTCCTCCTCGGTCGCGGAGGCGACCGAGACGTTCCTCGACGTGATCCGGGCCCGGCCCGGCAAGGTCGACGGAGTCAAGGTCTCGCTCCTCGACGCCGAGCACGAGGTCGGGCTGCGCCGGGCGCTGCCCGGCGGCGTACGGCTCTACACGGGGGACGACTTCAACTATCCCGAGCTGATCGTCGGCGAGGGAACCGGCGAGGGCGAGTTCTCGCACGCCCTGCTCGGCATCTTCGCCGCGATCTACCCGGCCGCCTCGGCCGCGCTACAGGCACTCGACGCGGGTGACCCGGACGAGGCCCGCGCGCTGCTGGAGAGCACCCAGGCGCTCGGCCGGAAGATCTTCGAGGCGCCGACCTACTACTACAAGACCGGGATCGCGTTCCTCTCCTGGCTCAATGGCCACCAGCCCGCGTTCTCGATGGCCGGCGGCCTGCACGCCGGTCGCTCGGTGCCTCACCTCGCCGAGGTGTTCCGGCTGGCCGACGCGGCCGGCCTGCTGACCAGCCCCGACCTCGCGGCCGCACGCATGCGCGCCTTCCTCACCGTGCAAGGAGTCGACCAGTGACCGACAGCATCACCGGGCTGGAACGCCTCTCGCTCAACACCAAGACCACCAACTCCTGGACCCTCGACGAGGCCGTCGACGGAGCGGCCCGCGCTGGCATCCCCGCCCTTGGACTGTGGCGCGACCGCGTGCACGAGGCGGGCCTGGAGAAGGCCGCCAAGCTCGTACGCGACGCCGGGCTGCGCGTCTCCTCGCTCTGCCGCGGCGGCTTCCTGACCGCATCCGACGAGGCCGGGATCGCCGGCGCGCTCGAGGACAACAAGCGGGCGATCGACGAGGCCGCGACACTCGGCACCGACGCTCTGGTGATGGTCGTCGGCGGCCTCCCCGAGGGCGACGTGGACCTGGCCGGCGCTCGGGAACGGGTCGCCGAGCGGCTCGCCGAGCTGGCCCCGTACGCCGGCGACCATGGGGTGAAGCTGGTCCTGGAGGCGCTGCACCCGATGTACGTCGCCGACCGGGCGGTCCTCTCGACCCTCGGCCAGGCGCTCGATCTGGCCGCGCCGCACCCCGTCGCCGCGGTCGCGGTCGTCGTGGACACCTTCCACGTCTTCTGGGACCCCGACCTCGCGGCCCAGATCGAGCGGGCCGGAGTGGAGGGCAGGATCGCGGCGTACCAGGTCTGCGACTTCAACCTGCCGATCCCGTCCGACGCCCTGCTGGCGCGCGGGATGATGGGCGACGGGGTCATCGACTTCGCACCCATCACGCGGATGGTTGCCGCGACCGGCTACACCGGCGACGTCGAGGTCGAGATCTTCAACGAGGCGGTCTGGGCGAGCGACCCCGACGACGTGCTCGCCACCATGGCGCAGCGCTACCGCGACCTCGTCCTCCCCCACCTGTGATGCCGGATCCTGCGCCGCGATCCACACGAACGTCGAACGCCGCCGAGCTGCTCTCACAGCTCGGCGGCGAACTCATGTAACACGTCGTTCGTAGGTCTATCCGGTCGTTCCCATAGGGCGAGTAGACCTACGAACAGCGTGTTACACGGGGCGCGAGACTCAGAAGTCGAAGTCGTCGATGTTCGACTCGTCGAAGACTGTCGGCTCACCCAGGACGACGACTCCGTCGGCGCCTACGGTGTATTCACCCAGGTCACCGGCTTCGAAGGTGTCGCCTTCCTTGCCCTCGATGTCACCCGCGGCGAGCGCGTTGGCGGTGTACGCGGCCAGGTAGCCGAGCTGCTCGGGGTCCCACAGCGCGAAGCCCTTGACGGTGCCGTCCTTGATGTACTCCCGCATCTGGTTCGGGGTGCCGAGTCCGGTCAGCGCGACCTTGCCCTTGTACTCCGAGTCGGACAGGTAGCGCGCGGCCGCGGCGATGCCGACCGTGGTCGGGCTGATGATGCCCTTGAGGTTCGGGTGGGACTGCAGCAGGCCGGCGGTCTTGTCGAACGACTTCTGGTCGTCGTCGTCACCGTAGACGGTCTGGACGAGCTTGATGTCGGGGTGGCTGGCTGCCAGCTCCTCCTCCATCAGCTTGATCCACTCGTTCTGGTTGGTGGCGTTGGCCGCCGCAGAGAGGATCGCGATCTCACCCTTGCCGCCGATCTGCTCGGCGATCAGGTCGACCTGGCTCTTGGCGATGCCGGCAGCGTCGGCCTGGCTGACGAAGACGTCGCGGAACTGCGGCTCGGTGTCGGAGTCCATCGTGACGACCTTGGTGCCGGCGTTGCGGGCCTCGTCGAGGGCGTCACCGATGGCGGTCGGGTCGTTGGCCGAGACGACGAGCGCCCCGGCGCGCTGCTGGGTCGCGGTGTTGATGAAGCTGACCTGGGAGTCGGGGGTCGACTCGGTCGGGCCGACCTGCGCCCACTTGGTGCCGATCTCGTCGGCGGCCTTCTTGCCACCCGTGTCGGAGGCGTCGAAGTAGGGGTTGCCGAGGTTCTTCGGGATGAAGGTGATGCTGCTGGTGTGGCCGCCACCCTCTCCATCGCTGCCGCTGTCGCTCCCGCCGCCGCAGGCGGACAGGGCGAGGCCGAGGGCCGCAACGATGGCGACGGCACTGCCTGCGCGTCGGAACTTGCTGGTCATGTCTCTCACTCCGATTTCTTTGAGGATGGTTCGTCCGAGCTGTGTTGCCGGCGATAGGTGCCGACGATGCGACCGGTCCAACCGAGAACGCTGGCCGCGATGACCGCTGCGATGAGAAGTACGCCGGTGATGATCTGGATGATGTTGGCGCTGAGTCCGTCCAGGCGCAGAGCGCTGCCGATCGTCCCGATCAGGACGACGCCGGCGATGACGCCGGGGATGGCACCGCGGCCACCGAAGATGGAGACCCCGCCGAGCAGCACCGCGGCCACGACCTGGAGCTCCAGGCCGGTGGCGTTGTCGCCACGCGCGCTCCCGTAGCGCAGCGTGAAGTAGATGCCCGCCAGCCCCGAGACCAGCCCGCTGAGCGTGAACAGGATCAGCTTCGTACGGTCGACGTTGACGCCGGAGAAGCGCGCCGCGTCCTTGCTGAGACCGGCGGCGAAGATGCCGCGCCCGAAGGGCGTGAAGTGCAGGACCACAGCGAAGATCAGGATCAGGACGACCAGCGGGATCGTCATCAGTGGGATCTGGGAGCCGCCGATCCGGGCTTGTACGGCGTCACCCCAGGCGTCGGGCCAGTCGGTGATCGCGGTGGTGCCGAGCGCGCCGACCGCGATGCCGCGGAAGAGCGCCATGGTGCCGATCGTGACGGCCAGCGACGGCAGCCCGAAGCGGGTGACGAGCACCCCGTTGAGCGCTCCGGCGACCGCACAGGCGAGCAGGGCGATCACCATCGCGGCGACCATCGGAAGGCCCTCACGGTGCAGCACCCCGAACAGCACGCTGGAGAGCCCGACGACGCTCGCGACCGACAGGTCGATCTCGCCGGTGATGATGATCAGCGTCATCGGCAGCGCGATCAGCAGGATCGGCGCGATGTCGAGGACCAGGAAGTAGACCGTGATCGGGTCGGAGAAGTTGAGGATCGCGATCGAGGCGTACAGCCACACGACCACGAGCAGGGCGATGATCGCCGAGTCCCTGGTCACCAGGGTGCGCTGCCACCACGGCTTGGCGTGAGCGGCGTACGTCCGGGCCGGTGCTTTCTCGGAGAGCAGGCTGGTCATGACTCTTCCCTCTCTGCGAGAAGCTTGTCGTGCTGACGGCGGGCGAAGTAGCGGTCGAGGACGATCGCGCCGATGATCAGCGCACCGACGACGGCCTGCTGCCAGAAGTCGGGGATGCCCAGGACCGGGAGGGCCCGGTTGATGGTGGTGAGGAGGTACGCCCCCAGGGCTGCCCCGAGGACGGTGCCGCTGCCGCCGAAGATGGCCACGCCACCCACGACCGCGGCGCCGACGGCCTCGAGCTCGATGCCCTGGCCGACGCCGGAGCTGATGGTGCCGTAGCGGGAGACGTACAGGATCCCGGCGAGGCCGGCGAGCGCTCCCGAGGTGGCGAACGCCTGCAGGACCCGGCGCTTGTCACGCAGCCCGTAGAGGGTGGCGGCGTCGGGGTCGGAGCCGATGGCGTAGAACTCGCGGCCGACGCGGGTGGAGCGCATCAGGTAGATCGCGACGGCCAGCAGCGCGAACGAGATCCAGGCGAGGTTGGGGATGAACAGGAACGATCCGGTGCCGAAGTCGAGCAGCCCGGGCGGGATGTCGGAGGCGTTGATCCGGTCGCTGCCGGCCCACTCGAGCATGATCCCGCGGTAGACGTAGAGCGTGCCGAGGGTGATGACCAGCGCCGGCACCTTGGCGAAGGCGACCAGCGCCCCGTTGATCAGGCCGAGCACGGCGCCCGCGGCGACGGCGATCAGTACGACCAGGATCACCGGGAGCCCGGTGTCGAGGAAGAGGCGCCCGGCCAGGTAGGCCGTGAGCCCGAGGGTCGAGCCGACGCTGAGGTCGACGTTGCGGGTGACGATCACCATCGCCTGGCCGATCGCCAGGCACACGAGGATCGCGGGGGTCAGGGTGAGGTCGCGCCAACCGTCCGTGCTGAACAGGAAGTTGGGGTTCACCGCAGTGGTCACCACGAGCAGCGCGATGAAGGCGACGGCGATGCCGGTCTCCCGCTGCTTCAGGAGCCAGGTCAGCCGGTTGGCTGCTCGGTGGCGTGGCTGCGGCGCGGCCGGGGCAGGCGCGTCGAGCGTGGTGGTCATGATGCCTCGCTGACGTTCAGGGTGGTGGAGTGGTGGGCCGTCGCCGCACGCATGACGGCCTCGGGGGTCGCCTCCGCGCGGCTCAGCTCGGCCGTCTGGTGACCCTCGCTGAGGACGATCACGCGGTCGGCCATCCCGAGCACCTCGGGGAGCTCGGAGGAGATCATCAGGATCCCGAGACCCTCCTGGGCGAGGGTCGAGAGCAGGCGGTGGACCTCGGACTTGGTGCCGACGTCAATGCCTCGGGTGGGCTCGTCGATGATCAGCACCTTCGGCCGCGTCGAGAGCCACTTGGCCAGGACGACCTTCTGCTGGTTGCCGCCCGAGAGCGTGCCGGCCAGGGTGTCGAGCGTCGCGGCCTTGACCTCGAGCCGGGCGGCCCAGTCGGCGGCCGAGCGGTTCTCGATCGCGGTGTTGATCAGCCCGGTGCGGGCGAGCCGGCCGCTCGTGGGGAGGGTGATGTTGCGCGAGATCGGCGCGTCCAGGACGAGACCGTGCTGGCGGCGGTCCTCGGGGACGAACGCCAGCCCCATCTCGATCGCTCGTCGCGGGTCGCCCGGCGGGACCGGCCGGCCGTCGAGGACGACCTCGCCGCTCTCGTAGGGGTCGACGCCGAAGATCGCCTGCGCGACCTCGCTGCGCCCGGCTCCGACGAGGCCGGCCAGGCCGACGATCTCGCCCTCGCGGACGGTGAGGCTGATGTCCTGGAACAGGCCGGTGCGGGTGAGGCCCTTGACCTCGAGCAGGGCCTTGCCGACGGTGGCCTCGAGCTTCGGGTAGAGGTCGGAGACCTCGCGCCCGACGAGCCGGTGGACGATCTCGTCCTCGGTGACCGCCGAGATGGGGTCGGTGGAGATGTAGGCGCCGTCGCGCATCACCGTGATCGTGTCGCAGAGCGCGAACACCTCGTCGAAGCGGTGCGAGATGAAGACGACGGCACAGCCCTGGTCGCGCAGGGTTCGCGCCACGCTCATCAGCCGCTCGACCTCGTTGCCCGACAGGGCCGCGGTCGGCTCGTCCATGATCAGGACCTTGGCGTCGAGCGAGAGCGCCTTGGCGATCTCGATCAGCTGCTGGTCGGCGATCGAGAGGCCCTCGGTCGGGCGGTCGGGCTCGATCGGGACACCGAGCCTGGCGAAGAGCTCGACGACCTCGGTGCGCATCGCGGCGCGGTCGATCTTGCCCCAGCGGTTGGTCGGCTGGCGTCCCATGAAGATGTTCTCGGTGACCGAGAGGTCGGGGAAGAGGGTCGGCTCCTGGTAGATGACCGCGACCCCGGCCTGCTTGGCGTCGGCGGTGTTGCGAAAGTCGACCTGCTCCCCGGAGAGCAGGTAGTCACCGGCGTCGCGGCGGTAGAGCCCGGCGACGATCTTGACCAGGGTCGACTTCCCGGCTCCGTTCTCCCCCACGAGAGCGTGGATGGATCCGGCCTCGACCCGGAGGCTTCCGGACCGGAGGGCGCGTACGGGGCCGAAGGACTTGGCCACGTCCCGCAGCTCCAGTGCGGCGGGTGTGTCCGGCATGGGCAGCTCCTCGAATTGAAAGGTTTCAAGCCTGGTTTACGCTAGTGATGGCAATCACATACGTCAACACTCTGAGGCCGCTAATTTGAGCGAGATCCGGACTTTGTCATCAGACCGCGCCGACGCCCGCCCGCATCCGGGCGGGAATCCCTCCGCGTCAGACGGCGTTCAGGGCCCCATGCACGCACTCTGGGTATGGGCACATCCGCACGCGTCATCACTCAACGGACGGCTGCGCGAGGTCGGCATGAACGCGCTCGGCGCGGCCGGCTGGAGCGTCGACGAGATCGACCTCTATCGAGAAGGTTTCAATCCACTTCTGGTGGAGCGGGGCGAGGCCGACGTACGCCGCCACCAGGACCGGCTACGGGAGGCCGATCTGCTGGTCGTGCAGTTCCCGCTGTGGTGGTATTCGGTGCCGGCCATCCTCAAGGGCTGGATCGACCGGGTCTTCGAGTCGGGGTTCGCCTTCGACGTACCGGACCCGGAGACCGGCAAGCCGCTCAAGTACGGCAAGGGCGGCCTGGTCGACAAGCGCGCGCTGACCATCGTCACCGCCGGCGACCGGGCCGCGACCCTCGGTCCGCGCGGGATCAGCGGCCACATCGAGGACGTCCTGTGGCCGTTGCTCCACGGCACGTTCTGGTACACCGGGATGGACCCGCTGCGCCCGCACCTGATCACCGACACCGACACCATCGACGCCGAGCTCATGGCTCGGATCGAGGCCGACCTGAGCGTGCGTCTCGAGGGCGTGATGACGGAGCCGCGGATCGACTACCGACCGATGGTCGAGGAGCACTACGACCACACGATCAGGCTCCACGACTCCGTCGCGCCCGGGATGGACGGGCTGAACGCCCACCGCGAGGGCTGAGCCTCCTCAGAGCTGGGAGTCGTAGACGCGTACGTAGTCCACGACCATGCTCTGCGGGAACTGGGTCGTGCCGTCGGGGTTGCCGGGCCAGTTGCCGCCGACCGCGACGTTGAGGATGAAGAAGAAGGGCTGGTCGAAGACCCAGGGGTTGGCGCCGGTGTTGGCCGTGGTGAAGGTCTGGTAGGCGACACCGTCGACGGACCAGGTGATCGAGCCGGGCCGCCAGTCGATGGCGAAGGTGTGGAAGGTGTCGGCGAAGGACCAGCCCTGCGGGTGCATGTACTGCCCGGTGATGCCGTTGCCGCCGGAGTATCCCGGACCGTGCAGGGTGCCGTGGACCAGGTGGGGCTCGTAGCCGACGTTCTCCATGATGTCGATCTCGCCGGCGTTCGGCCACGGCGTGTTCGGGAACTGGCCGCCCAGCATCCAGAAGGCCGGCCAGATCCCCTGGCCGCGCGGGATCTGGATCCGCGCCTCCAGGCGCCCGAACTTCGGCTGGACCTTGCCCTTGGTGGTGAGCCGGGCCGAGGTGTAGCCGCTCCCGCTCTGGCGAGCGGTGATGACCAGGTTGCCGTTGCCGTCGAGGGCGGAGTTGTCGCGGGAGTCGGTGTAGGTCTGCAGCTCGTTGTTGCCCCAGCCCCCGCCTCCGGTCTCGAAGTTCCAGTTGGCGCCGTTCGGGGCGCTGCCGGCCGGCCCGTCGAACTCGTCGGACCAGGTCAGGGCGGCCGCCTCGACGTCTCCGGTGCGGGGTGTTGCGCCGCCGGCATCGGGGCCGGGCACGGCGGCCGGCGCGGCCAGCGGGGCGACCAGGACGAGAGCCAGAGCGGCGGTCGCCGTGAGTGTGGTGCGGATGGTGCGGATCCTCGAGCTACGCATCGAAACGCTCCTTCATGGGGGTTAACTGTAAGGCGACCTTACTGTTATTTGCCGTCCGGCGGAACGGAAACGCCGGGCGACGTCCGGTCACCGCGAGAACCCGCTCGATGCGCTCTAATTGGTGCCCGGAGCGGGGCCATCCGGGGGCCCTGCAGGTGAGGTGATCGCATTGGCACGGGATCCATACAGGCCACGGACGCCGATCATCGGCATGACGATGGTGTTCCTCGCGTTGGCGATCGTCGGGGTGACGGCATACCTGCATCTCGGCTGGTGGTCGCTGATCGGCTACGCCGTCGCGGCCGTCGTCGCCGTGATCGGCGGATGGCTGCTGTTCAAGGACGTGCCCGAGCCACCTCACTCCGGAACGGGAGCGAGCCGATGACCGACACCGAAGACCAGACCAGCGGCCCGGCCAGCAATCAGGTCAGCGGCCTGACCGACGAGGACGAGGGCTACCACAAGAGCCTCAGCCCGCGGCAGCTGCAGATGATCGCGATCGGCGGCGCCATCGGCACCGGGCTGTTCCTGGGAGCGGGCGGCCGCCTCCATGAGGCCGGGCCGGGCCTGTTCCTCGTCTACGCCCTCTGCGGAGTGTTCGTCTTCCTCATCCTGCGCGCGCTCGGCGAGCTCGTGCTGCACCGGCCGTCGTCGGGATCGTTCGTCTCCTACGCCCGGGAGTTCCTGGGCGAGCCCGCCGCGTTCGCCGCGGGCTGGATGTACTTCCTGAACTGGGCGATGACCTCGATCGTCGACGTCACGGCGATCGCGACGTACATGCACTTCTGGGGCACGTTCGAGGTCGTCCCGCAGTGGGTGATCGCGCTCGTCGCGCTCGCGGTCGTGCTCTCGATGAACCTGATCTCGGTCAAGCTCTTCGGCGAGCTGGAGTTCTGGGCGGCGCTCATCAAGGTGGTCGCGCTGCTGGGGTTCCTGGTGCTCGGGATGATCGTGCTCGCGAGCGGTGAGGAGCTCAACGGCCAGGAGACCGGGATCGGCATGGTCATCGACAACGGCGGGCTGTTCCCCGTCGGCGCGCTTCCGCTCGTCATCGTGATCTCCGGCGTCGTCTTCGCGTACGCAGCGGTCGAGCTCGTCGGCACCGCCGCCGGCGAGACGGCCGAGCCGGCGAAGATCATGCCCCGGGCGATCAACTCGGTGATCGCCCGGATCGCGGTCTTCTACGTGGGCTCGCTGGTGCTGCTCGCGCTGCTGCTGCCCTACACGTCCTACCGGGCGGACGAGAGCCCGTTCGTGACGTTCTTCGACCAGCTCGGGATCGCGAACTCCGGCACGATCATGAACCTCGTGGTCCTGACCGCGGCGCTCTCCTCGCTCAACGCCGGCCTCTACTCGACCGGGCGCATCCTGCGGTCCATGGCCATGAGCGGGAGCGCGCCGACCTTCACCGCGCGGATGTCGAGGAACGGGGTGCCGTTCGGCGGGATCCTGCTCACCGGCAGCATCACGCTCCTCGGCGTCGGCCTGAACGCGATCGTGCCGGGGCAGGCGTTCGAGATCGTGCTGAACATGTCCGCGCTCGGCATCATCGCGTCCTGGGCGACCATCGTGATCTGCCAGATCCAGCTCTACCGGCGCTGGAAGAAGGGCCTGATGTACCGGCCCGAGTTCCGGCTCTGGGGATCACCGTGGACCGGCTACGCCACCCTCGCGTTCCTCGCGACCGTGCTCGTGCTGATGGGCTTCGACTACCCGATCGGGACCTGGACGCTCGCCACCCTGGTGATCATCATCCCGGCGCTGATGATCGGCTGGCGGCTCGTCCGCGACCGCGTCCAGCAGATCGCCCTCGAACGCGAGGGCTACACCGGCGCGATCCCGATCAGGGCGGAGCGTCCGCGCTCCGACGAGGACGGACCGAGCAGCTGATCCTGGTCAGGCGACCGGACCCTCGCCGAGCGTCACGGTGACGGTGTGGGCCTCGCCGGCGGCATCGGTCCAGCTGACCGAGATCTCGTCGCCGGGCTCGTGGTCGCCGAGGACCGAGGTGATGTCGTCGATGCTCGCCACGGCGGTCCCGCCGACCGAGGTGATCGTGCTGCCCTCGGTGATCCCGCCGGCCTCGGCGGCACCGTCCTCGACGACACCGACGACCAGCGTCGACCTGGTGGTGTCGACCTGCACCCCGAGCGCGGCGGCCGAGCCACCGATCTCGACGTCGCCCGACTCCTCCCCGGCGAGGATCTGGGCGGCGATGTCGAGCACGGTGTCGATCGGGATGGCGTAGCCGGAGATCTCCGCTGAGCCTGAGGTCGCGGCGACGTTCATCCCGATGACCTCGCCGTCCTGGTCGAGCAGCGCGCCGCCGGAGTCGCCGGAGACGACATCGGCGTCGGTCTGGATCAGGTCGCTGAGGTCGGAGGCGGTGCCGTCCTCGTTGTTGACGGTGATCGCGGTGCTCGGGTCGGTGACCGTGCCGCCGGCGGCCGAGAGCGAGCCCTGGCCCTCGGCGTTGCCGACCGCGGTGACCTCCTCGCCCTGGGCGGCGGCGTCCCGGTCGGTCGCGACCGTCGAGAGCCCCGAGGCGTCCTCGAGCTGCAGCACCGCGACGTCGTGGACGTCGTCGTAGCCGAGGACCGTCGCGGCGTACGTCTCCCCCGTGCTCGGGTCCGTCACGGTGATCGAGGTGGCGCCCTCGACGACGTGGTGGTTGGTCACGACGATCCCGTCGCCGGTGATCGTGAGCCCCGTGCCCGCGCCCTGCCCGCTGCCGTAGCCGACCGCGGTGTTGATCAGCACGACCCCGGTCGACTCTGCCTCGGTCGCCGGCTCGGAGTCGACCGTCGAGGTGCCGAGGCTCTGCCGGTAGGGGGCCACGAGCCCGCCGCCATAGGCGCCGTCGTAGCCGTAGCCATAGCCGTACCCCGAACCGGACTCAGCTGCGTACATCCTGGTGGCACCGACCGCGGCCACCGCGAGGGCCGGGGTGGCGAGCGGGATCGCGACCAGCGGGATCGCCAGGGCGGCGACGAGAGAGCGACGAATACGGCGGGAGCTGGACATCGGGTCCTCCTTGAGGCGGTTGATGCCTCAAGATTCCGCCCGCCCGCTGTGGGCTTCCTGTGAGGAAGGCACGGACTGGCTGGGAATGTCAGCGCGGCTCGGAATGAAGCTGCGCCGGATGGGGTACCTCTGGGCATGCCCGAACCCACCCCACAGCAGGTCGGCGGTACCCCGTCATCAGTCGCGGGCGCGCAATGCGTCGGCGCCGAGCTGAGCGATCGGATCCAGCCTGGTGACCTCCCGGGTCTCCAGGTCGACCATCACCGCGGTGTCGGCGGGCACCGGGGTCCAGCCGGGCTGATCAAGCCCACTGGAGACGATCTCCAGGCCGTAGTCGGTCCGGCGGTAGTCCATCGCGAAGTACTCCGTGGTGTGCCGCGGCGGGATGTCGCCCTCGTCGTCGAAGAGCTCGCGCAGCGCGCGCAGGGGCGAGTCGGCACGCGAGTTGATGTGGATCGCGAACATGTGCGTCCGGGTGAGCATCAGCGCGTTCAGGCTGCATCGCGGGAACTTCTGGACCAGCGTGGCCAGCGCTCGGGTGACGCCCTCGGCCTCGTCGCCGTACTTCTCGACGTTCTGGTGCACGAAGTGGAAGTAGCGCTCGCTGTCTGTGTCGCCGCGCAGCCGCATTCGGGACTCCGGGGTCAGCAGCGCCTCGAGATCGGCGATCGGCGAGATGTGGCCGTTGTGCGCGAACGCCGCGCCGTCGGTCAGGAACGGGTGCGTGTTCTCCGGACGTACGTCGAGCCCACCCGTCGCCCAGCGAAGGTGCACGAAACCGGCGTGGGAGAGCGGGGCCTCGACGAGCCTGCGATAGGTGTCGTCGATGTCCGCCGAACGCGGCGAGCTCGTCGTACAGGTGCCCTCGGGCGTGTGCCAAGACATCCCCCAGCCGTCGGAGTGCACGGTGGTGAGCGAGGTGAACGCGGCCAAGCCCTCCTCCCCGAGAAGGTCGGCTACGGCACACGGGGACTCGGTCACATATCCGAACAGGCGACACATCGTCGAGTTGCTCCTTCCAGAGGCAGGTGTGAGCAGTGAAGAGCCACTATTCGAGCAGTACCCATCACCAGCTCAGGACAGTCGGCGTCGAGGAGGAGCTCCTCCTCGTCGACGCCGAGACGGGCGCACCGCTGTCAATGGCCAGCGAGGTGCTGCGGGTAGCGAGGCAGCACGGCGACACCGAGGTCGAAGCCGGTGAGGCCGGTGGCTCGGTGGGGCCGGAACTGCAGGAACAGCAGGTCGAGACCGACACTCCGGCGGAGGAGTACCTCGGGCTCCTCGAGCACGACCTGAGGCGGTGGCGCGACAAGGCGCGCGCGGCCGCGTCCGAGGTGGGCGCGCTGACCCTGGCCAGCGGCACGACCCCGTTGCCGGTGCGTCCCCGGACCTTCGACAGCGAGCGCTATGCGGCGATGACCGAGCGGTTCGGGCTGACCGCCACCGAGCAGCTCACCTGCGGCTGCCACGTGCACGTATCGGTCGACTCCGACGACGAGGCAGTGGGGGCGCTCGACCGGATCCGCGCCTGGCTGCCGGTGCTGCTCGCGGTGAGCGCCAACTCGCCCTTCTGGCAGGGCGGCGACTCGGGCTACGCGAGCTACCGGTCCCAGGCGATGACCCGGTGGCCGACGAACGGTCCGACCGAGATCTTCGGCAGCGGCCAGGCGTACGCCGATCACCTGCGCCGGCTCGTCGACACGGGGGTCCCGCTGGACGAGGGCATGGCGTACTTCGATGCCCGGCCGTCCCGCCACTATCCGACGCTCGAGATCCGGGTCGCCGACGTCTGCCTCGACTCTCGCGACGCCGTGCTCGTCGCGGCGCTGGCGCGGGCGCTGGTCGAGACCGGCGCGAGGGAGTGGGCCGAGGGCAGGCCGCCAGATCCCGTTTCGGTGGCCGTGCTCCGGCTCGCCATGTGGCAAGCCGGCCGGCACGGAATCAACGGCGATCTGCTCGACCCGCAGACCCACCGCCCGAGGCCGGCTCGTGAGGTGGTGGATCTCCTGCTCGAGCACATCGGCCCGGCGTTGCGTGACACCGGAGACCTGGTGCGCGTCGAGAAGGGCATCGGCCGGATCTTCACCAGCGGCACCGGCTCCTCGACCCAGCGACGGATCCACGACGAGGAGGGTCGTCTTGACCGAGCAGTGGTCCGACTGGCCGAGCTCACCTGAGTTTTCCACCCCTGAACAGGAGGCACCTGCTGTCATGATCCGCTTCGGTCATCTCGACATCGACTTCGACGATCGCGTGCTCACCCCGCGTACCTGGACCGTGCGTCAGTCCGAGTGGGCGGCCAAGCTGGCCGCGGAGCTGCCGGACGGGCCGATCCTCGAGCTGTGCTCCGGCGCCGGCCAGATCGGCCTGCTCGCGGCGGCGCTGACCGGCCGCCGCCTGGTGTGCGTCGACGCCGATCCGGTCGCCTGTGAGTTCGCCCGGGCCAACGCCGAGCGCGCCGAGCTGGCGCACCTGGTCGAGGTACGCGAGGGCAGCATGGAGCAGGCGCTGGACCCGGACGAGCGCTACTGGCTTGTGATCGCGGACCCGCCGTGGGTGCCGACGGCCCAGGTCGAGCGGTACCCCGAGGATCCACTGATGGCGATCGACGGCGGCGCCGACGGGATGCTGGTCGCCGAGATGTGCCTGGCGACGACCGCCCGGCACCTCTCCCCCGGCGGCGCGGCTGTCCTCCAGCTCGGCACGACCGGTCAGTCCGATCGCGTGCTGGAGATGGTCGAGGGCAGCGACCTGACGATCGAGGAGGTCCGCGACTCCGCCGGCGAAGGAGTGCTCGTGCACATCGCCCGGGCACCGCGGCCGAGCATGTCGGATCCGGCTGTCGGGTACCGGACGGCCTGAGGGAAAGGTGGGCGTAGATGCTGCCGAAGTCGCGTGGCACCCTGAGTGCCGCTGTGTTCACCGCGCTGCAGAGCGGCGCGACCGCTGACCTGGAGCCGACTCCGGAGTCAGCGGAGGACGCCCAGATCGCTCTGTGGGCGCTCTACGAGCTCCACTACCGGGGCTTCGACGAGGTCGATCCCGACCTCGAGTGGGACGCGGACCTGCTGCGTCTGCGCCGCGGTCTGGAGAGGTCGTTCGAGGCCGAGCTTCGTCGGCGCTGGGAGCACAGCGGCTTCCAGGAGGATCGCGAGCTGGACCTGCCCGGTCTGGTCGCCCGGCACGACGGACCGTCGCTGGCGCGGTTCGTGCAGCGCCGGGCCGACCGGGAGCAGGTGCTCGAGATCCTGAAGCACCGCTCGCTCTACCACCTCAAGGAGGCCGACCCGACCAGCTGGGTCATCCCCCGGCTCGACACCCGGCCCAAGGCCGCGATGATGGAGATCCTCTTCGACGAGTACGGCGACGGTGACCCGAACCGGCTCCATCACCACCTCTTCCGCCGCGGCATCGAAGCGGCCGGTCTGCGTACCGACCACGCCTGCTACGTCGACGAGGCGCCGCTCGAGATCCTCGAGATGAACAACGCGTTGTCGCTGTTCGGGCTCCACCGCCGGCTCCGCGGAGCGGCGCTCGGCCACTTCGCCGCGTTCGAGTCGACCAGTTCGGTGCCGTCGCGGCAGCTCGCCCAGGGCCTGCGTCGTCTGGACTTCCCCGAGGAGATGGCGGCCTACTACGACGAGCACGTCGAGGCCGACTCCGTCCACGAGCAGGTCGCCGTGCGTGACGCGTGCGGCGCCTTCGTCGAGGAGAACCCGAGCGAGCGGGACCAGGTCTTCCTCGGTGCGTTCACGTGCCTCGACCTGGAGGCCCGCTACGCCCGGACGATGCTCGACCATTGGGGTGCCTCATGACCGACTTCGAGCACGCCTCGATCGTGATGTGCCCGGCCGGGCCGATGCTGCTGCGCGGGAAGCACGAGATCCAGGACGCCGACGGAAACATCCACCACACGGTGCGCCCGGTCAGCGCGGTGTGCATGTGCGGCGGGTCCGCGATCAAGCCCTGGTGCGACGGTACGCATCGGCTGCTGGCCGCGAAGGCGCGCGACAGCGACGAGACCAGCCGGTGAGAGGAGCCCCTGGTGGTCCGACTTCGTCGGGTCTCGACGGAGGAGCCGGGGTGGACCCGCCGTCGCGCGGGTCGCGGCTTCGTGTACCTCGACGACTCCGGTGACCGGTTGCCGGAAGAAGCGGTCGAGCGGATCCGCGCCCTGGTCATCCCTCCCGCCTGGGAGGACGTCTGGATCTGCCCTCGTGAGAACGGGCATCTGCAGGCCGTCGGGACCGATGCGGCCGGCCGCCGCCAGTACCTCTACCACCCCGAATGGCGGGCGAAGCGCGACCAGGAGAAGTTCGAGCGGGTGCTGGAGCTCGGGGCCGTTCTGCCCCGCGTACGCGAGCGGACGGAGCGGGACCTCACCACCGCCGGGATGAGCGATGCCCGAGCATCAGCGCTCGCGGTGCGCCTACTGGACCTGGGGTGCTTCCGGATCGGCAGCGACGCCTACGCCGACGAGAACGGTGGGTTCGGCCTGACGACGCTGGAGCGTCGCCACGTACGCAAACGGGGCGACGCCTACGTCTTCGACTTCACCGGGAAGTCCGGCGTCCACCACTCCATCAGCATCGACGACCCGATCTCGGTAGACGCGATCGCGCAGCTACGTCGCCGCCGCGCCGGTTTCGAGGAGCTCCTCGCCTACCGGCAGGGCCGGCGCTGGCAGCGGCTGACACCTGCCATGGTCAACGACTACATGCGCGAGCTGAGTGGCCTGGAGGTGTCGGCGAAGGACTTCCGGACCTGGCACGCCACCGTGCTCGCGGCGCTCGCGCTGGCCGAGGACCCGCACGCCGCGGGGCGCTCGACCCCGACCGCCAGGTCTCGCCGTAAGCAGCAGGTCGCGGCGATCAAGGAGGTCGCGGAGTACCTCGGGAACACACCGGCGATCGCCCGCAGCTCCTACATCGACCCGCGCGTGCTCGAGCTGCACGAGCAGGGCTGCACGATCCGCGTACGCGACGGCGTGAGCAAGGACCCACAGGCGCGCCAGGCCGCGGCCGAGCGCGCGGTCCTGCGCCTGTTGACGAAGGACACCTGAGGCGCCGGGCCAGGCGTACGACCCGGGTCAGCCCTCGATCCCGGTGGTGTCGTGGGAGGAACCCACCGGCTTGCTCTCGGGTGATCCGCGTTGCCTGAGGTAGATCGAGAGGACGGCCATGGAGCCGACCGCCAGGAACTCCGACTGCCAGTTCTGAAGGGTGCGCGCCCAGAAGTCCGAGTGCGTCAGATAGGACGCCCAAGAGATCGGGTCGCGGAGCTGTCGCAGCCTGGACTCGTTGTACGAAGCCCACCCCGCCACCGACTGGACCAGCCAGGACAGCAGGAAGATAGCCCCCATGGTGATGCCGAGAGACCGGGAGTAGAGCGCGGTCCGCAGACCGCCGGCCCGGGCCAGCTTGGGCGAGTCAGGACGGGCGTACGCTCCGACCTTCTGCCTCTCGTCGGACTCCTGACCGGCGTCCTCGAGCGGCTTGGACTCCGGGGAGCCCCGCTGCACCCACCAGACGGTCAGCATGACGTAGAGCAGGAACTGGAGATACTCGCTCTGCCAGTTCTCCGTCACGTCCACGGCGAAGCTCGCCGAGGTCAGATAGCCGCCCAGCGTGATCTGGTGGAGACCGTCGGCGAACAGCTCGTCGTTGAGCTGGTGCCAGCCGGCGATGGCCTGACCGGCGAGGCTGGCCAGGAAGAGCGCCCCGAAAGCGAGGCTCAGTGAGTTCTCTCTGAGGAACCGGCGCATCGAGGCTCCTCACCCGTGCCTCAGCGCGAGGACGAACGTGTAGATCAGTCCGATACCGATGACCGCCAGGTAGGCGACGTACATGACTCGCATCTCAGCCTCCGTGCAGGGCGCAGTCGTAGGGCTTGGGCTGCTGCGGCGTACAGCCGGCCGCGAACATCCGCCAGCCGTCGGCGAACCGGGTCAGGAACAGGGTCTCGCCCTGGTAGCGCACCTCGGCCATGGTCCCGAAGACGTCCACATCGTCCGGGGCACCCGGAGCGGACAGATCCTCCTCGGCCAGCGCGCCGTCGCAGGGCAACTTGGCGGCGGACTCCAGCTCGGATCTCGTCTCCGGGGCCAGCAGCGCGCACGCCTGAGCCCAGTCCTGGGCGTCGACCGCTTCATAGAAGGTGGCGGCGCTGTCGCGCACCGCCTCGTCCTGTCCCGAGCCGCATCCGGTGAGGACCATCGGGAGGAGCAGCGCCAACGCCGTGAACCACCACCGCATGCGGACCCCTCAGTCGTGGGCGGCTCGTGCCGCGCCCGCCTCCGTGGCCTCACCGCTGGTCTGCAGCTGGCCGCCCTGGTCCTCGAGGTGGGCGCGTACGAACCAGTGGAAGAGCTCGAGCTGCTCGGTCTGACCGATCAGGATGTCCTGGGTCACCAGGTCGATGTCGTCGAGGGTCTTGATCGCCTCTCGGTAGGAGCCGATCACGCCCTGATAGGTGACGTCGAGGGCGGCGAGGTGCTCCTGGGTGGTGGCCCGGCCGATGCTGTAGTCGTTCCACTCCCGCTCCTCGACCAGAGCGCCCGGGGTGCCTCGCGGGGCACCGCCCAGGGTCGCGATGCGCTCGGCGAGCGCGTCTGCCATCGCGCGTACCGCGTCGACCTGCGGGTCGATCATCTGGTGAACCGCGATGAAGTGGGGTCCCACGACGTTCCAGTGCACGTGCTTGAGGGTGAGCTGGAGGTCGTTCGTCGCATGAAGGCGCGACTGCAGCAGGCCGATGGTCGTCCGCGCAGCATCCTCGTCGAGGCCCGGGATCGTGTAGTGCAGCTTGTCGGTCGTCATGTCGCAAGCGGTACCCATAGCCGCCCGATTCATACAAGTACACGGGTGCGAATAAACTTCTCCGCGTGTCCGCACTTCTGAGCTCGCCGTCTCGTGTCTACCGGATCGTCGCCACCGCCGAGGCGGTGACCTGGGCCGGGCTGCTCAGCGGCATGTTCCTGAAGTACGTCACCAAGACGACCGAGCTGGGAGTCAGCATCTTCGGGATGCTGCACGGGATCGTGTTCATCACCTACTGCGTGACCACGATCGTGATCGCGATCGACCAGCGCTGGTCGCTCGGCCGGCTCGTCGCCGGTCTCGCCTCCTCGATCCCGCCGTTCCTCACGCTCTGGTTCGAGCGCTACGCCGAGCGCCGCGGCCTGCTCGCCCCGGCGTGGCGACTGATCGACGAGTCCCCCACCCGCTCGCTCGAGCGTCCGCTCGCGTGGCTACTCCGCAACCCGGTCCGCGGCCTGGCCGCCGGCCTCGCGAGCGTCGCCGCGATGACCGTGGTCGCCCTCATCGCCGGGCCGCCGGTCGGCTGAGTCCTGGCCGCACCGCGCGGCCGAATCAGTGCGCGGCGTCTGCGATCTGGACCTCGCCGCGGCGTACGACCTCCCCGCAGGCCTTGCAGGCCAGCACGGGGTGAAACTCCGAGCCACAGGAGTGCTCGAACCTGGCCGGTGGGCCGTCCTCGCCGGCCAGGTGACGATCGCCGAACTCGCGCATCGTCTCGATGATCGGCGCGAGCGAGCGCCCGAGGTCGGTCAGGTGGTACTCGAACCTCGGCGGGCGCTGCTCGTACTGGACCCGGGTCACCAGTCCGTGGGCCTCGAGCCTGCGTAGGCGGTCGGTGAGGATGTCGCGCGGGCCGCCCGTGAACCGGGCGATCTCCTCGAACCGGCGACTCCCGAGAAACAGCTCGCGAACGACGAGCAGGGTCCATTTGGAGCCGACGAGCTCGAGCGTCCGCGCCACCGAGCACTCACGTACCTGCGTCATCATGGTTCGATCCTAATCGAGTTGGAAAACCAAACCAACCCGAGTACGTTGGAAAAACCAACTCATCACGGAGCGGCGCCCGCGCCGTCGAACAGGAGAACCACATGCCCACTCTCGCGAACGCGGTCGTCCTGGTGACCGGAGCGAACGGCGGCCTCGGCACCCACTTCGTCAACCAGGCGCTGGAGCGCGGCGCCGCCAAGGTGTACGCCGCGGCCCGCAAGCCCCGCGATTGGAACGACCCGCGCATCGTGCCGCTGAGGCTCGACGTGACCGACCACGACTCGGTCACCGAGGCTGCTGCGGCAGCTGGAGACGTCACTGTCGTCATCAACAACGCCGGTGCCTCCAACGGCGCCAGCGTGACCGGTGACCTGGGCGCGGCGCGCGACCTCTTCGAGACCAACTTCTGGGGAGCGCTCGACGTCACCAACGCCTTCCTCCCGTCGCTGCGCGCCAGCAAGGGGGTCGTGGTCAACGTGCTCTCGGTCCTGAGCTGGTACGGCGTCGGCGACGCCTACAGCGCCACCAAGGCCGCCCTGTGGTCGGCGACCAACACCCAGCGCCTCGCGCTGGCGGGTGACGGCATCCATGTCGCGTCGCTGCACCTGGGCTACACCGACACCCCGATGACGGCCGGCATCACCGACCCGAAGAACGATCCGGCCGACGTGGTCCGCAGTGCCTACGACGGCCTCGAGGCCGACGCGTACGAGATCATCGCCGACCAGATCAGCGCCGACGTCAAGGCCGGCCTCGCCCAGCCGATCGAGGCGCTCTACCCGCAGCTGGCCCGCTGAGCCACGCACAGGAGACGCTGATGACCCTCGAGTTCGACGCCTTCTACCTGCCGACCGACGAGGACGGAACGTACGAGTCGACCGCGGCGACGGCCAGCCCCTGGGACCAGTCGTTGCAGCATGGCGGCCCTGCCGCTGCCCTGCTGGCCCGGGCGATCGAGTCCGTACGCTCCGACCCGGCCCTGTCCATCGCCCGATTCACGGCCGACATGCTCGGCGGCATTCCTCAGGGGACCATGCGCGTCGAGGCGAACGTCGTGCGGCCGGGTCGTCGGGTCGAGCTCATCGAGGCCTCGCTGTGGGCAGGCGACCGGCTCGCCGTCAAGGCGAGCGCCTGGCTGATCCGGTCCACGCCCGGGTCGACCCGCGATCACTGGCGTGAGGAGAAGGTTCCCGCCATCCCGGCGGCCTCCTCCGAGCGCTTCTTCGACGGAGTCAGCCCGGACTGGGGCTACGGCCGTGCCATCGACTGGCGGTTCATCAGCGGGGGTTACGAACCCGGTCCGGCGACGGTCTGGGCGCGCCTGCGCGTCCCGCTGGTCGCCGGTGAGCAGGCCTCCCCGGTGCAGCGTCTCCTCACCCTGGCCGACTCCACCAACGGCCTGTCCGGCTCCCTGCCGATGAGCTCGTGGTACTTCATCCCACCGACCGTGACCGTCACCATCGAGCGACCGCCCGTGAACGAGTGGATGCTGCTCGACGCCCGCAGCACCATCGGCCCGGACGGTATCGGCCTGGCTCAGGGCGACATGGCCGACGAGCACGGCACCTTCGCCAAGGTCGCGCAACCTCTGATGGTCGCGCCTCGCTGAGCCCCGCTCCAGCACGTTCGCCGTTCCGACCCGACTCGCAACCCACCGCTTGAACGAGAAAGAGGACCACCATGCCGAACGCCTTCATCGTCGACGCCGTCCGTACGCCCGTAGCCAAGGGCAAGCCCGGCGGCGCCTACTCCGAGATCCACGCCGTCGATCTCCATGCGCACACGCTCGCCGCGCTGGTCGAGCGCACCGGCATCGACCCGGCCGTCGTCGATGATGTGATCAGCGGCGCGGTCGGACAGGTCGGCGAGCAGTCGGGCAACACCGCCCGCTGGGCCCTGCTCGGCGCCGGATTCCCGGAGTCGGTTCCCGGCGTCACCGTCGACCGGCAGTGCGGCAGCTCGCAGCAGGCGCTCCACTTCGCCGCGCAGGGCGTGATCGCCGGCGCGTACGACGTGGCCATCGCCTCCGGCGTGGAGTCGATGAGCCGCGTTCCGATGGGGTCGCAGTTCGCGGGCAAGGACTTCTACGGCAGCAAGGTGAACGCCCGCTACGACGGTGGCCTGGTCCTCCAGGGCATCTCGGCCGAGCTGATCGCCAACAAGTGGGACCTCTCCCGCGCCGAGCTGGACGAGTTCGCGGCGGAGTCGCACCAGCGGGCCGCGGCGGCGTGGAAGAACGGACACTTCGACTCGCAGGTCACCTACGTCAACGACCTGCGCGTCGACGAGACGATCCGCCCGTCGTCCACGGCCGAGTCGCTCTCGGGTCTTCGACTGGCCTTCAAGGACGAGGACTCCGTGGCCAGGTTCCCCGACATCGACTGGCGCGTCACGGCCGGCAACAGCTCGCCCATCAACGACGGTTCCGCCGCGCTTCTGGTCGCCTCCGAGGAGGCCGCCGCGCGCCTCGGTCTGACCCCGAGGGCACGGGTCCACTCCTTCGCGGTCGCCGGAGACGACCCGATCTTCATGCTCACCGGCATCATCCCGGCGACCCAGAAGGTGCTGGCCCGCGCCGGACTCTCCATCGACGACATCGACGCCTTCGAGGTCAACGAGGCATTCGCCTCCGTCGTACTCGCCTGGCAGAAGGAGACCGGTGCCGACCTCGCCAAGGTCAACATCAACGGCGGGGCCATCGCCATCGGGCACCCGCTGGGCGGGTCCGGCGCCCGGCTGATGACCACGCTGCTGAACAACCTGGAGCAGACCGGCGGCCGCTACGGGCTGCAGGTCATGTGCGAGGCCGGCGGACTGGCGAACGCCACGATCATCGAGCGGATCTGAGCGGCCATGACCCAGGACACGACCCAGGACACGACCCAGAACACGAGCTCCGAGCAGCCCCGAGCCGTGCGCGAACGCACCTACTCATGGGCCGACCCACAACTCTTCGCCACCGCCGCCCGGGAGCTCGACGGGCTCGACTTCTTCAAGCAGCTGGGAGACAGCGAACTCCCGCCGCCGCCGATCAACGCGACCCTCGGCATGGCCCTGGTCGAGGTCAGCGACGGCCGGGCCGTCTTCGAGCTCACGCCCGAGGAATGGCACTACAACCCGATCGGCACCGTGCACGGCGGCATCCTGGCGACCCTCGCCGACTCGGCTCTCGGGTGTGCGGTCCACACCAAGCTGAAGGCGGGCACCGGCTACACGTCCCTCGACCTGACCATCAAGTTCACCCGCGCAGCCACGCTCGACAGCGGCACCCTCACCTGCGTGGGACGCGTCGTGACCATCGGGCGCCGCGCCGCGACCGCCGAGGCCGAGATCACCGACAAGACAGGTCGCGTCATCGGTCACGCGATCGCGACCTGCCTCATCATGTCGGGGAGCTGACCGCTTCCGCGGCCGTACGTCAGCTGTCGGCGTGCTGATCGAGCGTGCGCTTCAGGTCCTCCTTGCCCTTGTCCCCGACGGGGATGTCGGCGTTGGCGGCCTGGCGGCGCAGCTCGTCACGGCTGATGTCCTGGGGCATCTCGCCGAGATGCTCCTGCCGGCTCTTCAGGAAGGCCTTGCCCAGCTCGGCGCGACGGGCATCGTCGAGACGGTCGCGAATGCCCGGCAGCACGGTGCTCTCCTCCTCCTCGACGTGATGGGAGACCGCCTCGACCACCTCCGCCAGCTTGTCGCCGTACTCCGTTGAATAGGGGTCGCACTCGCTGAGCTCGGCGAGGAGGCGGTCTGCCAGCAGGTGCTCCTCCTGGCTGTGCGCGACGTCCTCCGCCTCCCCCGCCTCGTCCCGGGCGACCGGGTAGACCTCGGCCTCCTCGGCGCGGCTGTGTGCGGCCAGGAGGGTCACCAAGATCGGGGTCAGCCCGGCACGTACGTCCGGATCTCGCTGAAGCTTCTCGAACAGGCTCTCCACCTCGCGGTGGTCCTGCATGATCAGGTCGGTCACGTCTTCGGACACGGCAGCTCTCCTCTGTGTTGAAAGGGATCCGGCGTTGGAAGGGATCCGGCGTCCACCGGTACCCCCGAAGACGCAGAATCAGCCTCAGTCAGGGGGCTCGTCGACGACGTGCACGGCCGCTTCCTCGGCCGAGGCGCCGGCCCCGTCGATGCCCTCGTCGTGCCCGATGAGCTTCCCCTCGTCGTCCTCGCGCACGCCCTCGTCGGGGCTGGTGAGCCGACCGGCACGTGCCTCGCCCACCTCCCCGGTCACCGGCCCATCGAGGATGTCGGCGTCGGCCTCGGCCTCGGCCTCCTCCCAGACCTCCGGCTCCTCCTGAGCGCGCCGTTCGTCGATGGTCTCCCCCTCGATCTCCTCCCGCGGCGTCACGCCCTTCGCGGTGACACCGCGCGGCCGCTCGGGCGGCGAATAGCCCTCGTCCAGGACATCGTCGACACCACGGTCGTCGAGGGTGTCCTCCGGCTGAAGCTGCTCTTCACTCATGACTCGACCGGTAACCCCCGACACGACCTCCCATGCTCCGCGAGTCGGTTGGTTCGTACGTAACCTGGTTCAGGGAGGCCGTGCTCGACCTGCAACGCGACGAATCGGGGCGACGTAGCTATGACTGCCGACCTTGCCTACGTGGTGATCGGCGCCAGCCTGTTGCTGGCCATCGTGCTTCCCGACCTCCTCAACCGGTGGGCGATCTCGGCTCCGATGGTGTTGGTCGGTGTCGGGATGCTGATCGGGCTCACGCCGCTCCCCGACGGTCTGCCGCTTGACCCGCAGACCAATCGGGTCGCGATCGAGCACGCCTCCGAGCTGGTCATCATCGTGGCTCTGATGGGGGTCGGCCTGGCGCTGGACCGGCCGCTCGAGCTCCGCGATCCGAGGACCTGGCGCCGGTGGTCGTCGACCTGGCGGCTGCTGGCGATCGGGATGCCGATCACCATCGCCGCCATCGCGCTTCTCGGGTGGGCTGCCGGACTGGCACCGGCTGTGGCGATACTCCTGGGCGCGGCGCTGGCGCCCACCGACCCGGTGCTCGCCTCCGACGTACAGGTGGCCGGCCCACAGACCGGTGACCACGAGGTCGATGAGCGCGACGAGCTCCGGTTCACCCTCACCTCGGAGGCGGGTCTGAACGACGGCCTCGCCTTCCCGTTCGTGTACGTGGCGATCCTGCTCGCCACCGAAGGAGCCGTCTCGAACTGGGCGCTGGAATGGGTCGGCTTCTATCTGCTGGCCAAGATCGTGATCGGCGTCCTCGCCGGGCTGGTGGTGGGGAAGGTCCTCGCCTACATCGCCTTCCGGTCCAGCAGCCGGTCTCTGCGCGTGGCCGAACGGGGTGAGTCGCTGCTCGCCCTCGCGGCTCTGATCGGGTCGTACGGCGTCGGCGAGGTTCTCGGCGGCTACGGGTTCCTCTCCGTCTTCGTCTGCGCCATGGCCTTCCGTTCGGCCGAGCGCTCACACGACTACCACGCAGCCATGCACGAGGTGGCCGAGCGGCTCGAGCGCCTGCTGACTCTCTTCGTCCTGCTCGTCCTCGGGATCGCGCTCACGCGGGGCCTGCTCGAGGCTCTCGACTGGCGTGGGATCGCCATCGGGCTGGCGCTGATCCTGGTGGTGCGTCCAGCGGCGGGGATCCTGGCCCTGGCGCCGTGGCCGGGCCGGGGAGGGCGCACCTCGCCCCTCACCCGGCACCAACGCTGGGCCACGGCGTTCTTCGGTGTCCGCGGGGTCGGGTCCATCTACTACCTCGCCTACGCCGCGGGGCAGGACGAGGCGCTGGCTCAGGACTGGTTGTGGTCGACGGTCGCCTTCACCGTCGTCGCCTCGGTGCTGATCCACGGAGTGCTCGCCACCCCGGTGATGGCACGCGTCGATCCCGTCCGGGGATGACGACGAGGTTCGTACGTCAGGCAGGGCCGCCTTCGCCGCTGTCGGCGGCGAGCAGGTCGACGTCGACGTCCTCCTGACGCGAGATCCGGTCCGTCACGAGCTCCTGCTGCTCCTCGGTGAGGGTCACCCCGGTCTCGTGCAACGCCTTGGCCAGCTCGTCCCGGATGGTTCCCTCGGGCGCGGTCTCCTGCCATGCGTTCACTCGTTCGACCACACCCTGAAGTGCCTGTACGCGAGCTTCGTCCTGGTTCATCTCAGTCATCTGCTCGCGGTACCCGACCCGGTCGAGGTCATGCAGGGTCGCGCTTGCGCTGGTAGTGCCGTGCGACGCGGGCACGGTTGCCGCACTCCGCCGAGCACCACTCCCGCCGGGAATGGCTTCGGTGGAAGTAGAGGACGCACCCGGGCCCGCCGCAGGCCCGCAGCCCTTGGCCGGCCAGCAGGTCTGCCCCCTCGAGCGCCAGCGCGGCGAGCTCCCGCCGGAAGGGGCTGGCGCCGTCCTCCTGCCAACCGCGGCTGAAACCCTGACCCTCGTGGCGCAGCACCGGCGTGCAGTCCGCCAGGAAGCTGTTCGTCACGGCCACCGCCGTCTCGATTTCGACGTCCGCACTCACCGCTCCTCGGCGATCATCGTGGGTTGCGTCGGCGGCGAGTCGGCGCAGCGCGTCCCGGAGCTCTCTGGCCAGGGCGAGGTCGGACTCGTCGAGTTGACCGTCGCCGATGCCCGCCCGCTCCGCCCACAGCTGCAAGTGACCGAGCGTCTCGAGCGAGTCATGCACGCTGGTTCGGTCGGCCCAGACGGTGTTCATCAGACGTACCGCCTTCGGCTGCGTCAGATAGAGGACAGGTACGTCGTCCATCGCAACCTCCTCATCCGGCATCTAGGAACGCGCCTCGGCGAGCTCGGCCTCGAGCCGCGCGACCTGTCCGGCCAGCTCCTCCACCGTGTTCCTCACCACGTCCAGCGGCACCAGCTTCGGGATGTGCTGGCGACAGTTCCAGTCCAGCGCCTCGATCTCGATCAGCACGGCGCGTTCCACCTTCGCGTTGTAGTCCGGAGGGACGAGCGAAGCGACCAGCGCGGCATCGTCCTCAGGCTCGACGACGCGCGCTCGCCCGAAGATCTTCATCCGGGCCTGGTGCAGGTAGTCGATGAGGAAGAGGGACACCCGCTCGTCGTGGTCCACGTTGCCCCGAGTGATGTACTGCCGGTTCCCGCGGAAGTCCGCGAACCCCAGTGTCTGCTCATCGAGCACCCGGAGGAAGCCGGGCGGCCCGCCACGGTGCTGGACGTACGGCCAGCCGGTCTCGCTGACCGACGCGATGAAGAAGCTGTCCCGCGACTGGATGAAGTCCGCCTCATCGGCGCCGAGACGATCGGAGCCGTCCCCGGAGGCAGCCATCCGGGCGTACGCGTCGGCGCTCCCGTGGGCGGCTTGGTGACTGGTCACGAGCGGCGTGAAAGCCACCTGTGCGTAGTGCCCGGTCATGCGGTGTTCCTCTCGTCGAGGGCCGCCCGAGCGGCTGTGGTTCTAATGCTTATGAAGGTAAGAAGCATTAGAACCGCAGCGGTATTCCCGTCGACAGGAGACTTCTCCGATCAGCGGTCAGCCGGCAAAGGCGGCGCGGCCCTGCATGGCGGAGGGGCCGAGGTCGCTCTTGGCGAGCGGCTTCTGGTCAGCCACCGCTTCCGTCCAGGCCTCGGTGCTGGCGACGGCGGCGAAGTTGGAGTGCAGGAGGACGAGCAGGGTCTGGTGGAGCTGGTCGGCCGAGACCTTGCCGGCCTCGTTGGCCAGGTGGATGGCACCGCTCGCGTCGGAGAGGATCTCGGCGGCCAGGCCGAGCTCCTCGGCACTCACCGCCGTGGCGATGTCGCAGTTGTTGGTCATGAAGCCGACGATGGTGATGGTGTCGACACCCTGCTCTGCCAGCCACTCGGCGACGTCGGTGCCCGCGAAGACGCTGCTCTTGTCCTTGGTCACTCGCTTCCAGGACGGCTTGAGGCGCCGCTCGATCTCGGAGTGCAGAGACCAGCTGGGGCTCCCGACAGCGAAGACCGGAGCGTCCTCGGGCAGCTCGTGCCGGACGACGACCACGGGAAGGTCCTCGCGGTCGGCGACATCGAGCGCGGCCACGATGTTGGCGAGCGCCTGCTCCCGGTCCGGGGACTGGATCTGCAGGATCCCGTCGAAGTACTCCTGCTGGACATCGACGACGATCAGGGCGCGGCGGGGCGTGGTCATGGCTGGATTCCTCTGTTCGGGGTGGCGTTGGCCTTCCCCTTCACTCTGGCCGATCCTCGGCGGTATCGTGAGTGGCACAAATGACGACTTACGATGAGATCGGGCCAGGATGCGCATCGCCGTACACGCCTTCGACGGCATCACCATGTTCCACCTCGCCGCACCCTTGATGGTCTTCGGCGAGGTCGGCCGCCTGGGCCTGGCCGAGGGGTGGGATCCCGTGGTGTGGACCGAGAACGGGCGCGGCGTACGAACGGCCGAGGGGCTGCGAGTCGACGACGTCGCGGGCCCCGATGTCGTCGAGGACGCGGAGCTCGTGGTCCTGCCGTCGTGGCCGAGCGACCTCCCGCCAGCCAGTGCCGCCCTGACCGGCAGGATCCGCGCAGCGCAGACGCGGGGCAGTCGAGTCGCAGGCCTGTGCCTCGGTGCGTTCCCCGTGGTCGACAGCGGCGTCCTCGACGGAAGAGATGCCGTCACCCACTGGGGCGCGGTCGACGAGCTGGCCCGCCGGCGCCCGGCCGTCACTGTCACTCCGGCAGCGCTCTACCGCGACCACGGCGACGTACTCACCTCAGCCGGCACCGCATCAGCCATCGACGCCTGCCTGTCGATCGTACGCACGCACCTCGGCTCCACCGCGGCAGCCACCGTGGCCCGCCACCTCGTGGTCGCACCCCACCGCGAGGGCGACCAGGCCCAGTACGTCGACCGCCCGATGCCCGAGTCAGGAGGCGTGGGCGACCTAGGACCGACGATCGACTGGGCCCTCGCCCACCTCGACGAACGACTCCACGTCGACGACCTAGCAGCCCACGCCCGGATGAGCCGGCGCAACTTCACCCGCCGCTTCGCCGAGGTCACCGGGACCACACCCGCGCGCTGGGTCCTGACTCGCCGCCTCGACGAAGCGCGCCGTCTTCTCGAGACCACGACCTGGCCCATCACCCGCATCGCCGAGGCGTGCGGGTTCAGCAGTGCCGTGACGTTCCGGCAGAACTTCGCCACGGCGTTCGCAACGACGCCCACCTCCTACCGCAGGCGGTTCGCCCCCTCTGCCGATGCGGCGATCTCTAAGCGCACCACGACGCCCTTCGAGGTCGGGGTGTTGCTGCCCTCGGCAACGCTGTCGAGCGGCACGAGCACGTTGGTCTCCGGATAGTACGCAGCCGCCGAACCCCGGCTCGCCGGATAGGCGACGAGCGTGAACCCGGGGGCGCGCCGCTCGACACCGTCCTCCCAGACCCCGACGATGTCGACGCGGTCACCGTCGGCCAGACCCAGCTCGGCGATGTCGGCCGGGTTGACCATCACGATGCGGCGGGCGTTGTGAATGCCGCGGTAACGGTCGTCCATGGCGTACGGGATGGTGTTCCACTGATCGTGCGAGCGCAGCGTCTGCAGGATCAGATGACCCGGCGGGGCCTGCAACCACGTCAGGTCGTTGCGCGTGAAGACGGCCTTGCCGCTGGGCGTGCGATAGACACCGGAGTTGACCGGGTTCGGGAGAACGAAGCCGGTCGGATTCTTGATCCGCTCGTTGAAGTCCTCGAACCCCGGCACCACTCGGGCGATCCGATCGCGGATCCGGCCGTAGTCCGCCTCGAAGTCCGCCCAGCGGATGCCGTACCGGCCGCCGATCGTGGCCTGCGCCAGGCGCGAGATGATCGCGACCTCGCTGAGGAGATGCTCCGAGGCGGGCTGGAGCTTGCCGCGGGTGCCGTGCACTGAGCTCATCGAGTCCTCGACGGTGACGAACTGCTCACCACTGGACTGGACGTCGATGTCGCTGCGGCCCAGCGTGGGCAGGATCAGCGCGGTCTCCCCGACCACGGTGTGCGAGCGGTTCAGCTTGGTGGAGACCTGGACCGTCAAGCGGCAGTTCCTCAACGCGGCCTCGGCGACGTCGCTGTCCGAGATCGCCCGGACGAAGTTGCCGGCCACGCCCACGAAGACCTTCGCCTTCCCGTCCCGCATCGCCCGGACACCGTCCACCGAGTCATACCCGTGCTTGCGTGGTGGGTCGAACCTGAACTCGGCGCCCAGTGCGTCGAGGAAGGAGTCGGGCATCTTCTCCCAGATGCCCATCGTCCGGTCGCCCTGCACATTGGAGTGACCCCGGACCGGGCAGACCCCGGCCCCGGGCTTGCCGATGTTGCCCCGCAGCATGAGGAAGTTGACCACCTCGCGGATCGTCGGCACACCGTGCTTGTGCTGGGTCAGCCCCATCGCCCAGCAGACGATGACCGAGCGGCTGGCCAGCACCTGCTCGTGGACCGCCTCGATCTCCTCGCGGGTCAGGCCGGTCGCCTCGAGCGCAGTCTCCCAGGTGATCGTGCGGGCGTGCTCGGCGAAGGCGTAGAACCCGGTCGTGTACTCCGCGATGTACTCCCAGTCCAGCACACCTCCACCCTCGGCCCGGTCGGTCTCGAGCAGCCGACGGTTGAGCATCTGGAACAGCGCGAGGTCGCCGCCTGGGCGGATCTGCAGGAACTGATCCGCGATCTGGGTGCCGCGACCCACCACTCCGCGGGCCTTCTGCGGGTTCTTGAACCGCATCAGTCCCGCCTCGGGCAGCGTGTTGACCGCGATCACCTTGCCGCCCCGCTGTTTGGTCTCCTCCAGCGCCGACAGCATCCGCGGATGGTTCGTGCCCGGGTTCTGGCCAACCACGAACACCAGGTCCGCGCTGTAGATGTCATCGAGCTGGACGCTGCCCTTGCCGATCCCCAGCGTCTCGTTGAGCGCCGAGCCGCTCGACTCATGACACATGTTGGAGCAGTCGGGCAGGTTGTTGGTGCCGTACGCGCGGGCGAAGAGCTGGAGCAGGAACGCGGCCTCGTTGTTGAGCCGGCCGGAGACGTAGAACATCGCCTCGTCGGGAGAGTTCAGGCCGTTGAGCTCCTGAGCGATGGTGTGGAACGCGTCCTCCCAGGTGATCGGCTCATAGTGCGTCGCACCTGGCCGCTTGACCATCGGCTCTGTCAGCCGGCCCTGCTGGTTGAGCCAGTAGTCCGACTTCCCGTCCAGCTCCGAGACCGGGTGACGCGCGAAGAACTCGCGCGTCACCCGGCGCGACGTCGCCTCGTCGGCGATGTGCTTCGCACCGTTCTCGCAGTACTCGTTCCGGTGCCGGCGACCCGGCTCGGGCCACGCACACCCCGGGCAGTCCATCCCGTCGGCCTGGTTGAGGTTCAACAGCGTCAACGCCGTACGCCGCACCGATGTCTGCGTCAGCGAATACTCGATCGCCTTCCGCACCGCCGGCACGCCGGCGGCCCAGGTCTTCGGCTCGGTGACGCTGAGTGCGTCCACCGGTTCTTCCACGGCGTACGAGCCGTTAGCGTCTTGTTTCACCTCAACCGTTCCTTCGCGACTCGAGCTAGCTGGCCGACAACTCGGTGTCCTCGTCATCGGCCGATTCGTCGGCGGGCGCATCGGGATCACGGGAGACCTTGATGACGAAGTCGTCACCGTGCTCCGAGACCCCGTAGACGACGGCCTGCTCGACGGCCCTCGAGGCGTACTGGGCACGCACGACCAGCGGGTCCTCCCGAAGATCCTTCACCAGGGACACGCACAACGCGATCATGACCAGCACGAACGGGACCGCCGCGACGATCGTGATCGTCTGCAGCCCGCTCAGCGCGTCGGAGCCGCCGACCAGGAGCATCACTGCAGCAACGGCACCCGTGGCGACGCCCCAGAAGATCACCGTCGGCCTGCCCGGCTCGATGGAGCCGCGCTCGGAGAGCGTGGCCATCACGATCGATGCCGCGTCCGCGCCCGAGACGAAGAAGAGCGCGACCAGGATCATGACCACCACGCTCGCCACGGTGGCCAGCGGGAAGGACTCGAGGGTCGTGAACAGCTGGGTCTCCACGCCACCCGCGCCGCCGATGTCCACACCCTTCTGCTGCAGGTCGATGGCCGCGCCGCCGAAGACCGCGAACCAGACCAGGCTCACCAGCGACGGGACTAGGAGCACACCGGTCACGAACTGGCGAATGGTGCGGCCGCGCGAGATCCGGGCGATGAACATGCCGACGAACGGAGTCCACGAGAGCCACCAGGCCCAGTAGAAGACGGTCCAGCCCGAGAGCCAGGCGGCGGTCTCGGATCCCTCGGCCGAGGTACGCGCCGACATCATCGCAACCTCCTGGAAGTAGCTTCCGACGGTGGTCGGGATCAGGCTGAGGATGAACACGGTCGGACCGACCAGGAAGACGAACAGGGCGAGCCCGACGGCGAGCACCATGTTGATGTTCGAGAGCCACTGGATCCCCTTGGCGACACCCGAGACCGCCGAGAAGACGAACGCGACCGTGAGCACGGCGATGATGGCGACCAGGATGCCGTTGCCCGTCGTACCGAGCCCGCCGACGATCTCGAGTCCGCTGCGGATCTGAAGAGCGCCCAGGCCGAGCGAGGCGGCCGACCCGAAGAGCGTCGCGAAGATCGCGAGCATGTCGATGACCTTCCCGCCGGCGCCGTGCGCGTGACGCCCGAGGAGAGGCTCGAAGACCGAGCTGATGAGCAGGCCCCGGCCCTTCCGGAAGACGCTGTACGCGATCGCGAGCCCGACCAGGGCATAGATCGCCCACGGGTGGATCCCCCAGTGGAAGAGGGTCGTGGCCATGGCGGTCTGGATCTTCTCGGACTCACCATCTCCCACCGAGCCCGGCGGAGGTGTGATGTAGTGGCTGATCGGCTCGCTGACGCCGTAGAAGATCAGGCCGATCCCCATTCCGGCGCTGAACATCATCGTGATCCACGAGACCGTACGGAACTCCGGCTCCTCGCCGTCGCGGCCGAGCGGGATGTTCCCGAACTTGCCGAACGCGAGCCACAGTACGAAGCCGACGAAGGTCGATGCCGCGGTGACGAAGAGCCAGCCCAGGTTGGCCATCACCCAGGACAACGACTTCCCCGAGACCGACGCCAGCGACTCCGTGCTGACGAATCCCCAGACCAGGAAGCCGATCGCGATGACCGCGGTCACGCCGAAGACGACGCGATCAAGACCGCCGGCATCCTTGGCGGGCTCCTCAGGAGGACAGTCGAGGGCCGGATGGGTCGGGCTTCCGTTCTGGCCGACAGATTTGTGGCGCGGCGCTACCGGTGAAAGGTCTCCGCTACGTGCAGATGATCTCATGACGCACTCCGATCAAGAGCTCTTGGGATGAGCAGCATCTGTCGGTGCCAGAGAGGCTCCGGGTGGCGGCACTACAGTGGGGCGCTACGCGGCCAGACGCTGATATACTAGTTACCTTATATGTGATGCATCACACAAGGCAAGGGTCGATCTCGACGACGAGCTCGAGCTCGACCGGGGCATCCAGAGGCAGGGCCGAGACCCCTACCACGGAGCGCGCATGTCGCCCCGAATCGCCGAACACCCGGCCGAGAAGCTCCGAGGCACCATTGGCGACCAGGGCCTGCTCCGCGAAAAGGGTGCCGGAGGCGACGTACACGACGACCTTGACGACTCGCTTCACCTGCCCGAGATCACCGATCTCCGACTTGATCGCGGCGAGCGCGTTGAGCACGCACCATTGCGCGCAGGCCTGACCGTCGGTGACACCAAGTGCGTCACCGACCCTGCCCGTGGCGAGGAGCTCGCCTTCCCGGATCGGCAGCTGGCCAGAGGTGAAGACGAGCGTTCCCACGCGCACCGCGGGAACAGGAGCCACAACAGGCGCGACCTCACGAACGGACAGGCCGAGCTCGGCCAGCACCACGTCCTGCTGCGACGCAGCCACGCTGAGCCCCCGGGGGCTCAGCAGGCGCAGCACCCGGCCCGCACGATCCGTCATACCCTGAGGCTATCACTGATATACTAGTTGTCGTTAGTGTGAATTTTAGAGAGCTGGCGCACATGCACGACATTGCTCCGCGGGTCGTGGTCGTCGACCACTACGACTCCTACACCTGGAATCTCGTCCACCTGATCGCCGGTGTCACGGGAGCACTCCCGGCAGTGGTCCAGCACGACACGACGACCGCCGACCACGTGCTCGGGTTCGACTACGCCGTCCTCTCCCCCGGCCCGGGGCACCCGGCGAATCCTGGCGACTTCGCCGTCGGCGGCGAGGTGCTCCGCGCAGGAACGGTTCCTGTGCTGGGTGTGTGTCTCGGCATGCAGGGCGTCGTGACCACCTACGGAGGGCGGGTCGACCGGCTTCCACCCGCACACGGCGACGTGGCGCGGGTCCGGCACCGGGGCGACCAGCTGTTCGCCGGCGTACCCTCCTCCTTCTCCGCGGTGCGCTATCACTCCCTCGCCGCGACGAGCATCCCGCCGGAGCTCCAGGTCATCGCCGAGACGGAAGGCGATGGAGATGACCCGGTGGTGATGGCCGTACGCCACCGGTCACTTCCACACGTCGGCGTGCAGTTCCATCCCGAGTCGATCCTGAGCGAGCACGGAGCCGCGCTGATCGCGAACTTCCTCTCGGCCACGAGATGACCGCCGAGGAGCGGTTCGCCGAGATGGCGAACACGCAGCCCCGCTGCTTCTGGCTGGACGCAGGGCCCGGGCAGACCTCCCGGTCGATCATGGGAGCCTTGCGCGACGACGACACCTCCCTCACCTACGACGCCGGGCGAGGTGAGGTGCTTCGACACCGCGGCGGAGATGTCAGCCTGGTGGGCACGGACATCTTCACCGTCCTCGGGGACGAGCTCACCCGCACGCCCGAGGATGAGATCTGGGTCGGCTACTTCGGCTACGCATGTCGTCCGGACCTGCCGGCCCGGATCAGTCGCGCCGGCGACTCGGCGATGCCTGACGCGATCTGGATGCGCACCCGCAACGCGATGATCGTCGACCGGCCGCCCGCGCACCCGGCCCGCGCCGCCGCACGTGTCTTCCCTGCCCAGTCCGCGAGCGCCGCCCCGACCGCCTACACGCGAGCGTTCGACGAGGTGCAGCGGGAGCTGCAGGCCGGCAACACCTACGAGGTGAATCTGACGCACCGGATCGAGGTGCAGGACCCCATCGACCCGGCCGTCGCATACCTGCGTCTTCGCGAGCTCAACCCGGCTCCGTACGCCGGCTTCATCCAGCATCACGACTTTCGGCTGCTCAGCTCATCACCCGAGCGCTACGCCACGATCGACCAGCACCGTCAGATCGAGACCCGGCCGATCAAGGGCACCACCCCGCGCGGCACGTGCGCCGACGAGGACGAGGAACTGCGCCGGGACCTGGCAACGAACCCCAGGTTCCGGGCCGAGAACCTGATGATCGTCGACCTCCTCCGCAACGACCTGGCGATGGTGTGCGACCCCGGCTCGGTGACGGTTCCATCGTTGATGGCGGTGGAGTCCTACGCCTCGGTGCACCAGCTCGTGACGACCGTGCGCGGCCGGCTGCGTGACGACGTCACCGGCATCGAGGCGCTGCGCTCCCTCTTTCCGACCGGCTCGATGACGGGTGCCCCGAAGCTGCGGACCATGGAGATCATCCGAAGCGTGGAGACCACCCCGCGCGGCGTCTACTCCGGCGCCTTCGGATGGATCGCACCTGACGGCCAGGCTGATCTCGGTGTCGTGATCAGGAGCCTCACCACCACAGGCAACGGCACCTGGGAGCTCGGCACCGGAGGCGGAATCACAGTCCGATCGACCGCGCAGGACGAGTACGCCGAGTCGGGCTGGAAGGCGGAGAGACTGCTGCGGGTGTTCGGCACGCCATTGGCCCGTGACTGATGTATCAGACTAAGATGGTAAAAAGCGAACAGATCGGAACAGACAAGTGGGGCTCGAGCTCAATGACGGTTGACGAGATTCTGGCAGCAACGGAGCATCCTCCCGCCACCTCGCTCGCCGAGCAGGCCTACCTGTACATCCGTGAGCGCCTGGTGATGCTCGACATCCGCCCGGGGGCGCCGATCAACGACGGCCAGATCGCAGAGGCGATCGGCATGGGGCGTACCCCTGTCCGCGAAGCGATCAAACGCCTCGAGGCCGATCACCTGGTCCACTCCTTTCCGCGCCGCGGCACCTTCGCCACGACCATCGACGCGACCGAGCTCAGCGCCATCGCCGAGATCCGGCGCCAGCTCGCCCCGTACGCCGCCCGCGCGGCCGCGGAACGCGCGACGACACAGCAACGTGAGCAGATGCGCGCCCTCGCAGCCCAGATCGGCAAGGGGAAGCTGGGCGACGGAGATCGCACCTCCCTGATGCGCGTCGACAAGGCGGCGCACGGCCTGATCTACCAGTCGAGCGGCAATGCCCACCTCGAGGACATCCTGATCAGGTACGACAACCTCGCCATCAGGATCTGGTGGATGGTGATCGATCGCCTGCCCGACCTGGCCCACCACGTCCTCGAGCAGGCCCAGCTCCTCAACGCGGTCGCAGACGGTGATGCCGACCGCGCCGAGAAGCTCACCCTCGAGCACATCGGCAGCTTCGAGAGCGAGATCCGCCAGGTTCTCTGACGCCTCCGTACCCCTCAGCAGTCCAGCTGGATGTCACCCAGAGGCTTCGAGCAGCAGATCAGTACCTTCTGGTTGGCGATCTCCTTGGGCCGGATGCCGCCGTTGTGCTGCATGTCGACCTCCCCGGAGAGCATCGACACCTTGCAGGTCCCGCACATGCCCTGACCGCAGGCCGCCATCGGCCGCATGCCGGCCGCCACCGCCGCCTCCAGGATGGTCTCGTCCGGACCGCAGGTGATCATCCGGCCGCTGCGCGCGAACTCGACCGAGAACCCGGCTCCGGCCTCCTCCTCGGAATCCTGCTCGACCGGCGGTGCCGCCGTCGGAGCAGGGACCGCGGGAGCGCCGAAGTCGAAGCTCTCCTCGTGGTACTTCTCCATGTCGTAGTCGAGCTCTTCGAGCAGCGACTTCGCCGCCGCCATGTAGCCCGCCGGACCGCAGATGAACGTCTCACGCTCGTTGAGGTCAGGGGCCAGGATCTCGAGCACCGGCTTGGAGATGCGACCCTGCAGCCCCATCCATCGCTCGGTGGGGGCATCGCCCTCGCAGATCTCCACCACTCGCAGGTTGGGCATCAGGCGTGCCATCGCCTCGAGCTCGCCGCGGTAGATGATGTCGGCCGGCGTACGCGCGCTGTGCACGAAGAGGATGTCCGCCTCAGAGCCGAGGTCGTACAGCGTCCTCGTCATCGACAGCACGGGGGTGATGCCGCTGCCGGCCGAGAGGAAGAGGTACTTCGGCGCGTCCTCCTCCGGCAGGACGAACGCACCTGCCGGGGCGTGCATCGAGATCCAAGCCCCGGGCTCGAGGTTGTCGTGGAGCCAGTTCGAGACCACGCCGTCGGGGACCCGCTTGACCGTGATGGCCAGCCGGTCGGGCCTGGTCGGCGGCGAGGCGATCGTGTAGCAACGGGTCATCAGCTCGCCGTCGATCTCGACCCGGATGGTGATGAACTGGCCCGCCTCGAAGTCGAAGGGACGTCGCTCGGGCGTCGTGAAGACGAAGGTCTTCACGTCGTGGGTGACCGCCAGAACCTGGCTGCACACCAGGTCCATCACGTCGCTCTCGGCCCAACAGGGCTCCAGCATCCGCCGACTGCGCACGGGCGCCGGGCGGCCGTTCTGCAGACCGAACGAGTTGGGCTCCGACACCTTGGGGATGTCGGTCTCCATGATGGTCATGTTTCCTCCCGAACTCCGGCTAGGCACTGGCTTGGATGCGTTGGACGTACCAGGTGACGAAGGCATCGACTTCACCCTCGACCACGGAGTACGGACCAGGTACGTAGCCCGGGTCCGCCACTCCTCGCTGCGTGCCCTCGACCAGGACACGGTCCTGGTCGTTGGTGGCACGCCAGACGGAGGTGAGCGACTCGACCGAGTAGTCGACCCCTTCGACAGCCTCCGGGTTCACCAACCAGGTCGTCCGGACCAGCGTCCGGTCGACCGCCAGCGGGATCACCGAGAAGACGACAGCGTGGTCACCGAGGAAGTGGAACCACGAGTTGGGCTGCATGTGCAGCGACAGGTCTCCGAACCTGGGGTCCTCGATGGAGCCCATCAGCTTCGCGCAGAGCTGCTGCCCGTCAGGACCGAACGAGGCCCCTGCGCCGTCGAGCGGCAGGTGCGAGAGCTGGAAAGCCGTCGTACGACCCTCGAGCTCGCAGCGCTCCTCGTGCGGGAAGCCGATCGCGTCGCGGGCCTTCTCCAGCTCCGCCTGCGCGTCCTGATAGCGCTCGAAGACCGACTGCATGCGCGGTGGCACGTCCGCGGCTTCGTAGCGGCTGATCGGGAAGTACGCCGTCACCAGCTCCGGGTGGGAGGCGTCGCAGTGGTGGCACTCCCGGTTGTTCTCCATCACCAGCTTCCAGTTGCCCTCCTCGACGATGTCGGTCTGGTGGGCGACCTTCGCCGAGGCGAGCGAGTATGGCTTCAGGTAGGGCTCGATGAACTCGCTGACCTCGTCGAAGTCGGTCGGCGGCTCGTCGGAGAGGCAGAGGAAGATCAGGCCGCCGACCGCTCGGGCGTTCACCGGCTTGAGCCCGAACTTGTCGTACTCGAACGTGTCCGCCTGCGACTCGGCGAAGATGAGGCTGCCGTCGACGCGGTAGGTCCACTGGTGGTAGGGACACACGATGTTGCCGATCGAGCCGCACGCGGACTCGAGCAGTCGTGATCCACGGTGCCGGCACACGTTCCTGAAGGCGCGAACGTTCTCGTCGTCGTCTCGAACGACGATCACGGAGTGGGCGCCGACATCGATGGTGACGTAGTCACCCGGGTCCGGGATCTCCGCCTCGGCGACAGCGAAGATCCAGTGCTGACCGAAGATGACGTCGAGATCCTGCTCGTAGATCTCCGAGCTGGTGTAGAAGGGCGCCTCCAGGCTGTAGCCGGATGCTCGCCTGTCCGCCAGGGACGCCAGCTCCACCGGCGTCGTTTCGATGCTCATACGCGTCACGTTGATGTCTCCCACGCTCAAACCGGGCAGATTCCGGGTTCAGATACGGCGGTCCGCCAGACGGCGGTTGTTTCACTCTGCACAACTACTGCGTAGCGTGAAACGATTCTGCCGCGCCAAAGAAGACGCTGTCAACGGGTCGATCTGGATTCGTCCTCAGGATTTACGCGGGCTTTACGACGTACGCGAAGTGGCCCGCATGCACGAGGCATGCGGGCCACTTCGAGGGTGCCGATTCGTCGCCTCGGCAGGCGCGGATCACTCAGCCTTGGGGAAGCCGTTCCGCTCGGAGATCGCGGCGGCGGCGGCAAGCACATGCTCGGCCAGCTCGGGCACCTTCTCGGAGGTGATGCGGAACGACGGACCCGAGGCCACCACCGCGGCGATCACCCCGCCACCCAAGGAGCGGATCGGCGCCGCCACGCCGGCGAGGCCGATCTCGTGCTCGTCGACCGAGTAGGCGTAGCCCAGCTTCCTGACCTCGGCGAGCTGCTCCTCGAGCTTGGCCGGATCGATCACGGTCTCCTCGGTATAGCGCTCCAGCCCACCCTCGAGGATCTCCCGACGGTCCTCCGGCGACATGGTCGCCAGGAAGACCTGGCCGGAAGCGGTGGTGTGCAGGGGGCTGCGCTGCCCGACCCAGTTCACCGACGTGATCTCGGCGCTCCCGATCACCTGGTCGATCGTGATGGCCTCCTCACCGTCGTTGATGACGATGTTGACGGTCTCGCCGACCGCGTCAGCCAGCGCCATACAGATCGGGCGACTCGTGACCGAGATGTCGTGCTTGCGGGTCGCGCCGGCGGCCAGCTGGATGACGCCATAGCCGAGTTGATAGTGCCCCCGGCTCGCGTTCTGCTCCACCAGCCCGCGCGCCTCGAGGGTGGCCAGCAGACGGAAGACCGTCGACTTGTGCACCCCCAATTCCTCGGAGATCGGCGTGACTCCGACAGCCCCCCGACGGGCGAGCACCTGGAGGATGGAGATGGCTCGGTCCACTGAGTGAACGGTCGTGCTCCGTGTTTCGCTCGTGTTGCTCATGCTGAAACAGTATGCCTCCTTGTCAGATCCCCTCCTTCGCCCCTACTGCCGGGTAGCCGCGGCGCGAGCGAGCAGACACCCTCCGCAAGAGCCCTGAAATCGGTCGAAACAGGGTCTTGATGCCAATGCCGTCGACGGTCTACGTTGTTTCATATAGCGCTCTTGTTTCGCTATGAGAAACATCCCCGCAACTGAGCAAGCCGGACGCCCCCATCCGGGGCAGGAAGAAGAGACGCCATGGCAGACAACAGAGTCGTCGTCTACAAGGGGCCGGGCGAGGTGGCCGTCGAGTCCATCGAGTACCCGAAGCTGGAGCTCCCCCAGGACGTCGTGAGCGGCCTGGGCATCAAGCGCGCCGCGCCGCACGCGGTCATCCTCAAGCTCGTGACCAGCAACATCTGCGGCAGCGACCAGCACATGGTGCGCGGCCGGACGACCGCCGCTGTGGGTCAGACGCTCGGCCACGAGATCACCGGCGAGATCGTCGAGATCGGCGACGACGTCCTCTTCCACGAGGTGGGCGACATCTGCTCGGTCCCGTTCAACATCGCGTGCGGTCGTTGTCGTATGTGCAACGAGGGCAAGACCGGCATCTGCCTCAACGTGAACCCGGCACGGGCCGGCGCGGCGTACGGCTATGTGGACATGGGCGGCTGGATCGGTGGCCAGGCGGAGTACGTCATGGTCCCGTTCGCCGACTTCAACCTGCTGAAGTTCCCCGACCGGGACCAGGCCCTGGAGAAGATCCTCGACCTGACGATGCTCTCCGACATCTTTCCGACCGGCTACCACGGCGCCTACACCGCCGGCGTCACCACCGGGTCGACGGTGTACGTGGCAGGCGCAGGCCCGGTCGGGCTCGCCGCGGCGTACTCAGCACAGCTGCTCGGTGCCGCCACGGTCATCGTCGGCGACATGAACGCGGACCGGCTCAAGCAGGCCGCCAGCTTCGGCTGCGCTACCGCGGACCTGTCCTCCGGTGACGCCCTCGCGGACATCATCGCGGACATCGTCGGGGAACCCGTCGTGGATGCGGCGATCGACGCGGTCGGGTTCGAGGCCCGTGGCCACGGCCGCGACGCCGCCGAGCAGCCCGCCACCGTCCTCAACGACATCATGGACGTGGCGCGCGCGGGCGCCTCTCTGGGCATCCCCGGCCTGTACGTGACCGGCGACCCGGGTGCTGTCGACGATGCCGCCAAGCAGGGGCAGATCGGCGTCCGGCTCGGCCTGGGCTGGGCCAAGTCGCACACCTTCGTGACCGGCCAGTGCCCGGTCAAGCAGTACAACCGGCAGCTGATGAACCTGATCCTCGCCGACAAGGCCCACATCGCCGACGCCGTCAACGCGAAGGCCATCAGCCTCGACGAGGCGCCGGAGAGCTACGCCGCGTTCGACCAGGGTGCGGCCACCAAGTACGTCATCGATCCGCACGGCATGGTGAACTGACGCAACCGGGCTTCTGAGAAGGTCCTCCCCCCTGGCCACGTCGGCCAGGGGCAGGGCCGTCTCACATACCCAACAGGCGGCGCGCTTCCCCCACGGTGACGACTGAGCCTGTGACCAGCACCTGAGCCGGGTATCCACCCTCTTCGGAGAGAGCCGAGGCGGCTCTGGTGGCCTCGAGGAGGGCGCCGGCGAGGTCGTCGATCTCGACGACCCGATCCGCCCCGAGCACCCCGCGCGCCGCGGCGGCGGTGTCGCGGGACGACAGCGACCTCGGGCTGCTGTTCCGGGTGCAGATCATCGTCGACACCACGGGATCGAGCTCGGCGAGCATGCCGTCGAAGTCCTTGTCGCCCATCGCAGCGACCACGGCGACCGTCGGCCGGCGGCCCAGATCGGAGAGGCCGGCGGCCAGGGCCCGGGCGCCGTCGGGATTGTGGGCTGCGTCGAGGATCACCGCGGGCGTGCCGGGCAGCACCTCCAGCCGCCCGGGCGAGCTGGCCGAGCCCAGCGCCCGTCGCAGTGCGTCCAGCGGGATCACGTCTTCCAGGAGGGCTTCGACGCTCGCGATGGCGAGCACCGCGTTGTGCGCCTGGTGGCGGCCGTGAAGTGCCAGTGGGACCTCGGGATAGGGACCGGCGAGGCCGTTGACCGAGATGATCTGACCATTGCCGAACGCTCGTCTGCCGCTCAGGCGGAAGTGACGGCCTTCGACCATGAGCCTCGCGAGATACGCGTCGGCATGGGCTCGGAGGAGCTGCTCGACATCTGGGGTCTGCCGAGCCGTGACGGCCAGCGCACCCGGCTTGATGATCCCGGCCTTCTCCGCCGCGATGTCGAGCGTCGTCGGCCCCAGGTGATCGACATGGTCGAGGCCGATGGGGAGGATCGCGGCGACCGGGGCGTCGATGACGTTGGTCGCATCCCACATGCCACCCATGCCGACCTCCACCGCCGCGACGTCGATGGCCGCGGTCGAGAACGCCTGGTAGGCCATGGCGACCGTCATCTCGAAGAACGACAGCGGAGTGGGACTCTCGCGGTCCACGGCCTCGGCCGCGGGCAGGACATCGCGGTAGGCCTGGACGAAGCCATCCTGCGGGATCGGCTGGCCGCCGATGCTGATCCGTTCCCGGATGTCGGCGAGATGGGGGCTGGTGAACCGGCCGACCGCCGAGCCCAGCTCGAGCAGGATCGCCTCCACCATCCGCGCGGTGCTCGTCTTGCCGTTGGTTCCGGTGATGTGGATCGACCGGTAATCGCGTTGTGGCCGGCCGAGCGCGTCCGTCACCGCCCGGATGCGCTCGAGGGACGGGGCGATCCTGGTCTCGGGCCAGCGGGCGAGGAGCCGCCGCTCCACCTCCTCGATGTCGAGGTCGAAGCCGGTGCCGGTCACTGGGGTCCTCCGCCCAGGCGGGCCAGCAGGTCGCGGCGCCAGGCCTCGGTCTCGGCGACCTGGTTGAACGTGAACAGATGCAGACCGGCGATCGCGGCCTCCGGCTTGTCCAGCTCCGGCGCCGCACGGGTGAGGAACCGCTCCGGCGAGTAGCCACCGGGCGCGGCGATGCGTGCGAACAGACCCTTGTTCTTGGCGAGGAACCTCGTCGACTCCCCCACCCCGATCTTGGTCGCCATGGTGAGGAGCTTGGCGCGCTCGACCGGGCCGGGCAGCCCGACGATGATCGGCGTCGTGACCCCGCGGGCGCGCACGCGGCGTACCCAGTCGGTGAGGGCGCTGTGGTCGAAGGTGAGGTTGCTGACGATCTCAGTGGCGTGGTGGCGCTTGTCCCACATCGCCTGGACCAGGCGGTCGTGGATGATCGTCGGATGGTCCTCGGGATAGCCGGCGACACCGACGTGGCTGAACGGGTCGCCGAGATCGACGAGCGCCTCGAGGAGCTCCAGCGCGCTGGGGAACGCTCCGGGTTGCTGCGCGTCGCCGGCGGGCACGAAGATCTTGTCGATGCCGGCCGCCTTCAGGCGACCGACGATGTCGGCGAGCTCGGCTCGGCCCGAGACCATGCGCGCGGCGAGATGGGGTACGACCTCATAGCCGTGTCCGGCGAGGCGGATGGAGAGGTCCACAGTTCGTTCGAGTCCCTTGGCCGGTGAGGCGGTCACGGTGACGGTTCGGCCGACGGGTAGGGACGTGGTGACGACCTCTTCGATCGTCGCGGTGGGCAGGACCTCGTAGCGGGCGTCGTGCAGCAGCCTCCGTACGGTCGCGGCGGCCGAGCGACGACTCATCGCCGCCCTGTTCGGACGCCGACGACGTCGGCTGCGACCGCGGATCCACGCAGGCGCGCGGCCACCCTGGAGGCGGCAGCGGCACCGGACACCGAGTGCACGCGCACTCCCCAGGCGCCTCCCGCGGCAGCGATGGCAGCCACGGCGTCCGACGCCTCGTCCCGGTCAGCCGGGACATCCGGGTCACGCCGTCCGTACGTCGCCACCTCGGTGAGGAACCGCTTGCGGGAGGCTCCGACGAGGAGAGGGAAGCCGAGGTCTCTCAGCGTGCCGAGGGACGAGAGCAGCTCCCAGGACTGGGCGCTGTTCTTCGCGAACCCCAGGCCGGGATCGAGGACGATGCGCTCGGGACGTACGCCGACGTCGAGCGCGGAATCGACCCGGCCGCGGAGCTCGGCGCACACGTCGTCGACGACCGAGCCGTAGAAGCAGAAGTCGTCCATCCGCGTGGAGTGGGCGCGCCAGTGCATGAGAACGCAGGTGACCTCCGCATCGGCCACGAAGGGCAGCATCCTGGGATCGGCGAGCCCGCCGGAGACGTCGTTCACGATGACGGCCCCGGCCTCGACGGCTCGCTGGGCGACCGAGGCGCGCATGGTGTCGACCGAGACCGGCAACCCCTCCCGGGCCAGGGCCTCGACCACCGGGATCACACGGGCGATCTCCTCGGCCGCGCTGACCCGCTGGGCACCGGGCCGAGTGGACTCGCCTCCGACATCGAGGAGATCGGCGCCGTCGCGCATGAGCTCGAGGCCTCTGCGTACGGCGGCGTCGACGTCGAGGAACCGGCCGCCGTCGGAGAACGAGTCGGGGGTGACGTTGATGATGCCCATCACCTGACAACGCCGAGCTGCCTCGGTGAGCAGCTGCGTGGCACTCATGTGCGAGCCCCGGCGATGGCCTCCCTGGCAGCCAGATGCTGTTCGGCGATCTCGACGATGTTGGTCAGCAGCATGGCGCGGGTCATGGGTCCGACCCCACCCGTGGCACCGCTCATTTTGCCGGCGACGACGTCCACGTTCGGGTCGACGTCGCCCAGGATCCCCTCGATGGTGCGAGTGATCCCGACGGACAGGACCGTGGCGCCGGGGCTGACCCAGTCGGGCTTGACCAGGTGAGCGACACCCGCCGCGGCGACGATGACGTCCGAGGCCCGGGCATGGGCGGCGACGTCACGGGTCTCGATGTTGCACAGCGTGACGGTGGCGTGCTCGGTGGGGCGGGTGAGCATGAGCCCGAGCGGCCGGCCGACGGTCAGACCGCAGCCGATGACGCAGAACCGCTGTCCGGTGATCGGTACGTCGTGCTGCCTCAGGAGCTCGATGATCCCGCGCGGCGTGCACGGCAGCGGAGCAGGAGTGCCGAGCACCAGCTTGCCGAGGTTCGTGGGGTGGAGCCCGTCGGCATCCTTGTCCGGGTCGATGAGCTGCAGGACCCGATGGGTGTCGACGTGGGGCGGCAGTGGCAGCTGGACGATGAAACCGGTGCACGTCGGATCGTCGTTGAGCTGTTGCACCGCTGCCTCGATCTCGGCCTGCGACGCGCTGGCGGGGAGCTCGATCCGGATCGAGGCGATGCCCACCTCGGCGCAGTCGCGGTGCTTGCCCGCGACGTACGAACGGGAACCAGGGTCGTCACCGACGAGGATGGTGCCGAGGCCGGGGTCGATCCCGGCCTCGTGCAGTGCCTTCACCCGCACGGCGAGCGCGGTCTTCAGATCAGCAGCGACGCGCTTGCCGTCGATCTTTGCTGCGGTGGTCATGCACTTCTCCTTATCGCGAGACCCGTGACGTCAGCATTCGATGACGTTGACGGCGAGGCCTCCGCGGGAGGTCTCCTTGTACTTGATCTTCATGTCGGCCCCGGTCTCGCGCATCGTCTTGATCGCGGCGTCGAGGGAGACCCGGTGGCTGCCGTCGCCGCGGGCGGCGATGCGGGCGGCATTGATGGCCTTGTTGCTGGCGATGGCGTTGCGCTCGATACAGGGGATCTGCACCAGGCCGCCGACGGGGTCGCAGGTGAGCCCGAGGTTGTGCTCGATCCCGATCTCGGCCGCGTTCTCCACCTGCTCCGGGGTGCCTCCGAGCACTTCGCACAGGGCTCCGGCAGCCATGGCGCAGGCCGAGCCGACCTCGCCCTGGCAGCCGACCTCGGCGCCGGAGATCGACGCGTTGATCTTGAACAGGATCCCGACCGCGGCGGCGGCGAGGAGAAACCGCACGATCCCGTCCTCGTCCGCGCTTGGCACGAACTTCTCGTAGTAGTGGAGTACGGCCGGGACGATGCCCGCCGCGCCGTTGGTCGGCGCGGTCACGATCCGACCGCCCGACGCGTTCTCCTCGTTGACGGCGAGCGCGAAGAGGTTGACCCAGTCCATCGCCCTGAGCGGGTCGGTCTCGTCCGTGGAGCCCTGGAGGTGGAGATAGAGACCAGGGGCACGTCGGGGAACCTTCAACCCACCCGGGAGCGTGGGTTCGGTGCGGGTGCAGCCGTTGTGCACGCACTCCTGCATGACCGACCAGATGTGCAGCAGCTCGGCGCGCACCTCCTCCTCGGTACGCCACGCCAGCTCGTTGGCCATCATCACGTCGCTGATCCGTTTGCCTGACTCGGCGCAGACCGCGAGCAGCTCGGCCCCCGTCGTGAACGGGTACGGGATCGGGGTCGCGTCCTCGACGATCCGATCGGCGCCGGCCGCCTGCTCGTCCACGACGAAACCGCCGCCGACCGAGTAGTAGGTGCTCTCCAGGAGCACCTTCGTGTCGGCGTCGTACGCGCGGAAGATCATGCCGTTCGGATGCGCGGGAAGGGTCTTGGTGCGGTGCATGACGACGTCGTCGGCGTCGAACTCGATGTCCCGGGCTCCGGAGAGTCGCAGGCGCCGAGTGGCGCGGACCTCGGCCACGCGGGCGTCGGCGTTGTCCGTGTCGACGCTCTCGGGCCGGTTGCCCTCGAGTCCGAGGATCACCGCCTTGTCGGAGCCGTGGCCGTGACCGGTGGCACCGAGGGAGCCGAACAGCTCCACCTGGGTACGGGCGACGGCGTCGAGCAGTGAGCCCGCCTTCAGGGCATCGATGAACTGCGCCGCCGCGCGCATCGGGCCGACCGTGTGGGACGACGACGGCCCGATGCCGACGGAGAACATGTCGAACACGCTGAGAGCCATCAGCCTGATCCCAGACGCCGCATCGAGCTTGTCGAGATGACCTTGAACTCGGCCATGGCGTCGATCAGCCAACGGCCCAGGTAGTCGGCGTACGAAGCACGCGGGAGGATCCGGTAGGAGTCCGAGTCGAGTTTCCAGAGGATCACCGGAACACGTCCGATCGTGCTGGCGACCGCCGTGCCCGGCGTGAAGGCCCTCGGGTGGAGGTCGAGCGGACAGCCCTTCTCGAGGACCGCCTGCGCGGAAGCTCCCTCGAGCCGGAAGGTGGTGCGGTTGGCCGACAGGTCGACGACCGCGGCACCGCCTCCCGAGACGCCTGCGCGCAGGTACGACACCAGGGTGGACCCGGCCACGCTCTGCGAGATGACCAGGTACTCGTCGGGCGAGAGCCACAGGATGACCACGTCGTGGCCGGTGGCGACCTCGCCGCATCGTCCGGGGAGCTCGGTGCCGAGGATCTGGGCCAGGCGCGTCCGGTCGGGCGACCCGATCGGCACCCGCAGACCCACCATGGTGAGGAACTGCTCCTCGCGCACCCGCACCCCGAAGGCGCCCGATACGCCGGCGTCGACGAAGTCGCCGTGGAGGTGTTGGGCCGGGCTGACACGCAGAGCGGAGATCTTCTTGTCGAGCGGCTCGATCGTGGTCTCAACCATCGCGGCGGCTCCCTTCCGGGTCGTAGAGGACGGTTTCAGCGACGACGACGTCGACCAGTCGGTCCCCGACCGGCGCGACGAGGGTCTGGCCGATGCGGTTGCGGCCATCCTTAATGAGCGCCAGGGCGAACGAGCGCCCGAGCGCGGCACTGTGGTAGCTCGAGGTCACGTGCCCCAGCATCGGCACCGGTCCGTCGGCAGGGGTGATCGGCGTACCGGACTCGACCAGCTGGGTGCCTTCGGGCAGCCTGAAGCTGGTGTCGACGGGAAGCACCGAGACGAGGTGCTTTCGGTCCGTACGCGCGGTGTCGGCACGGTTGTAGGACCGCTTGCCGACGAAGTCCTTCGCCTTGGAGACGATCCACTCCATGCCGGCATCCTGTGGCGTGACCGTGCCATCGGTGTCCTGGCCGACGATCGGGTAGCCCTTCTCCGCGCGGAGCACGTGCATGGTCTCAGTGCCGTACGGGGTGATCGCCCACTCCTGGCCGGCGGCGTGGATCTCCTCCCACACCTGCTGTCCGAACCAGGTCTCGACGTTGACCTCGAAGGCGAGCTCTCCGGAGAACGAGATCCGGCACACCCGCGCCGGGACGCCCGAGGCGAGCGTCGTCTCGCGGAACGTCATGAACGGGAACGCCTCGTTGCTGACATCGAGCTCCGGAGCGATCTTGGCGATCACCTCGCGTGACTTCGGGCCGACGACGGCGATCGTGGCCCACTGCTCGGTCACCGAGGTGAAGCTGACGTCCAGGGTGGGCCACTCGGTCTGGTGCCACTCCTCGAGCCAGTCGAGGACCTTCGCGGCGCCGCCGGTGGTCGTCGTCATGAAGTAGCGGCCCTCTTCGATGCGGAGCGTGACGCCGTCGTCGAAGATCATCCCGTCGGGCGTGCACATGACTCCGTAGCGCGCGGATCCGGGGGCGAGCTTCTTGAAGGCGTTGGTGTAGATCCGGTTGAGGAACTCACCGGCGTCACTCCCCCACACCTCGATCTTGCCCAGCGTGGTCGCGTCCATCATGCCGACGGACTCGCGGACGGCGGCGCACTCGCGGAGAACGGCCTCGTCCAGGGACTCGCCGTTCTGCGGGTAGTACCACGGTCGCAGCCACTGCCCCACGATCTCCATCTCGGCGCCGTGCGCGACGTGCCAAGGATGGATCGACGTCAGCCGGGCCGGGTCGAACAGGTCACCCCGCTCGCGGCCCGCGAGAGCGACGAACGGGACCGGAGCGTACGGAGCACGGTACGTGGTCGTGCCGATCTCGCCGGGGCTGCGACCGTCGTTGAGCGCGGCCGCGATGACTCCGATCGCGTTGACGCCGGAGGTCTTGCCCTGGTCGTTGGCGGTGCTGATCGAGGTGTAGCGCTTGATGTGCTCGACGCTGCGCATGCCGGCTCCGGTCGCACGCAGTACGTCGTGCACCGTCTGGTCGCGCTGGAAGTCGACGAAGTGGTCGACCAGATCGTCGAGCGGAACGCCGCCCTCGGCAGCGAGCCACAGGGCCCGGGTCGTACCGTCACCCGTCGCTGCGGCGAGCGGCCCGGCAGGGGCCTCGGCCTCGCCGATGAAACCTGCGGCCAGGAGCGCCGTCGCTGCCGCGTGCCGCCCCTCGGCGAGACACGCATCGAGGGTGTAGCTGCCCCGGGCCGACCCCACGATCTGCTGACCGGCGACCACGCCGTCAGGGACGAACCCGGCCAGGTCCTCGTCCCAGCGGACCTTGCCCTGCCGCTGGCTGTGCAGGTGGACCACGGGGCTCCATCCGCCGGCGACGGCGACGACGTCGCAGGCGATGTCGCGCTGTTCTCCAACGGCGGCGCCGTCGGTGTCGATGGCCGACACGGTGGCGGCGGTGACTCTCGGGTCACCGTCGGTGTCGAGGACGGCGGAGCCGAGGATGACCTCGATGCCTGCCGCCTCGGCGCGACGGGCGGCGTCGGACTGCTCGGCGCGAGCATCGACGACGGCCGCCACGGCGACTCCGGCCCCGATCAGATCGGCGGCGACCTCGTAGGCGCTGTCGTTGGTGGTCGCGAGCAGGACCCGTGTGCCTGCGGCCACGCCGTACCTGTTGAGGTAGGTGCGGACCGCGGAGGCGAGCATGACGCCGGGGCGGTCGTTGTTGCCGAACACGAGGGGACGCTCGTGAGCGCCGGTCGCGATGACGACCTGCTGCGCCCGGATGTGCCAGAGGCGCTGACGCGACAGCCCCGTGAGCGCCTCCTTGGCGGAGGCGTCGAGGTGGTCCAGCCGGCTCTCGAGCGCGATCACGTAGTTGGCGTCGTAGCTGCCGAAGGCGTTGGTCCGGGTGAGGACGGTGACCTCGGGTGAAGCCGCGAGCTCCTCGGCTGCGCCGCGCAGCCAGGTGTCGCTGTCCACGCCGTCGATGCTGAGACCGCGCGTGGAGAGAAGGGACCCGCCGAGCTCGGTCTGGTCGTCGATGAGGATGACGCGGGCACCGGAGGCGGCGGCGGTGCGGGCCGCGGTGAGCCCGGTCGGGCCGGCGCCGATGACGAGGACGTCGGTGTGGACGTACTTCTTGTCGTAGATCGCGGTGTCGTCGGCGGGGTCGAGCTCGCCGAGGCCGCTGAGGTAGTCGGCCTCGAGCCCGTCGACGAGCTCGACGGTCGTGGCGGGGAGCATGGACTCGGTCACCGAGTCGCCCGGGCGCCTCAGCTTGACCAGCGCGTTGGACTCCTCGAGCCCGGCGGCGAGGACGCCGCGGGGGCGCTGTCGGTACAGCGAGGGGCCACACTCGAGCACGCCGTTGGCGATCAGTGCCGAGGCGAGGGTGTCACCGGCGTGGCCGGCGTACTCCTGGCCGTCGACGCTGAAGGTGAGACGGGTCGATCGGTCGATTCGGCCGCCGTCTGCGAGGCGGTGCGACGTCGTGCTCACTGCGAGCCTCCATCCAGGGTGGGACGCGGTTCGCCGGCCCGGTAGACGGCGGCGATGCGGTAGGTGACGGTGTCGCGAAGAACGTTGAACCACTTGCGGCAGCCGGAGCTGTGGACCCAGCGCTCGGCGAAGATGCCCTTGGTGTTCTCGCGGTAGAACAGATAGCGACCCCACTCCTCGTCGCTGAGGGTGTTCGGGTCCTCCGGGTAGGGGACGTGGGCCTGACCGCCGTAGTGGAACTCGGTCTCGTCGCGGGGCCCACAGTTGGGACAGCTGATGAGGATCATCGTCCGCTCCTTTCAGTGGGCCACGGCGGCGGCGCCGTGCTCATCGATGAGGGCACCGGTGCTGAATCGCTCCAGTGCGAACGGTGCGTTGTACTCGTGGGGCTCGTCGTAGGCGATCGTGTGCGCCATCGTCCAGCCCGCTCCGGGGGTGCCCTTGAAGCCGCCGGTCCCCCAGCCACAGTTGACGTAGAGCTGGTCGATCGGCGTCTTGCTCACGACCGGCGAAGCGTCCGGCGTGACGTCGACGATGCCACCCCAGGTCCTGAGCAGATGCGCACGGGCGAAGATGGGGAACAGCTCGACGGCCGCCGCCATCTGCTCCTCGATCACGTGGAATCCGCCACGCTGGCCGTAGCCGTTGTACGCATCGACACCAGCACCCATGACCAGCTCGCCCTTGTGGGCCTGGGAGACGTAGACGTGAACGTGGTTCGACATCACCACGGTGGGATGGACCGGCTGATGGAGCTCGGAGACGAGCGCCTGGAGCGGGTGCGACTGGATCGGCAGGTCGAAGCCGGCCATCTCGGCGAGGACGCTGGAGTGCCCTGCCGCGCACAGCGCGACCTTGCCGGCCGCGATCGTGCCGCGGCTCGTCTGTATGCCGACCACCCGGTTGCCGTCCTTGACGAACCCGGTCACCTCGCAGTCCTGGATGAGGTCGACGCCGAGCTCGTCGGCCTTGCGCGCGAACGCCCAGGCGACGTGGTCGTGCTTGGCGATGCCCGCGCGAGGCTGGTAAGTCGCGCCGAGGACCGGATAGCGGATGTTGTCGCTGACGTTGATGATCGGGCAGACCTCCTTCACCTGGTCGGCGTCGAGCCACTCCGCGTCGATCCCGTTGAGGCGGTTCGCCTCGCAGCGCCGCACGGAGTCGCGTACGTCCTGCAGCGTGTGGGCGAGGTTGAGCACGCCACGCTGGCTGAACAGGAAGTCGTAGTCGAGCTCGTCGGGGAGCACCTCCCACTGCTTGAGGGAGTGCTCGTAGATCGCCGCGGACTCGTCCCACAGGTAGTTGGACCGGATGATCGTCGTGTTCCGCGCCATGTTGCCGCCCGCGAGCCAACCACGCTCGAGGACCGCGACGTTCGTGATGCCGTGGTTCTTCGCCAGGTAGTAGGCCGTCGCCAGACCGTGTCCGCCGCCGCCGATGATGACGACGTCGTAGGAGGACTTGGGCTCCGGGTTGCGCCAGAGGAAGTCGGGGTGCTCGGGCAGCAGGTCTGCCATCACTCTGCTCCGTTCGACTCGAGGAGGTGGGGGTAGAGCGGGTACTTCTCGGCGAGGACGGTGACGCGGCTGCGCAGCGCATCTGCCGTCTCCTCGGTGAAGTCGTCCTTCAACGCGGCCGCGATGATGTCGGCCACCTCGCTGAAGTCGGAGTCGCCGAACCCGCGCGTGGCCAGAGCGGGCGTACCGATCCGCAGGCCGGAGGAGACCATCGGCGGACGCGGGTCGAACGGGACGGCGTTGCGGTTGACGGTGATGCCGATGCGGTGGAGCCGGTCCTCGCCGTCCTGGCCGGTGAGCTTGGAGTCGCGCAGGTCGACCAGCACGAGATGGACGTCGGTGCCACCGCTGACCACCGAGACTCCCGCGGCCGCGACGTCGTCGGCGAGCAGCCGCTCGGCGATGATGCGGGCACCGCGCAGCGTACGCTCCTGGCGCTCGCGGAACTCGGGCTCGGCGGCGACCTTGAAGGCGACCGCCTTGCCGGCGATGACGTGCTCGAGCGGCCCACCCTGCTGGCCGGGGAAGACCGAGGAGTTGATCTTCTTGGCGATAGCCGGGTCGTTGGTGAGGATGACTCCCCCACGCGGGCCGCCCAGGGTCTTGTGCGTCGTCGAGGTGACTACGTCGGCGAAGGGCACCGGGTTCGGGTGGAGGCCGGTCGCGACCAGGCCGGCGAAGTGCGCCATGTCGACCATGAGCCGAGCGCCGACCAGGTCTGCGATCCGGCGGAACTCCGCGAAGTCCAGCTGCCGGGGATAGGCCGACCAACCCGCGACGATCAGCTTGGGCCGGTGCTCGAGGGCGAGGCGCTCGACCTCGGCCATGTCGATCAGGAAGTCCTCGCGGCTGACCTCGTACGGAACGACCTGGTAGAGGCGCCCGGAGAAGTTGAGCTTCATGCCGTGGGTGAGGTGGCCACCGTGGGCCAGCGAGAGGCCGAGGATGGTGTCGCCGGGCTCGAGGAGGGCGAACATCGCGGCGGCGTTGGCCTGGGCACCCGAGTGCGGCTGCACGTTGGCGTACTCCGAAGAGAACAGCGCCTTGAGGCGGTCGATGGCGAGCTGCTCGATGACGTCGACATGCTCGCAACCGCCGTAGTAGCGGCGGCCGGGATAGCCCTCGGCGTACTTGTTGGTGAGGACCGATCCCTGAGCCTCCATCACGGCGGCGGGAGCGAAGTTCTCCGAGGCGATCATCTCCAGCGTCGTCTGCTGGCGGCTCAGCTCGGCGTCGATCTGCTCGCTGACCTCGGGATCGAGGTCTGCGAGCGAGGCGGTCAAGACGTCAACCACGATGAACTCCCAAACTCTTGAAGTACGATTGATATATCAGTTCGGGATCAACAGTATGCTGGGTAGCGAAGACCTGTCAACGGCCCAGATCAGAAAGCGGTGACTTGGTATGACCGACGTTCAGGCGCCCGCCCCGCCGGCGATCGGCGCAACGATCTCGCTGGCGCAAGCGGCCTACGAGCGCATCCGGGATCGGCTGATCATGCTGGACATCAGGCCGGGCGAGCCGATCAACGACGGCAGGCTCGCGGACTCCCTCGGGTTCGGCCGCACTCCGGTGCGAGAAGCCCTCAAACGCCTGGAGACCGACCATCTGGTCGTCTCCTACCCGCGCCGCGGCACGTTCGCGACGCCGGTCGACGTCACCGAGCTGGGCGCCATCTCCGACCTGCGCCAGCAGCTCGAGCCGTTCGCCGCCAACCGAGCAGCGACCGCCGCGACCGATCAGATGCGAGCCGAGTTGCGCGCCATGGCCGAGAAGGTTCGCGGTCTCGATCCGTCGGGCGACGACCGGCCCACCCTGATGCGGCTCGACATGTCGGTGCACCGAATGATCTACCGCGCCACGGGCAACAAGCACCTCGAGGACGTCCTGGTCCGCTACGACAACCTGGCGACCCGGATCTGGTGCCTGGTCGTGGACAAGCTCCCGGACCTGGCGTCCCACATCTCCGAGCACGCCCCGCTCCTGGAGGCGATCGCCGACGGCGACGCCGAACGTGCCGAGCGGCTGACCCGTGAGCACATCGACAGCTTCGCCATGGAGATCCGCCGCGTTCTCTGACTGCGTTCTCTAAACATGAGATCGGGCGCCGGCCCACCCGCGGCCGGCGCCCGATCTCGACCAGTCGGTCAGCCGCGCAAGCGACTCATCTCCGGGTCGAAGAGCGGCTCAGGGGTGACCGTCGCGGGGATCCGCTGGCCGAAGTACTCGATCTCGACCTGGTCGCCCTCTCCGATCTCCGCCGGCAGGTAGGCATAGGCGATCGGCTTGCCGATCGTGAATCCGTACGCCGCGCTCGTGACGTACCCGACCGCGGTCTCGCCCGACAGCACGGGCTCCTTGCCGAGCACCATTGACTTTCCGTCGTCGACGGTGAGGCAGCGCAGCCGGCGAGCCGAGGTCTCCACCGAGCGACCTTCGAGGGCGGCCTTGCCGACGAAGTCCTCCTTGGCGCGCTTCACCGCGAACCCGACGCCGGCCTCGTACGGGTCGTGCTCGGTGGTCATGTCGGCGCCCCAGGACCGGTAGCCCTTCTCCAGCCTGAGCGCGCCGAACGCGGCCCGGCCGGCGGCGACGACACCGTGCTCCTGGCCGGCGTTCCAGAGCACGTCCCACAGCTTCTGGCCGTTCTCGGCGGAGGCGTAGATCTCCCAGCCGAGCTCGCCGACATAGGACAGCCGCAGCGCAGTGACGGGGATCCCGCCGATGGTGGCCCGCTTGCCGCGGAAGTACTTCAGACCGTCGTTGGTGAAGTCGTCCGCGCTGACCTTGGCGATCAGGTCCCTGGCCAGCGGCCCCCACAGGCCGATGCAGCAGGTGCCGCCGGTGATGTCGCGGACATGAGCAGCCAGGGCGGGATCCTCGGCCCGCAGCTTGCGGGCCTCCCGGCGGAGGTACGCCAGGTCGACCGTGCCGTTGGCACCGACCTGGTAGACCTCGTCTTCGAGCCGGGCGACGGTGATGTCGCTCTTGATGCCACCCTGCTCGTCGAGGAACAGGGTGTACGTCACCGCACCGGGCTTCTTGCTGACGTCACCGGTGGTGAGCCGCTGAAGCAGGGTCTCGGCGCCGGGTCCGGAGACCTCGAGGCGCCGCAGCGGCGTCATGTCGTACATGGCGACCGCGGTGCGGGTCTTCCACGCCTCGACGGCCGCGATCGGCGAGTGGTAGCGGGCCGACCAGTCGTCGCGCGTCGGCGACTTCCACTCCTCCGGCAGTTCGTCCAGCAGGGCTGCGTTGGCCTCGTACCAGTGCGGCCGCTCCCAGGTCCCGGCCTCGAGGAAGAAGGCGCCGAGCTCGACCTGACGGGCGTGGAACGGGCTGACCCGGATGTCGCGGGGCGAGTCCTTGGGCTGCAGCGGGTGGAGGATGTCGTAGATCTCGACGAAGTTCTGCTGCGAGGTCTCGCTGACGTACGCCGGCGCCAGCTGGGTCTCCTCGAAGCGGTTGAGCTCGAGGTCGGCGAGGTCGTACTGGGACCGTCCGGTGGTCAGCACCTCGGCCACCGCCCGGGCGACGCCGGCGGAGTGGGTGACCCAGACCGCCTCGGCCACCCAGAAGCCGTCGACGTCGCGAGACTCACCGACGAGCGACCCGCCGTCGGGCGTGAACGAGAAGATGCCGTTGAACGACGACTCCGCGATCTCCGCCTCCTGGAGGCACGGGAGCAGCTTGCGGCACTCGTCCCACGGGCCCTCGAAGTCCTCGGGCGTGAAGTCGAGCCGCGACGGCATGTTGTCGTGGTCGACGTGCTCCGGGGTCGGGCCGAGATCGGTGGCGACGTACGGCATCGGCTTGTGGGCGTACGAGCCGATCCCGTAGGCATCGCCCCACTCCCGGAAGTAGAGGTCCTGGTCCTGGTGTCGCAGGATCGGTAGGGTCGCGCCGTCGGGTGCCTCGTGCTTGCCGCTCAGCACCGGGACGGGAGTGGTCTTGATGAACTGGTGGGCGAGCGGGAGGAGCGGCACGTCGGTGCCCGCCATCTTCCCCACCTCGACGCCCCAGAACCCGGCGCAGGAGACGACGATGTCAGCCTCGACCACACCGTTCGTGGTCTCCACACCGGTGACGCGACCGCCCTCCTGGAGGACGCCGGTCACAGCGGTGTGCTCGAGGTAGGTGACGCCGGCCGCCTGCGTACGCTCGATGAGCAGATCGACGGCGTGCGCCGCCCGGGCCAGGCCGTCGGTGGGGATGTGCAGCCCCGCGAGCACCTGCGACTCGTCGATGTGCGGGTAGAGCTCTTTGCACTCGGCGGGGCCGATCACCCGGGCGTCGATCCCCCAGGACTTCGCGTAGCCGAGCTTGCGGTAGAGCTCAGCGACGCGGGCCTCGGTGGTCGCGACCTCGAGGCCACCGACCTGGTTGAAGCAGCTCACCCCGTCCTTCTCCAGGGACAGGAACTTCTCCACGGTGTACTTGGCGAACAGGGTCATCGTCTTCGACGGGTTGATCTGGAAGACGAGACCGGGTGCGTGCGAGGTCGAGCCACCAGGCAGGCTGAGTGGGCCCTGTTCGATGACCGTGATGTCGGACCACCCGCGCGACACGAGTTCGTCCGCGAGGTTGGTGCCGACGATGCCGGCGCCGATGATGACTGTGCGGGGCGAGGACGTCATGAGCAACTCCTGAGATTCTGGGTTGGTGGTCAGCGGAACACGACGGTGCTGGAGCCGTGCATGAAGACGCGGTGCTCGCAGTGCCAGCGGACCGCGCGCGAGAGCGCGAGGCACTCGGCGTCCTGGCCGACCGTGGCCAGCGCCTGCGGTGTGTAGGTGTGGTCGACCCGGTTGACCTCCTGCTCGATGATGGGCCCCTCATCGAGGTCTGCGGTGACGTAGTGAGCGGTGGCACCGACGAGCTTCACGCCACGTTCGTGAGCCTGGTGGTAGGGCTTGGCCCCCTTGAAGCCTGGCAGGAACGAGTGGTGGATGTTGATCGCGCGACCCTCGAGCTGGCGGCAGAGGCCATCCGAGAGGATCTGCATGTAGCGGGCGAGCACGACCAGGTCGACGTCGTACTCCTCGACCAGGTCGAGCATGCGCTGCTCGGCCTGCGGCTTGGTCTCGGCCGTGACCGGGATGTGGATGAACTCCAGGCCGGCCGCCTCCGCCATCGGGCGGAGATCCTCGTGGTTGGACGCGACGACAGCGATCTCGGCACCCAGAGTCCCACCACGCCACCGGAAGATGAGGTCGTTGAGACAGTGGCCGAACTTGGAGACCATGACCAGCAGTCGCGGCTTGCGCTCGTCATGGAACGCGTACGACATGCCGAACCGGTCCGCGATCGGCCCGAACGCCGCGGTCAGCTCGTCGACATCGGCCCCGTCGACGGACGCGAACGCGGTCCGAAGGAAGAACAGCTCCCCCACCCGGTCGTCGTGCTGCTGGTGCTCGAGGATGTCGAACCCGCGGTCGTACAGGAAGCTCGTGACCGCCTGCATGATCCCCGGGCGCTCCTGACAGGACAGCGTCAGCACGTTGGCCGTCGCAGTGGGGGCGGTCGCCACGGACGCAACGGCGGTCGAGCTTGGCGGGCTGATGGTCATGCTGGGCTCCTGGTTGCCGGTAATGATACACAACTCATATATCAGAATGATCGTAGAACGGCTCTCAGATCGCCGTCAAGGGCTTCGCGCCCTGGACAATGGGCCTGAGCACGTTGTGGGAACCCGCCGCGATTGGCCCGAGATCCGGCGCACGCATCCGCAGCGAACACCGATGCCCGGATGAAAGGCGGGAGATCCAACCCACCGTCGAAATGAAGAAAGCCTCTGACCAGTTCGTTTTACCTGGTCAGAGGCTCTTTAGGTGGCTCCCCCGGTTGGACTCGAACCAACAACCTTCCGCTCTGCTGGGCCGATCAGTCATGGGAATCTTTCCGAACGCGTGTGCCTTGGCGCAGAGCTGCCGGTGCACCTGCAGGAACGCTGGGAAGCTTCGGCGGCACCGGCGCCAGTCGCCGGTAGGGCTGTGATTGCGTGGGGCGCTGGTCGGTCTCGCCCTTGTTCGGCCACAACGAGAAGGCGCGTTCGGCCTGGGCGGTGATGGTGAGTGACGGGTTCACGCCAAGATTTGCGCTCACCGCAGCCCCATCGACGACGGACAAGCCCGGGTAGTCGAAGATCCGGTGATACGGGTCGATCACACCTTCCTCGGCAGTCGCCCCGATCGGCGCGCCGCCAAGGAAGTGCGCGGTCATCGGCATGCCGAAGACCTCGCCCCAGGGCCCACCCGCCACGCCCCCGATGCGCTCGGCGGTACGCAGCGTCGCCTCGTACCCGACTGGGATGAACGTCGGGTTGGACTGCCCGTGTCCGGCCCTCGAAGTGAATCGTCGTCGTCCGAACAGTCCATGCTTGGTGTAGGTCGTGATCGAGTTGTCCAGACTCTGCATGACGAGCAGCATCACGGTCCGCTCACTCCAGCGGCGTGGGTTGACCAGGCGGAGCCACCTCACTGGGTGGCGCAGCATCCCGGTCAGGGCCTGCACGAGCCGCGGTGTGCGACGCGATCCGTCCGTGGCCACCGTCTGCAAGAGGCTCATCACGTTGCTTCCACGGCCGTATCGCACCGACTGAACGTGGGTGCTCTCATCGGCGTAGAAGGAAGATGACACAGCCAGCCCACGGCTGAAGTCGTGGTCGGGGTCGAGCGAGGTGCGGCCGGCCATGACGATGTTCTCCGAGTTCGTCCTGGTGAGGTCGCCGAGACGGTTCGACAGGAGCGGCAGCACGGTGCGGTCTTTCATGCGGTGCAGCAGTCGCTGGGTGCCCCAGGTCCCGGCGGCGAGGACGACGTGATCGGCAGTCAGCGTCTCGTGCCGACGACGCGGCCACGAACCGGTCCGGTGGACGTCCACGGCGAAGGATCCATCAGGCCGGAGTCGTACGGCGTCTGCGGTGGTCATCGCCCGCACCTGTGCGCCGTGCTTTTCAGCCAGGTAGAGGTAGTTCTTGAGCAGTGTGTTCTTCGCTCCGACCCGGCAGCCGGACAAGCACGACCCGCAGGAGGTGCAACCGGTTCGTGATGGGCCGGCGCCTCCGAAGAAGGGATCCGGGTCCGTGCGTCCGGGGGCTCCGAAGTGCACTCCGACGGGTGCGGCGTGGAAGGTGTGCCCCATCCCGAGATCGTCGGCGACATTCCGCATGAGCTGATCGGTGGGCGCGGGCTCGGGATTGGTGATCACCCCGAGCATGCGGCTGGCCTGGTCGTAGTGCGGGGCCAGCTCGGCCTCCCAGTCCGTGATGTGCGCCCACTGCTGGTCGCCGAAGAACTGCTTCCCGGGTCGGAACAGCGCCGCTGCATATACCAGGGAACCACCTCCGACTCCGGCGCCGGCCGCCACCAGGACGTTCTTCAGTGGGTGCACCCGCTGGATGCCGAAGCACCTCAGCGCGGGTGCCCACAGGTACCGCCGGAGGTTCCAGTTGGTCCGCGCCAGCTCGTCGTCCTCGAACCGGCGACCGGCTTCGAGCACGAGCACGCGGTAGCCCTTCTCCGTGAGGCGCAGTGCGGCCACGCTGCCGCCGAAGCCGGACCCGATGACGACGACGTCGTAGTCCGGGGCGCTCGAAACCGTCATGGCGCCGAAGCCGCCGCGTCGGTTGCCGGATCGGTGGCGGCGCCTTCACGCAGCACGTTGCGACGGATCTTGCCGCTCTGGGTCCTCGGGAGATCCTCGATGATGACAACCCGTCGCGGCACCTTGTACGCCGCGAGCCGGGTGCGGGTGAAGGTGATCAGATCTTCGGGCGCAACCACGGCGTCAGCGACCAGCGAGACGTACGCCGCGACGGACTCGCCGCGGTAGTCGTCCGGTTCACCGACGACCGCGGCCTCGCGGACGAGGGGGTGCTGGTAGAGGACGTCCTCGACCTCGCGCGGCCAGACCTTGTATCCGGAGACGTTGATCTGGTCCTTGAGCCGGTCGACCAGATAGATCCAGCCTGCCTCGTCGATGATGGCGACGTCGCCGGTGCGCAGGCGACCCTCGGGCATCGCGGCATCCGTGGCTTCCCGCTTCTGCCAATACCCCGGCACGACCTGAGGGCCACTGATCTCGAGCTCCCCCTCCTCCCCCGCCGGCAACGGCTTGTGGTCGGCGTCGAGCACTCGGACGCTCAGCCCGGGAAGCGGTACGCCGACGGAGAGAGTTCCGCTCGGCTGATGGACGGGGGCGCGCGTGCCCGGCGGCACCGCGACGACGCACGACGTGGTCTCGGTCAGGCCGTAACCGTTGTGCAGGTAGACCCCGAAGCGCTCCTCGAAGCGCTTGACGGTCACGGGTGGGATCGGGGCACCTCCCGAGAAGAGGTACTTGACGCTCGCGAACCGGTCAGGACCGGCCGTGGGCACTTGATACATCGCGTTGTAGGCCGTGATGGACCCGATCGTGAAGGTCACCGCATGCTCGGAGAACGTATCGAGCGCCACCTCGGGGTGGAACCGGTTCGCCAGGACCAGCGTGGTGTCGTGGAGCAGCGCGAGCGCGGCGTTGGCCACGGCACCGGTGATGTGGAAGAGGGGTGCCATGCCGAACACGACATCGCCGGCGGCGACATCGGCCCACGCACCGTAGGTCGATGCGACGGCAAGGACGTTCCCGTGGGTGTTCATCGCGCCCTTGGCCGGCCCGGTGGTGCCAGATGTGTAGGTGAGCAGTGCGACGTCGTCGGCGGTGACTTCGACGGCCGGAGGGCGAGAGCCCCGGTGAGCTGCGACCAGCTCGAGAAGATCCCCGTGCTGAGCGACCTGGCCTCGGGCGGCACTGGAGAAGACCCGCGGATCGTTGCGGGTCTGGAGATCGAGCGCGGAGGTGCTGACAACCCAGCGGACCGGCGAACCGGCGAGCGTCGTCGACATCCGAGCGACCTCGGTGTCGTCACCGACGAATCCGACAGCGCCCGAGTCGTCGACGAGCTTGCGGAGCTCGGTTCCCTGATACATCGGGTTGAGGATCACCGCGACAGCGCCGAGCTTCCAGAGCGCGATCAGCGTCAGCGCGTACTGAGGGATGTTCTGGAGGTGAATGGCGACCCGGTCGCCGGTCCGCGTGCCCAGCTCGTGCATGGCGACGGCGAGCGCGTCGGACATCTCATCCGCTTCGGCAGCCGTGAGCTTTCCGTCGAAGTACGCGATCGCGACGCGGTCGGGGTTCATCGACACCCGAGACCGCCACGCTTCAGCCAGCGACGTCATGGCCGGCTCTCTCCTGCAAGGGCACCTGCCTCGCCGCGTACCGCCCTCCCGGCCAGCTCGCGCTTCAGGATCTTTCCTGTGGAGGTCATCGGCAGGGTGTCGACGAACTCCACGACGCGGGGGTACTTGTAACCGGCGATCCGCTCCTTGGCCCACGCGATGAGATCGGCTTCTGTGGTCGTCTCCCCTGCGTACCTCACCACGAACGCCTTCACCTCTTCACCGTGCGAGGGGTGCGGTACGCCGATGACAGCAACGAGCGAGACAGCCGGGTGCTGCATGAGCGCGTCCTCGATCTCGCGTGGGTAGACGTTGAAGCCGCCGCGGATGATCATGTCCTTGGACCGGTCCACGATGTAGTAGAAGCCGTCCTCGTCCTTCCGAGCGAGGTCACCGGAACGGAACCAGCCGTCCCGGATGGCTTCAGCCGTGGCCTCTGGCCGGTTGTAGTAGCCCTTCATGACGTTGTCGCCACGAATCGCGATCTCGCCGATGGCGTCCGGCCCGTCGGCTGTGTCTGACCAGTCGGTGCTGATGAGCTTCATCTGAACCCCGTCGATCGGAACTCCGACCGATCCAACCCGGGGTTCCTCCCCTCGACGGGCGAAAGAGGCGATGGCTGCGGTCTCCGACAGTCCGTATCCCTCGAGGATGGTCACGCCGAATCGCTCCCGGAACCGTCGGTGGATCTCCGCAGGGAGTGCGGAGCCGCCGGCAACTGCTACTCGCAGATCGGCAGGGAGGCGGGTGACGTCGACGTTGTCGTCGAGGGCGTTCAGGAGCGCCCAGTACATCGTCGGCACGCCACCGAAGAAGGTCACCTTGTGCGTCTGCATGAGCTCGAGCGCAGCGTGAGGTTCGAACCTCGCCTGGAGCACGAGCGTGCCCCCGAATGCCAGCGCTCCGTTCTGCAGGACGACCTGGCCGAAGGAGTGGAAGAGCGGCAGGACGCAGAGGTAGGTGTCTGGTCGCTCCTCATCGGCGCCGTAGAGCAGGTCTGCGCCGCGCGAGTTGTGGTAGACGTTGCGGTGGCTCAGCTCCGCGCCCTTGGGCTTCCCCGTTGTGCCTGAGGTATAGAGGATGACAGCGGTGTCGTCGTCCTCGCGTCCTTCGGGAATGAATGCGGTGGACTGCTCCGCTACGGCCGGCCCATAGAGGTCGGGCCCGTCTTCGCCGCCCAGGCTGCTGCCGTCGCCGATCAGGATGAAGTCGGTGCACGTCTGGGTGGCCCGGAATCCGTCCCAGGCAGTCTGTCCGATCGGCAGCTCGGCGGTGCCTTCGAAGGCGAAGTACGCAACAGCATCGGAATCGCGGAGGTGGTAGGCGACCTCGCCGGATTTCAGGAGCACGTTCAGTGGCACCACCACCGCCCCGACCTTGAGGATCCCGAAGTAGATCTCCACGAACTGCGGGATGTTCGGCACGGAGAGCGCGACCTTGTCCCCCGCCCGCACACCTCGCGCGACGAGGAGGTTGGCCACGCGGTTGGTCGCCGCGTCGAGCTCGGCATAGGTCATCTGGGCGGTGCCGAAGATGACAGCGGTGCGGTTCGGGTAGCGACCGACCGAGTCGGTGAGCAGTCGGGTGACGTTTCGGGTGGGCATCAGGTGGTTCCTGTCATGGCTGGAGAGTGGGCAAGAAGTCCCTCAGGAGGTCCGCCACGACCTCCGGGGCCTCGCTGGGCGCCAGGTGCGCGGCGCCAGGGATGACCTCGAGTCGCGCGCCGGGGATGCGGTCGGCGAGCTCGGTGAAGTGTGGGCTGGGCAAGGCTGTGTCCTCGGCGCCGCCGATGACGAGGGTCGGGACGGTGAGTGCCGACAGCTTGTCGACCACACTCGTGCGGCTGACCAGGACGGAGCGCACCGCGACGGCCAGACCCTTGGGATCCAAACCGTCAGCGGTGCCGACCACGTTGGCGACGAGCTCTGGGTTGTCTCGTCGAGACTGCGCGCTGAGCATCCCAGACGCGATCAGCTTCCCTGGCCCTCCAGGCAGGCCGATCCGCAGGAGCCACGAGAAGACCAGGTCGCGTCCACGCAGCCGAAGCGGTGCGCGTCGGGCGCTCGTGTTGGACAGCACCAGACCGCTCACGCGCTCCGGTTCGGCGAGGGCGACCCGCAGCCCGACGAACCCGCCCCAGGACAACCCGAGGATCGCGGCGCGATCCACGTGGGAGGCGTCGAGAATCTCGAGCGCGGCGCGCGCGCAGTCCTCCATCGTGAAGGGCCGCCGGGCAGAGGGGCTACGTCCAGTCCCCGGCGGATCGACGAGCAACGTACGCCATCCGAGCTGGTGCAGGACGCCGAGCTGCGCTCCCCAGCTGGTGGGCCCGTCGCTGAAGAGGCTGGGCCACATCAAGGCAACGGGGCCGTCCTTCGGCCCGGCGTCCCGGAAGCGGATCGGCCCCAGGATCGTGGTCGCGACCTGGTCGGAGAGAGCGTACGTCACAGGTATCGCTCCAGCCAGGCGAGCGCGTCCTTGCTGCCTTGGTCGTAGCCCTCGAAGTAGATCCCGTAGTGAGTGATCCCGGGGATGATCTCGTGGTCGATCTGGCTGCCCGGGATGGTTCGAAGGATCTCGGCGGCCCGAGCTCCGTTGTCGGCGACGGGGAACATCTCCTCCTCACCGGCGTCGCGGATGAGGGTCGGGACGCGCAGGCGGTCGACCTGGGAAAGCGGGTCGAAGTGGGCGAGGGCACCGAGGTGCGGGGTGCCGGTCAGGTTCGGCCAGGCGTCGACGCCCTGCGGGACCGCAGGAGCGTCGCCGCGCGCCATCTCGATCGCTCGCTTTCGCGCATAGGTGCGGTTCGGCTCGCCGAGCGGCGCGATGGCCGGCACCTGCAGCGCGAGCACCTTGACACGTGGGTCGTGCGCCGCGTGGTGAACCGCGATCCCGCCGCCGAAGCTGGTCGCCCAGACCCCGATCCGCGTCGGGTCGACATTCGGCTCGCCTTCGACGTAGTCGATGGCGACGCGCAGGTTCGCTGCCCAGGCGTACGGGTCGACCAGGTCGCGGATCAGTCGCACGCGTGCGTCCGTCTGGTTCGTGTCGTCGGCGGCCGGCACGTCACCGACGAGCTCGAGCGGTGACCCGGAGCCGTACCAACTGCTCTGGGTGAACGTCAGGGCGATCATGCCGGCGGAGGCGAACAGTGCTGCGTAGCGCTCGGCGGTGAGCTTGCTGCCTCCCCAACCGTGGCAGAGGACCACTGCCGGCAACGACGTCTCGGCCTCCAGGTGGATGGGGCGGTAGACGTCGGCATCGAGGGCGACACCGCTGCTGTTCCAGACGGTCCTCTGGTGACGTTCCACCCCGTCGGGCATGACCAGGGCGGGGTACTCGGGCTCAGGCACGGGACTCACCTGCCTCTGCGCGCGGCCAGACGGCATCGAGCGTGTCCTCGTTGGTCCCGGTGGCTTGGATGCCGACGACGCGCCAGCCCTCCTCGGACTTGGCGACCTCGAAGTGGGTGGCCCACCGCTGGATCTCCACGTCGTCGGCGCTCCGCCGCGACCAGATCACCTCGATGGCAGCACCCACGTCGCTGTAGACGAAGACGCGTCGGTCCGGCACCACGGTGTGGCTGTATCCAGCCTCGCGCAGAGGCGCCCAGTTGAAGTCGAGGAACGCGAGCACGCTCTCGTTGTCGAGACACCAGAAGGACGTGCCGAGCCCGGTGACGTGCATCGGGGTTCCCCAGTACTGATGGATGAACTCGGGGCCCTCGGCTCCGGTTGCTGCCGCGACCCAACGGGGCAGGTAGTCCTCGAAGAACCAGGACGTCACCTCGGCGCGGGTTGCGCCGATGCTGTTCTCAGGAATTGTCGTCATCGTGGTCAAGTCCTTCTGCGATGGCCTAGCGGCCGGTGAATTCGAACTGGCCTCGGGCAGTGCCCGCGGCGTCGGCCTCGACTGCGGCAGCGACGCCGTACGGCGCGTCGCTGGTCCTCAGTAGCGAACCCGCCAGCTCAGGGATCAGGGCGTCAGCGGCGTCGATCCCGCCGCTGGCCCAAGCCCTGAGGAGCGCCTTGTGCGTCGCGTGCGCCCGCGTGGCGCCCCGAGCGAGCCGTGCGACCCACTGGTCGACGACCTCTGGGAATTGCTCGTCCGGGACCACCTCCGCGACCACGCCGGCCTCGAGTGCGTCGGCCGCGGTGACCTTCTCGGAGGTGATCGCCCAGCGGGCTGCCCGTGCTCGGCCGGCGCGCTCGGCCACGCGTTGCACTCCACCGAGCAGGGTGAACATCCCGATCCCTGCCTCGGTGTGACAGAACCGTGCCGACTCGGAGGCGATGATCAGATCAGCACGCAGGGCGATCTCGAATCCCCCGCCGAAGCAGTTGCCGTGCACCGCCGCGAGGACCGGAACGTCCAGCTGCTCGAGGAGGTTGCTGACCTGGAGGCCGATCTCGAACAGCTGCGTCAGCTGGTCCGGATCGCTCATGTCCCATGAGGCGATGTCGCCGCCGTAGGAGAAGTCGGGTCCCTCCGCGCGGATCACGACGACCCGAACGCTGTCGTCGCCCTTGATCTGCTCGACGGCCGCTGCGAATCCCAGCATGAGCTCGGTGTTCAGACGGTTGTGGGGAGGGTTGTCGAGGGTGAAGGTGGCGATGCCATCGCGTACGACGTGCTGGAGTCCCATCACTCCACCACCGATCCGGCCGGTGTCCAGGTGGGCCCGTCGATGGCGGAGTACGTCTCGCCCTGTCCGTCGAGTCGCTTCATCCGGCGGCCGGTCAGCTCCACGAGGAGATCTTCGGCGAGCGGTGGGACGAAGGCGTTGTCGACGAGGGTGTACTCAGCCGCCAGCCTGCCGACCGGATGGATGCCGCCGAAGTCGACCCGCCCGTTGACGTAGAGGTCGTCGCGGATGTGGAACCCCACCACGTCGCCGATCACGAAGTTGCTGAGTCCGTCCGGCGACGGCACGATCATCGACACCTTGCACTCCAGCGCGACCGGAGCCCCCTTGATCCGTGGCGTCTTCACGAACGTCGACTCCTCCCGCTCGACGCCCACGGCCTCGAACTCGTCGACATCGGGCTCCCACTCGATGGCACTGCGGTGGAGAGCCGTCACCTGGGGAAGCGTGGCCAGGTTGGTCACGAACTCCTCGGTGTCACGGATGTTGACGAAGGTGTCCTTCAACGTGACCCTGTCGGTCCGCGGCTGGATCGACAGCGCGACCCGGGGAGGCTTGCGACCCACGCAGGTGAAGAACGAGATGGGGGCAATGTTGCCGACCCCCTCGGTCGAGATCGTGCTCACCCAGGCGATCGGTCGCGGGATGATGCTCCCGATCAACAGCTTGTAGGCCGAGGTCTCGTCGAGATCGTCCGAGTCGATGATCATTTCTGACTGCCTTTCGTTCGAGTGGTGCTGGGTCTGAGGCGGCGACGCCGTCAGGTGATCCGTCTGAGAACAACGCCCTTGACGGGGTTTAGGGCGGATAGACGAGGCGCGTGACGTCATCCGGCCCCCTACGTCTGCCATCTCAAGCTGGCTGTGGCCGACGTTACACGCGAAGTGCACTGCGTGCAATACGCAGCATGAAGTGCAAGCAGGTAGCATGGGGTGCATGACTGGACCTGCCGTGCCCATCCGGATGCAGACGCGGGCCGTGGTCCGCTCGCTCCTCGCCCGCACCGCCCTCGAGCTCTTCGCAGCCCAGGGGTACGACGAGACGACCGTCGACGAGGTGGCCGCGGCAGCAGGGGTCTCGCGTCGCACCCTCTTCAACTACTTCCGCAGCAAGGAGGACCTCGCCCTCAGCGGCCTCGCCGAGCAGGGTGAGCAGATCGCAGCGCGATTCGCCGAGCGCCCTGACGACGAAGACATCTGGGTGTCGCTGCGCGCGGCCTTCCAGGTGTTGGACGAGATCGAGACTGCTCCGGAACACCGTCTCGCGGTCGTGAAGCTGCTCTTCAGCAACGACTCCCTGCGGGCCGGTCACGCCGAGAAGCAGGCGCGATGGACGGACATCCTCGCCCCACTGATCGAGAACCGCCTCCCCGCATCACCGCAACGCGCCTTCGCCGCCCGCGCGATCGCGGCCACCGGCATCGTCTGCCTGCAGACCGCCATGCAGGAGCTGGCACGCCTCGATGGCCAGGGCGACGCCTACGCGCTCTATGACGCCGCCATCGCCGCCGTGACGGGCCAGCCGCTGGCCTGAGCAACACCCAGCCACCACAGAGACGAGCACATTCCAGCCCGATCGACTCGCTCCGCCCGACCTGCCCAACCTCCTTGACGCGCTGAGAACCGAGCGAGCCGAGCTGCTGGACTTCACCCGATCACTCACCGATGAGGAATGATCGCACCGAGCGCGGCCGCAGGCTCCGCATCTCCGACGTCGTGGCTCATATCGGCGCGACCGCACGCAGCTTCTAAGCCCCCTGCCAGGCTCGACACGATCGGCGCGGCCAGCCTCGAGAAGCTGAACGAAGACCCTGTGGACCGCCGCCGCGACTGGTCACGAGCGCGCATGACGGCGGGCTTGTAGGCGGGTTACGCCCGTACGACTGGGGCTGGCTGGCGACGGGGCCCGTTGGAGGCGGTACGTCATGGCGTCTTCGTTCTCCTGCGGTTCGCGCGTGTCGAGAGGGGCCGAATTCAGACCGAATGGCGAACGGCGCGCACGGCCTGGTCATAGAACTCCAACAGGTCGATCTGTCCACCTTGGCGTACCCACTCTTCATTCGCCGCCTGGAGGCAGGTGATGGCGACGGCCGCGATGGTGCGTGCCTGGAACGCTCGGTCATCAGTGAACGGCAGACGCGGCTGGATCAGCGGGGCGAGCAGGTCTTGCCAACGCGCCTGCTTCTCGGCGTGGCCGGCTCGCAGGCTCTCATGCTCGAACAGGAGCGTGACCATCTCGAGCCGCTGTTCGCCCCTGATCTCAATCTCCTCCAGGACCTGGAACGCCGCGCGCAGCGAGACCCACGGGTCCTCGTCCGCCGGGCGTTCGGCGAAGCGCGCCGCGATCTGCGCGCCCTGTTCGGCCAGGCTGCTGAGCGCGAGGTCTTCCTTGTTGCGGAAGAAGTTGTACAGGGTCCGCCGGGAGACACCGGCGGCCGCGGCCACCTCGTCCAGCGTCGTGTCGTCGTACCCCTGGGATGCGAACAGCTCGATCGCGGTCCGGGCCAGCAAGGAGCGGACCACGTTGCGGGTCTGCTCGCGAAGGGGGGTCTGCTTCTGGTTCATGCATCGATGGTAAGGTGGTTCACTTTATGTAGCAACTTGCACTTCGTGCACGTCCGTGCCTAAAGTGTACTCATGACCAACATCGACTACCACAACCAGACGACCATCGTCACCGGGGCCAGCTCGGGCCTCGGCGCGGAGTTCGCCCGTCAGCTGGCCAGCCGCGGCTCGGATCTCGTGCTCGTCGCCCGCAGGGCAGACCGGCTCCAGGACCTGGCCGAGGAGCTCACCCGCGCCCACAGCGTCACCGTGCACGTCGTGGCCCGCGACCTGGGGCAGCCCGACGCCGGACGTACACTCCGCGCCGAGCTCGAGTCGCGCGGCATCTACGCCACCGGCCTGATCAACAACGCGGGCTTCGGCACCCACGACGCCTTCACGAACGAGGACCCCGAGCGGCTGCAGAGCATGATCGCGCTCAACATCGCATCCCTGGTCGACCTCAGCCGCGCCTACATCGAGCCGCTGACCGCTGCCGGCAACGGATTCCTGATCAACGTCGCGAGCCTGCTGGGCCACCAGCCCACCCCCTATATGGCCACCTACGGCGCCACCAAGGCCTTCGTCCTCAGCTTCACCGAGTCCCTGTGGGAAGAGACCCGCGGCACCGGGCTACGCGTCCTCGCGCTGTGCCCCGGCGCCACCCGGACCGAGTTCTACGACGCCGCCGGAAGCCAGACCGCCGACTACGGCGCCCGCCGCGTCACCCCCGAAATGGTCGTCAAGACGGCTCTCGACACCATCGGACGCCGCTCCGCACCGCCCTCAGTGATCACCAACGGCCGACCGGTGGCCCTACTCACCAAGCTGCTCCCGCGCCGCCAGGCCGTCCGGCTCATGGGCCGGCTCGCGCGCCACTGACCCGCCCGCCCGGACCAGCCCCGCACCAGCCTCACTAGAGCGAAGGAACAATGACATGACTTCCACAGCCCAGCGCACGGATGCCGAACGCTTCGGCGACATCCTCGCCGTCCAGCGCGCCGCCTATCTCCGCGACGGGGCACCGTCACTGGCGCAACGACGCAGCGACCTGAAGAAGCTCAAGACAGCACTGATCGCCCACCGCGGCGCCATCGAGGACGCCATCAACACCGACTTCGGCAACCGCTCCCGCCACGAGACCGCGATGATGGAGGTGACGGGCGTGGTCCAGGGCATCGACTACCTGGACCGCCGTCTGCGCCGGTTCATGCGGCCCAGCCACCGACACATCGCGCCCTACATGCGACTGGGCAGCAATCGCGTCGAATACCAGCCCCTCGGCGTGGTCGGCGTCATTTCGCCGTGGAACTACCCCGTGAATCTGTCCCTGATGCCGGTCATCACCGCCATCGCCGCCGGCAACCGGGTGATGCTCAAGCCGTCGAAGCTGGTGCCGGCGACCAACGCCGTCCTCGCCTCGCTCCTGAGCCAGACCTTCCCCACCGACCAGGTCACCATCGTCGACGGAGACGGCTCAGCATTCTCCTCCCTGCCCTTCGACCACCTCGTCTTCACCGGAAGCACCGCGGTCGGCCGATCCGTGATGAAGGCCGCCAGCGAGCACCTCGTCCCCGTCACCCTCGAGCTCGGCGGCAAGTCACCGGCCATCCTCGCCAAGGGCAACATCAAGGACCAGGCCGTCTCCGACATCGTCTTCGGCAAGTTGCTCAGCGGCGGGCAGACCTGCATCGCGCCGGACTACGCCCTGGTGCACGAGTCCGACGTCGACGCCTTCCTCGCCAGCTACGACCGGCTGGTGAAGGCCGCCTACCCCGACGGGCCGACGAGCAAGGACTACACCTCGATCGTCAACGACAAGGAGCACCAGAACCTGGTCGCCCTCATCGAGGACGCACGCGCCCACGGGGCACAGATCATCGAGGTCGGGCACCGGCCGGGCGACGCATCACGCCGTCCACACACGCTCGCCCCGACCGTCGTGCTCGGCGTCACCGACGACATGCGGATCGCCCACGAGGAGATCTTCGGCCCCATCCTGCCGATCTTCGCCTACGGCCACATCGACGACGCGATCGACTACGTGAACGCACGGCCAAGGCCGCTTGCGCTGTACTACTTCGGCGCCAACGACACCGACCGCCGCAAGGTCCTCGACCAGACGACCTCGGGCAACGTCACCATCAACGGCACCATCATGCACGTCGGGCAGGACGACCTCCCCTTCGGCGGCGTCGGCGCCAGCGGCATGGGCAAGTACCACGGCATCGAAGGCTTCCGCACCCTCAGCCACCCCAAGGGCATCTACACCCAGGGCCGCTTCAACAGCATGCGGCTCATGCACGCCCCCTTCGGCAAGACCGCCGACACCGTCCTCAACTTCCTTCTTCGCTGATCACCCACCCCCGAACAGACATGGAGTCAGATCTCATGACAACCAATTCCCCAGCAGCCACCGTGGTACGTGGCTCCTGCAGCTGCGGCGCGAACACCTTCGAGGTGAAGGCAGGTGTCGGCATGCAGCGGTTCTACTGCCACTGCCTGTACTGCCAGGAGTTCATGGGCAAGCCGTACACCGACGTCACCTTCGTGCGCGCCAAGAACGTGGTGATCAACGGCGAGCACGCGACGTTCAACAACCCGAAGCTGCTGCCCCCCGGCTTCGCCCACGGGCGCGGCTCGCGGTTCGGCCACCCCGACAAGGGCCGCTTCGCCAAGTGCGCCAGCCTGGACCGCGGCCGGTGTAACGACTGCGGACAGCCGTTCATCGAGACCGTCGGGGGATCCGCCGGGATGGTGTTCATCCCGAGCGCCAACTTCGAGGACCAGGACGCTCTGCCACCCGTACAGCGTCACATCTACTACCGCCTGCGCGAACAGGACGTCGCCGATGACCTGCCCAAGAACCACTACTTCGCCAGCAGCCAGCTCGCGGTCACACGAATGATCGGACGCGTCCTGCGCCGCGGTTGAACAGTCTCGGACGCCACGGCGACCGCTTCCCCGCGCCGACCTCAAAAGTGTGACAAAGCCTCTGAACCGGGTAAAACAAGTAACTCCGCCTGTCCTGTTTAACCAGGTCAGGCGGAGTTTTCTTGCTCCCCCGGTTGGACTCGAACCAACAACCCTCCGGTTAACAGCCGAATGCTCTGCCAATTGAGCTACAGGGGAATTGCACCTTGCGGCGCGGGTGAAACCTTAGCAACCCGGCGGCGGCGATCGGAAATCGGCAGGCCGTCACTCGGCGACCAGGTTGCGGAGGCCGCGGCGGTGCTGTTCGAGGGCGGCGAGCTGGGCGAAAAGACGGTTGTAGGACTCGGGGTCGGCGGCCGCGTCGGAGCGCTGAAGACGGCTCTTCACCTCGGCGATGCGGCGCTGGTCGAGGAGCTCGAGGAGGCGTACGACGTACTGCAGGACGTACGCCGAGTCCGGCTCCTTCGCGGTGGGGATCGGCTCCACGGCGAGCTCGGCGAGGATGCGGCTGACGAGCGGGTCCGAGGCGGCGGCACCGAGCTTCTGGGCCCAGCCGGCGTCGCCGGTGCCGGCGCCGGGGCCACCGAGGCCGGCGATGATCTCCCACAGCGCCCGGTAGAGGGGGTGGGTGAAGGCCTCGGGGGTGATCTCGCCGGTGGTGCGTCCCAGGGCGACGGGGTGCTGTACGAAGAGCTTCAGGGTCTCGCGCTCGACCGTGAAACGCGGCTCACGAGGGTGCGGCATGGGCGGGCGCTGCGGCGCGGCAGGAGCCTCGGACGCCGCGACGGCCTCGCGCCGTGGCGGAGCAGCCGAAGGAGCGGGACGGCCGGCAGCGCGGCGTACCTCTCTGGCGGCCTCGTCCGGATCGACGCCGAGGAAGCGCGCCAGGTCGCGGGTAAAGCCCATCTTCTTGGACTCGTCCCGCACGGAGGCGACCAGCGGGGCCGCCTCACGGAGGGCGTCGACCCGCCCGTCGGCACGGTCAAGGTCGTACTTCGAAGCGACGTTGCGCAGCACGAACTCGTAGAGCGGAACCCTGTTGGCGAGGAGCTCGCGGACCGCCTCGTCGCCCTTCTTGATCCGCAGGTCGTTGGGGTCGAGGCCGTCGGGCTCGACGGCGACGTAGGTCTGCGAGGTGAAGTTGCCGTCGCCCTTGAACGCCTTCAGCGCCGCGGCCTGGCCGGCGGCGTCGCCGTCGAAGGTGAACACGACCGCGCCGCGCAGCTGCTGGTCGTCGGAGATGAACCGGCGCAGCACCTTCGCGTGGTCGTCGCCGAACGCGGTGCCGCAGGTCGCCACGGCGGTGGTGATCCCGGCGAGATGGCAGGCCATCACGTCGGTGTAGCCCTCCACGATCACAGCCTCGCGGGTGCGGGCCATCTCCTTGCGGGCCAGGTCGATGCCGTAGAGGACGTGCGACTTCTTGTAGATCGGCGTCTCGGAGGTGTTGAGGTATTTCGCCTCGATGCGGTCGTCGTCGAAGAGCCGCCGCGCGCCGAAGCCGATGACGTCGCCGCCCGACTCCCGGATCGGCCACATCAGCCGCCCACGGAACCGGTCGTAGTGCGACCGACCGTGCCCCACCAGCCCGGCAGTGACGACCTCCTCGTCCGAGAACCCGCGCGCACGCAGGTGGCGGTAGAGGTCCTCGCCCCCGCGCGGCGAGAACCCGACCCCGAAGTGCAGCGCCGCGTCGCGGTCGAAGCCCTTCTCGGCGAGGAACTGCCGGGCGACGACGGCGTCCGGGGTCAGCAGTTGCTCGGCGTAGTACTCGGCGGCGACCTTGTGGGCCTCGACCAGCTTGCCGCGACCGGGTCCGCGCCGGACCGGCGCCTCGTCGCCCTCCTCACGCTGGACCTGCACGCCGACCTTGTCGCCGAGCCGCTCGACCGCCTCGAAGAAGCTCAGTCCCTCGAGCTTCATGACGAAGTCGATGACGTCGCCGCCCTCTTGGCAACCGAAGCACTTGAAGAAGCCCCGCGACGGGTTCACGTTGAACGACGGCGACTTCTCGTCGTGGAACGGGCACAGGCCCTTGTAGGTCCCCGGGCCGGCGCGGCGCAGCGTGACGTACTGGGAGACGATGTCGTCCAGGCGTGCCTTCTCGCGCACCTCTTGGATGCTCGTCTCCTTGATGCGGCCCGCCACAACGTCTGATCCTACGGGGCGGTGGACCGGGCTGAGATGCTTGACCTGATGTCCACCACCACACCGGCCCGACCGCGGGCCCGCCGGGCGACTTTCTGGCTCGGCCTCGCGATGGTTCTGGCCGGTGTGGCGCTCCTCGGCTACGCCGCCTGGGAGCTCTACGGCACCACAATCGTCAGCAAGCAACGCCAGCAGGAAGCGACCACGAAGATCGAGAAGGCGTGGGACTCGGGCCGGGCCGAGGCCACGACCGAGTTCGGTTCGGCCGAGGCCCTCATCGAGATCCCCCGCTTCGGCGAGAACTACCGAATTCCGGTCCTCGAAGGCACCTCGGACCGGGCCCTGGGCGCCGGCTTCGGACACTTCTCCGGCACCGCCGGGCCGGGCGAGGTCGGCAACTTCGCGCTCGCCGGCCACCGGATCACCCACGGCGAGCCGCTGCGCGATCTCCCGAAGCTCCGCGAAGGCGATGAGATCCGCGTTCTGACCAGGGAGAAGACGTACGTCTATGCCCTCACCAGCGACGGCGACGACCTGATCGTGCCGTTCACGTCCGTCTGGGTCACCGACCCGCTTCCCGACAACCCCGACCGCGGTGGGGTGGAGCCCGAACAGATCGCGGGCCGGAGCCTGATCACCCTCACCACCTGCTCCGAGCTCTTCCACACCGACAACCGGATGATCGCCTTCGGCAGGCTCATCGCCGAGGAGCCGGCCGGCTGACAGGACGGCTAGAGGCGGAGCGTACGCCGCGGGCCGAGGTCGGCCCGGTGGTCGGCCCACATCCGCTGCTCGTCCCGGACGCGCGCGACCTCGGCCGGGTCGATCGTGGCGACGACCATCCCCGGGGTGGCGTCGTCGAGCCGCTCGACCGGCCGGCCGAGCGGGTCGTAGACCGCCGAGCCGCCGATGAGGCCCAGCGACCCGCCGACGAGACCGGCGAAGGCGACGTACATCGAGTTGTCCAGCGCCCGGGCGGCGTAGTGCAGGTCGCGCCGGTGACCGCCACCGGGGAAGTAGGCACCGGTGTTGAGGTAGAGGATCGCGCCGTCGGCGGCTGCGGCGGCGGCGTGCTCGGGGAAGTTGGCGTCGTAGCAGACCGAGAGCGCCACCCGGACGCCGTCGATCTCGATCGTCGTGCCGTGCTCGCCAGGCTCGAAACGCTCGACCTCGGGCGGGTAGAGGTGCTGTTTGTCGTACGCCGCAACCGGCTCCTCCCCCGGCGCGATGACCAGGCTGGTGATCGCCCGTCGTCCGGCCTGGGCGAGGGGCGAGTTGAGCACGAGCACCGCGCCGGTCTCGTCCACCGCGGCCTGCGCGGGGGCGAGCCAGGCGGTGTCGTCGAGCGAGGGCAGCGGCCCGCCGAAGGCGTCGAGGTCCCACGAGGTCGTGAACGTCTCCGGCAGCGCGACCAATCTGGCGCCCATCGCTGAAGCCAGGCGGACCCGGTCCGCGGCCGTCGCGACGTTGGCCACCACGTCGCCCGGCACCGCCGTCTCCTGGACGACCGCGATTCGCAGCATCAGTAAGCGCCCGACATCACGTTGGCCAGCGGCTCGCCGGCGGCGAACCGCTCGAGCTGCTCGCGTACGACCCGGTAGGCACGGGGCCACATCGCGCTCGAGGCACCGCCGACGTGCGGAGTGATGAGCAGGTTGGGCGAGCTCCACAGGGGGCTCTCCGCCGGGAGCGGCTCGGCCTCGGCGACGTCGATGGCCGCATGGATCCGCTTCGTGGCGAGCTCGGCGACCAGGTCGGCAGTGACGACGACACCGCCACGGGCGACGTTGACCAGCAGTGCGCCGTCCTTCATCCGCCCCAGGAACTCCTGGTCGACCAGTCCGCGGGTCTCCTCAGTCAGCGGCGTGGCCAGCACGATCACGTCGGCCTCGGGCACGAGCGTGTCGAGCTCGTCGAACCCGTGCACCCCGTCCCGGGCGGTCCGCGCGACCCCGACCACCTCGGTCTCGAAAGGAAGCAACCGCGCCTCGATGGCCCGGCCGATCGCTCCGTACCCGACGATCAGGACCCTCTTGTCGGCCAGCGACGGGAACCAGCCCGGCCTCCAGGCGTGCTCGTCCTGATGGCGTACGTGTCCCGGGATGCCCCGCAGCGACGACAGGATCAGCGTGACCGCGAGCTCGGCAGTCGAGGTGTCGTGGATGCCGCGGCCGTTGCAGAGGGTCACGCCCTCCGGGATGTGGCCGCGGGCGGCGTCGACTCCCGCGGTGAGCAGCTGCACCACCTGGAGCGAGGTCATCTGGCTGACGACGTCGAAGATGCGCGAGCCGAGCATGTAGGGCGGCAGATAGAAGGCCACCTCACCGACCGAGTCGGGCACCTTCACCTCGCCACCGGTGAAGCGGGTGTGGTCGAAGAGCTCGAATCGGAGGCCTGCGGGCACCTTGCCCAGCTCGGACGGGTCGAAGGGCAGCCAGACGAGGGGATCGCTCACACCGGGAGACTCTCCCATACCCCGGGAGGGGTGACCTGAATCACATCCCGTCGCTAGGGTGACCGCCATGGATCCGCTGGCCCCCGCTCACCCCACCTGGGTGATGCTCCTGATCGCCGCCGTCGCCGTCGCCGTACTCCTCGTCCTGATCGTCAAGGTCAAGCTGCACGCCTTCATCTCGCTGGTGCTGGTCAGCGCGGTCACCGCGGTCGTGGCCGGCATCCCGGTCGCCGACGTGCCCGCGGCGATGCTGGCAGGCTTCAGCGCCACGCTCGGCTCGGTGGCACTGCTGGTGGCGTTCGGGGTGATGCTCGGACGGCTGCTGGAGGTGACCGGCGGCGCGCAGGTGCTCGCCGACACGCTCATCGGCGCGTTCGGCGAGAAGCGTGCCCCGCTCGCACTCGGCGTCGCCGCACTGATCTTCGGGTTCCCGATCTTCTTCGACGCCGGCCTGGTCGTCTTCCTGCCGATCATCTTCGCGGTCGCGCGGCGCTTCGGCGGCTCGATCCTCATCTACGCCCTGCCCACCGCCGGTGCCTTCGCGGCGATGCACGCGGTCGTGCCGCCCCACCCGGGCCCGGTCGCCGCCGCCACGGAGCTCGGCGGCGACATCGGCCTCACCCTCCTGATCGGCGTCCCGGTCGCCGTCCTGGCCTGGATCCCCGGCGCCTACCTCGTCGGCACCAGGCTCGGCGCCCGATACAACCCGGAGCCGCCCAACGTCTTCGCGACCGGTGAGACAGACGACGTGTTGGAGAGCGGCGCCACTCCCCCGCCGTTCGCCACCGTCGTGCTCCTCCTGGCTCTGCCCCTCGTCCTGATCGGCCTCAACACGGTCGCCAGCACGCTGGTCGCCGCCGGGACGGTCAGCGAAGACGCCACCTGGGCCAGCGCCCTGATCCTCATCGGCCAGACCCCGATCGCGCTGCTGATCACCGTCCTCGTCGCGATCTTCGTGCTCGCGCCTGGCCGGTTCCCCATCGGCCGGGCGAGCGACATCGTCGACAAGGCGCTCGGCCCGATCTGCGCGATCATCCTGATCACCGGCGCCGGCGGGATGTTCGGCGGCGTGCTGCGCATCAGCGGGATCGGCGAGGCGCTGTCCACCTCGCTCTCCGGTCTCGGGATGTCGCTCATCGTGCAGGCGTTCCTGATCTCGACCCTGCTCCGGGTCGCCCAGGGCTCCGCGACCGTCGCGCTGACCACCACCGCCGGCCTGATCTCCGCGCAGGTCGCCGCCGCGGGGCTCGGCAACTTCGACATCGCCCTGCTCGTCTTCGCCATCGCAGCCGGCGCGACCGTCCTCTCCCACGTCAACGACTCCGGATTCTGGCTGGTCAGCCGCTTCTTCGGGATGGACGTCATCACCACCCTCAAGACCTGGACGGTCCTGGAGACCACCCTCGGCCTCTCGGTCTTCGTGATCGCCTCGGCGCTCTGGATCGTCGTTCCCTAGCCGGTACGCCGCACCCTGCTCTCGAGCGTCGCCAGCCCCGGCCCGGTGAGCTCGGGCAGGGCGACGGCGCGTCCGCAGACCGCCATCAGCAGCGCCTCGGCCGGCCCGGTGACCTCCTCGCCGCTCCCGTGGGACCAGTCGAGGTCGGTGGCCACCAGACGCAGGCCGCGTACGTTGCGCCTGGCCGGCAGCGGCGGGGCCATCAGCGCGAAGTCGAGCACCGGCGCGAGCCGTTCGGCCGGCACCTCGCGCGGCCGCCCGAGCGCCCGGCGGATGTCCTGGTGATGGATGAGGCCATCGGTCAGCCCGATCCTGGCATCGGCCATCGCCGTCGGTCCGGACGGTCGGGCATGCGCCCGCACGTAGGCGACCAGCTCGGCCGGAGCCCGGGCACCGAACTCCTCGAGCCGGCGGGCGTTCATCCGGCCGAACCGGAACCCGGCGCGCAGGAATCGTCCGGCGAACTCGCCCAGCCCGATCTCCTCGTAGCTGATCAGGTGCGCGACGACGTCCCGCACCGTCCACTCGCTGCACAGCGAGGGCCGCTCCCAGTGCTCCGGCTCGAGCGTCTCGAGGAAGTCGGCGAGATCCTTCCGCTCGGCCGTCGCGAGCGCGGTGCGGTCCACCCCGATCACGCCTCCGCGAGCGCCCGGAAGCGCTCCAGGTAGATCCCCCAGGCATCCCCTCCGGCGGCCCGGTCACGCCAGCCCTGCCACCCGGCGCCGTGCCGGTCGAGATGCCGGTGCTCGAGGCGTACGTGGGTCTGTTCCGCGCCCACCGCGGTGAAGGTGAACTCGACCTCGCTACAACGTGCCGGATCGGGCTCGAGCTGGAATCCGGGAGTGATGTCCCAGGAGATCACCAGCCGATGGGGCGGCTCGACGGCGAGGACGCGCGCCCACTGACAGGTGCTGCCGTCGACGCCGCGGTCGTAGACGCGACCGCCGACGCGAGGCTCCAGCACCGTCTCGGCGATCTCGACGGGAAGCATGTTGTGCTCGCGCGGCTTGATCCGGTCGAAGTCCTCGGTGAACACCTTGAAGGCGTGCTCGACCGGGACATCGACGGTGATCTCCAGGTCCACGGAGGTCTTTTCGCGGGTGGTGCTCATGCCTGCTCCTTCGCTGCCCGGTAGCTGTCCTCAGCCACCTGCTTGAACGAATGCAACGCCTCGGTCCAGTACGTATCCAGCTCGGCGCGCAGCTCGGCCAGGCCTTCGAGCCGGGCCTGGTAGATCCGCCGACGACCGGCCGGCGTCATCGACACCAGCCCGGCCTCGCGCAGGATCTTGAGGTGCTGGGACACCGCGGCCATGCTCACCGGCAGAGCGTCGGTGATCTCACCGACCGAGCACGGCCCGGCGGCCACCCGGGCCAGGATCTGGCGGCGGGTGGAGTCGGAGACGGCGTACCAGGCATCGGTCACGACATTTAAGGTAGTGCTTAAATGTCGTGACCGCAATGGCGCTCAAGCGCGGCGGCAGAGCCGTTCGTGCCAGGACAGCGCAGTGATGTCGGTGAGCGAGGCGACCTGGTCGATCACGACGCGGAGCCGGGCGGCGTCGTCGGCCGCGTCGCGCCAGTCGTCGGCGAACTGCCGGTCGAGGTCGTCGGGCCCAGTGGAGACGAGGTGCTCGAGGAGCTCGCCGAGCAGATTGCGCTGGCGGTCCATCTTCACGGCCCGCTCGTCGGTGCGCATCACGTAGTGCGCCGCGATCCCCTTCAGCAGCGCGATCTCCAGGCGGGTCTGCTCCGGCACCATCAGGTCGGCGCCGTAGCGGACGTAGGGACCGCCGCCGGCGGCGTACGTCGCCTCCCGCACCGCCCCGCAGAACCGGCCGATGACGTCGGAGGTCAGGTTCTTGAGCATGGCGCGCGAGCGACGAGAGGCGTCGTACGCAGCGCCCTCGGGGATCCAGCAGCCGGCGGCGCTCAGGTCGGCGATGGTCGAGACCGCGAGGGAGCGGTCGAAGCCGGGGACGTACCAGTCGGCCACGGTCGCTGCGACGCCGTCGAGGTCGAGCCGCGCGAGGTCGACCTTGCCGGCGACGATGCCGTCCTCGACGTCATGGACGGAGTAGGCGACGTCGTCGGAGAGGTCCATGATCTGCGCCTCGACGCACTGCCGCTGGCCCGCATCAGCCGCGCGCAGCCAGGTGAAGACCGGCAGGTCGTCCTCGTAGACCCCGAACTTCGCCCCCTTCCGCTCACCGAAGCCCCACGGATACTTCGTGCAGGCGTCCAGCGTCGCCCGGGTCAGGTTGAGCCCGACCGAACGCCCGTCGGCGTCGAAGGTCTTCGCCTCCAGCCGGGTCAGGATCCGTAGCGTCTGCGCGTTGCCCTCGAACCCACCGATGCCCTTCGCCTGCTCGGCGAGCACGTTCTCTCCGTTGTGCCCGAACGGCGGGTGCCCGAGGTCGTGCGCGAGGGCCGCGGTCTCGGCGATGTCGGGCTGTGGCGAGTCCGGCCCGTTCAGCGCACGCGACAGGTCCCGCGCGACCTGGGCGACCTCGAGCGAGTGGGTCAGCCGGTTGCGTACGAAATCGTCGGCCTGCGGTCCCACGACCTGAGTCTTCGCTGCCAGCCGCCGGGTCGAGGCGGCATGCACCACACGGGCGCGGTCGCGCTCGAACTGCGTACGCTCCGGCGCGACCACCCGCTTGGGCGGCTCGGCGACGATCCGCTCGCGGTCGGCGGCCCCATATAGCTCCACATCCAGGAGGCTATCGGCTACAGCGGGATCGCCGTGGTCAGCACCCCGATCGCCAGCATCGTGAGCGACACCGCGGCGGCACGCCACAGCACCTTCTTGTGGTGGTCGGCGAGCGACACCCGCGCCAAGGTCACCAGCAGCAGGATGGCAGGCACGAGCGGGCTCTGCATGTGGAAGGTCTGACCGGTGATCGAGGCGCGCGCCATCTCCTCCGGAGCGATGCCGTAGGTCGAGGCTGCCTCGGAGAGCACCGGGAGGACGCCGAAGTAGAAGGCGTCGTTGCTCATGAAGAAGGTGAACGGGAGGCTGAGTACGCCCGCGATCACCGCCATGTGCGGGCCGAGCGCGGGCGGGATGATGTCGATCAGCCATCGTGCCATCGCCTCGACCATGCCGGTACCCTGGAACACCCCGGTCAGTACGGCCGCGGCGAAGACCATCGCCACCACGGAGACGATGCTCGGGGCGTGCCTGGTGATCGCCTCCTGCTGCTCCTTGACCTGCGGGAAGTTCACGACCAGCGCGATCGCGGCGGCGACCATGAAGAGCACCAGGATCGGCAGGATGTCGATCACGAGGACGACCAGCAGCGTGGCGGTCAGGAGCGCGTTGAACCAGAACAGCCCCGGTCGCAGCGTCGAGCGCTTCGGGTCGAGCCCCTCCGCGAACCAGTCGGCGTCGTCGTTCTCCTCGTCGCGACCCGAGCCGCTGCCCGAGCCGCCGCCCGCGGCAGCCGTGCCCGACGCAGGCGCGCCGGCACCGACAAGCACGCGCTCCTCGGTCATCTCGGTCAGCTCCAGCGAGCCGATCCGGCGGCGCTCGAGGTATCCCAGGTGGACCGCGAAGGCCAGCACGACGACCAGGCCAGCGATCATCGCCGGGATCATCGGCACGAACACCTCGGACGGCGAGACACCGAGCGAGGCAGCGGCCCGGGCGGTCGGGCCACCCCACGGGAGAATGTTCATCGCCCCGTTGGCGAGGCCGGCCACGACGGTGAGGACGACCGGGCTCACCCCGAGCTTCAGATAGAGCGGGAGCAGCGCGGAGGTCACGATGATGAACGTGGTCGACCCGTCGCCATCGAGCGAGACGACCATCGCGAGGACGGCGGTCCCGACGACCAGACGCATCGGGTCGTGGCCGACTATGCGCAGGATCAGCTTGACCAGCGGGTCGAACAGACCGACGTCGATCATGATCCCGAAGAAGATGATCGCGAAGAACAGCATCGCCGCGGTCGGCGCGAGCTCCTTGACCGCGTCGATGATCATGTCGCCGATGCCAAGCCCGGCGCCCGCTGCGATGCCGAACGCCACCGGCACCGCGATGAGGCCGACGACCGGGGTCGCCCGTCTGGACATGATCAGGAACATGAAGAGGGCGACCATCATGAAGCCGAGTGCTACGAGCATTGCCGATCCTGGTTCTCTACGCCGTGTGCTGACCGTCACGTGGTGACACCCGAGACTGTGGGTGACGCCCACCACAGGTCAACGTTGCCGTCGTAACGGACGTTGTGGTCGTTGCGGTCAAGCGCGAGAACGGCCCTCAGGGCAGCAGGATCGCGAAGTCCTCAGCCTTGAAGCCGGCTGTCGACATCACGTCGTCGAGCGTGATCCCCGAGAGCTCGTCGAGGACGGCGCGGGCGACCCGGCGGTCGAGGTCGACGAGGACACCCTGGATGTTGGCGCCCACCGCGCAGGCGGGGTTGGGGCCATGGATGCCGAGGACCTGGTCGTCGCCCTGCAGCACCTGCCACACCTGGGCGAGGTTCACCGTCTTGGGGTCGACCGCCAGCTCCCATCCCCCGTGGGCACCAGGACGGGACCGAACCAGACCGGCCGTACGCAGCGGCCCGAGCACCTTGCGTACGTGGACCGGGTTGACCGCGGTGCTGCCAGCGAGCTCGTCGGAGCTGACAGGGGTCGTGCGGCCGGCGGCAGCGCACGAGGCGAGGTAGGTCAGGACATGGACGGCCACCGCGAAACGGGTGTTCGTCGGGGCGGCCATACCCCCATCTTGCCTTATTGCCATCGGTATGACTACATTTATGAAACCGTCACCGCCGTGGCTACAGTTACGGCACTACCGATAGGACTTCCATGACCATCGCCATCACCGGCGCCTCCGGCCAGCTCGGCCGCCTCGTCGCCGACCAGCTCCTCACCACCGTCGACCCCGCCGAGGTCGTGCTCCTCACCCGCGACCCCGCCAAGCTCGCCGACTACGCCGAGCGCGGCGCCGACGTCCGCGCCGCCGACTTCAGCAAGCCCGACGAGCTCGTCGACGCCTTCGCCGGCGTCGAGCGCGTACTGCTCATCTCGACCGACGCCGTCGGCGCCCGCGTCGAGGGCCACCTCGCCGCGATCGACGCGGCCGTCAAGGCGGGTGTGCGCCACATGGCCTACACCTCGGTCTCCGGGCCGACCGCGGACAACCCTGCCGGCGTCGTCGCCGACCACGCCGCCACCGAGGAGGCGCTGCGCGAGAGCGGTCTGGCGTGGACCATGCTCCGCAACAACCTCTACGCCGACATGCAGGTCGACTCCGTCGCCCAGGCCGCCGCGACCGGGCAGCTGGTCACGAACTTCGGCGATGGCGGCGCGGCCTACGTCACCCGTGCCGACTGCGCGGCCGTCGCCGCCGGGGTCCTGACGGGCGAGGGACACGAGGGCAAGGCGTACGACGTCACCGGCCCGCACGCCTACACCGCGACCGATCTGGCCGAGCTCGCCACCCAGAAGTCCGGCAAGCCGGTCGAGGTCGTCCAGGTCGACGACGAGGCCTACACCGCGGGCCTGGTCTCCGCCGGGCTCCCGGACTTCATCGCCCCGCTGCTCACCTCGTTCGGCACCGCGACCCGGCTCGGCAAGCTCGCCACCGTCACCGACGTCGTCGAGCAGGTCGGTGGCCGCAAGCCCACCCCGCTGAGCGCCCTGGTCTGATCTCACCTTGGCGGCCCGGCGTAGATTTGGGGTGACTGACCGGACCTGAGGCCTCCATCCGGACACCGCTTCATGCCGGTCGAGAGGCGGGCATCATGGCCGGCATCGTCCTTCGCGTACGGCTCATCGGCGGTGACAGCATGGACGTCATCTACGACGACGTAGAGACGGCGAGCGAGGCCGAGGCGATCGACCATCTCGCCACCGTCCTGTCGAGCGACACCGGCGTCATCCGCTGCAGGCACGGCGACCAACTGCTGCTGTTGTACGCGCGCGGGATCTCCACGGTGGAAGTAGCGCCACGAGGCGCCGTCCTCTGAGCGACAACCCCCGCCGAGTCGGCTAGTCCTGACCAGAAATCCCGCCGAGTCGGCTCGTTATGACGAGCCGACTCGGCGTGGTTTTGAGTCAGGATGAGCCGACTCGGCGATTCAGTTGACGGCTACGTGTACGTGGTCGTAGTGGTTGGCGGTGGGGTCGCCGCGGTCCTCCATCGGGCGCCAACCCTCGTCGGCGCGGACGGGGGTCCAGATGCGCTGGTACCAGATGATGTCGTAGATGTTCAGCGCGGCGGCGTGCTCCTGGACGAAGGCGGCGATGGCGTCGCCGAGCTCCTTGTCGTCGGTCATGAAGTCGAGCGCCTTGCCGCTGATGTGCTCGCCGTGGGGGTCGTAGCCGTACGTGGTGCCGGAGGCGACCGCAGGGAAGGCGTTGCAGACGGCGCGGTAGAGGTCGACCGCGTCGGAGACCAGACCGTCCTCGACCGAGGAGTCACCGCAGGCGGAGAAGTCCAGCCCCGCCGAGGCGTCCTCCGACGGCGTCGGGGAGGGCGTCGGCGTCGGCGTCGGAGTGGGCTCGGGCGGGGGTTCGGGCTTGGTCTTGCCGAGGTTGCCCTCGGGGATCCACACCGGGTTGCCCTCCAGGACGATCTCCTGGCGGCCTCCCTCGTCGCGGCCGGTGTAGTAGACCGCGCGCCCGAGCTCCAGCTCGCCGAGCTCCTTGGCGCGCTTTCCGTAGGAGGCGTAGACGGTGACGTCCTCCTGGACGTAGCGCAGCACCGCCTTCTGCGCGCCGCCGCTGACCGACGTCGGCCGCTCGATCAGCGACTCGATCGTCGCGACCTCGCTCAGCGCGTTGGTCGTCGTCCCTCCCCCGCGTTCGCCGCTGCGGCTGACGGTCGTCTCCCGGCCGGTGAGCTCACGGCGGTCGTTCGACATCCGGGTGTCCTCCCGGGTCGTCGGCAGCGCCGGGATCTTCGCCATCGCCTTGGCCTCGGCCTCGATACGCCGATCGGCCGGCGACGGCAGCCGGAGTCCGGACTTCTCCTCCACCTCGGAGATCACGACGCCGGGGTTGGCCGCGGCCGCCCCGGCGGCCATCGCACCGCTGGTCGCGAACGTCACGATCCCTGCGGTCGCCACGGCGTTCTTGGTTCTACGGACAGCTCGATAATCGCCTTTGTGGCTGGTGGCCACTGTGCAATCCTTCGCTCGACAATGTGGGGGTATCGCCCGAGAGCACCCTTCGCCACTTCCGCTGAAGCTGGGTCGTGAGCCCGGGCACAGCGCCTGAGTCAAGCACACACCTGCGGGGGTATCCCAACGCAGGCCTGAGACTTTTGCGAAGTTGTTGACCTGCCGATCGCCGAAAACGCAGTTCGGCCCGGGCTCTTTCGAGCCCGGGCCGAACGCGATTCGAGACCGACGGATCAGTTGGTGGAGACGTGCACGTGGTCGTAGTGGTTGGCGGTGGTGGACCCGCGGTCCTCCATGTAGCGCCAGCCCTCCGAGGCACGCACCGGCGTCCAGATCCGCTGGTACCAGATGATGTCGTAGAGGTTGAGCTCCGCTGCGTGCTGCTGCAGGTAGGCGGCGATCGAGTCGCCAAGCGCCTTGTCGGAGGTCATGAAGTCGAGCGCCTTGCCCGAGGAGTGCTCGCCGTGACCGTCCCAGCCGCCGACGGTCATGGACTCGACCTCGGGGAAGGCGTTGCAGACCGCGCGGTAGACCGTGACAGCGTCGGAGACCAGACCGCTCTCGACCGAGGGGTCACCGCACGCAGCGGTGCTGACGCCGGCTGCGACACCGGTCTCCTCGGGCTTCTCGTCGACGAGGTGACCGGCGGTCACCCAGGCGACCTCGCCGTCGACGAGGATCTCGTCGCGGCCGGATTCGGTGCGACCGGTCGCGTAGACCAGCTCGCCGGCCTCGATCTCACCATTCTGAGCGGCGTGCTTGCCGTAGGCGGACCAGAGGTTGAGCGTCTCGTCGGTCCAGCGCTTGACTGCCTTCGCGGTGCCGGTCTCGACCTGCTCGGGACCCTTGGTCAGCGTCTCGACCGAGGAGACCGACTCACGGTCGCCTCCGTCACGGCTGACAACGGTCTCACGACGGTCCCCGGCGACGCGCGCGTCGTCACGGGTGCTCGGCACGTTGGCCTTGGTCGAAGAGAGGGAAGCGCCTGCGTTCTTGGCGACCAGGGAGGAGGTTGGCTCCGCGAATGCGGCTCCGGCGCCGACTGCGGCACCTGTCGCGAGAACCGCGACCCCTGCGCTGACAACTATGGATTTGGTCTTACGGACGGCCCGAGTGTCGCCTCTGTGGCTGCCGGCCACACGCAATTCCTTTGCTCGACTACATGGTCTGCGCCAGAGCTGTTCCCATGGTTTCAACGGATGAAAACCGTCGAGGGTTGTGCTGGTGGGGGCTCGGCACGGCAATGAGTACAACACACACGAGAGGGGGTATTCCAATTCCCTTACCGAGTTTTTGCGTAGTTTTGTACCTGTCGAGCGACTGATTCCGAAGGCTCGAAACGCCCCTCGAGACCCCTTCGAACGGGCCCTGGAGGCTCAGCCGCCGGAGGTCTCCGACACGTTCTCGGCGAACCCGCAGCCGCGCCCGTCGGCGTCGTCGAGCCACCCCTCCGGGAGGACCACCTTGTCCCGAGGCGCACCCTGCCGTCCACGCGGCGCACCCAGCTGTGACGAGGGGAAAGGCTCGTCCCGGTCGAGCTTGGCGAGCATCTCGTCGAGGTCCTGGAGGCTGTTCACCAGGCCGAGGGTCCGGCGCAGCTCACCACCGGCGCTGAAGCCCTTGAGGTACCACGCGATGTGCTTGCGGATCTCCTTGCAGCCGCGCTCCTCCCCCATGTGCTCGCAGAGCAGCTCGGCATGGCGCCGCATGATGTCGGTCACTTCGCCGAGATTCGGCAGAACGTTGACCGTCTCACCGGCGAATGCGGCCGCCAGGTCGCGGAAGAGCCAGGGGCGCCCGAGGCAGCCGCGGCCGATGACGACACCGTCGATACCGGTCTCCTCGACCATCCGGATCGCGTCGGCCGCCTCCCAGATGTCGCCGTTGCCGAGCACCGGGATCTCGACCGCGGCGGCGAGCTCGGCGATGGCGTCCCAGTCGGCGGTGCCGGAGTAGGCCTGGGCGACCGTACGTCCGTGCAGCGCGATCGCGGCGGCGCCGCTCTCCTGGGCGATCCGGCCGGCGTCCATGTAGGTCAGGTGGGCGTCGTCGATGCCCTTGCGGGTCTTCATCGTCACCGGTACGTCATAGGGCTCCGCCGCGCGTACAGCGTGCTCCAGGATCTCGCCGAGCAGGCCGCGCTTATAGGGCAGCGCTCCCCCGCCGCCCTTGCGGGTCACCTTGGGCACCGGGCAGCCGAAGTTGAGGTCGACGTGCGCCACCCCGTACTCGGCGCAGAGGATCTCGGTCGCCTTGCCGACGTAGACCGGGTCGGTGCCGTAGAGCTGCACGCTGCGTACGGTCTCGGCCTCGTCGAAGACGAGCATGTCCTTGGTGTGCTGGTCGCCCTCCACCAGGCCGCGGGAGGTGATCATCTCGCAGACGTAGAGGCCGGCGCCCTGCTCGGCGCACAGGCGCCGGAAGGCGGCGTTGGTGACACCGGCCATCGGCGCGAGCACCACAGGGGTGTCGACGGTGAGGCTGCCGAGCTTCAGGGGGCCAGGGAGGGACATGCCTTCCATTGTCCGGCCAGCGGCGCGCCGTACGAAATCAAGCAGTCGGCGTCAAGGAGTCGGCGAGGCGGACGGCGATCCGGAGGGCTTGGGCGCGACGTACGGCGTCGGCTCGCTCTCCCAGGTGATCGGGTCGAACTCCTCGTAGGGCCGGAAGCTCACGCCGACGAGCTTGCCCTGGTCCGGGACGAGCATGACCAGGCAGGCGTTGACGCTGGCGCCCGGCGCGAACGGCTTGGGGAACGTCTTGCCGTCACAGGGCTTGAACGGCTCCTTGAACGAGGCGGCCTCGACCAGGCTGCCCTGGTCGTCGAGACCCCACAGCGGTACGTCGTAGCCACCGAGGTCGGTCTTGCTGTCGTTCTTGATGGTGGCGCGTACGAAGTAGGGAGCGCGCGCCAGCGTCGCCTCGTCGAGCTTCCATCCCGAGAAGGTCTGCTTGTAGGAGGTCGACTCGAGCTTGGTGACGGTGATCGAGAGCTTGCCGTCGACACCCTCCTTGGGCGCCCACTCGACGGTCGCGGTCTCACCGAGCTTGCGGTCGGCACCGGGCTCGGTGAGCGCCCCGGCGGAGGGCGATGCCGACGCCGAGGCCGATGCGGAGGGCGAGGCGGATGCGCTCTCGGACGGCTTGGGCGCGTTCGTCCTCGGCGCGGTGCCGCTGCACCCCATCACTGACATGACCATGACCGCACCCGTGACGGATGCGGCGAGTACGGACCCCGCTCGTTGCATGGGGACATCCTGCCGCACGAGTCTTGGAAACATGCGGCAGGACGCCCTTTGCGACGTTTACGACGCGGTAACGGGTGTTGCTCAGGCGCCGATCAGACGCTCGGCGAAGTAGCGGCTCACGCCCTCGAGCGGGATGCGCTCCTGCTTCATGGTGTCGCGCTCGCGGATGGTGACCGCGTTGTCCTCGAGGGTGTCGAAGTCCACGGTGACGCAGTACGGCGTACCGATCTCGTCCTGGCGGCGGTAGCGCTTGCCGATCGACTGGGAGTCGTCGAAGTCGACGGCCCAGTTGGCGCGCAGCTCGGCCGAGAGCGCCTTCGCCTTCGGCGAGAGCGCCTCGTTGCGGCTGAGCGGGAGCACGGCGATCTTGACCGGCGCGATCCGGTGGTCGAGCCGGAGCACGACCCGCTTGTCGACACCGCCCTTGGCGTTGGGCGCCTCCTCCTCGGCGTACGCGTCGACGAGGAAGGTCATCAGCGCGCGGGTCAGACCGGCCGCGGGCTCGATGACGTACGGCAGGTAGCGCTCGTTGTTGGCCTGGTCGAAGTACTGCAGGTCCTGGCCGGAGTGCTTCATGTGGGTGCCGAGGTCGAAGTCGGTGCGGTTGGCGATGCCCTCGAGCTCGCCCCACTCGCTACCAGGGAAGTTGAAGCGGTACTCGATGTCGACGGTGCGCTTGGAGTAGTGGCTCAGCTTCTCCTTGGCGTGCTCGTAGTGACGCAGGTTGTCGGGGTTGATGCCGAGGCCGGTGTACCACCGGGTGCGCTCGTCGATCCAGTACTGGTGCCACTCCTCGTCCTCGCCCGGCTTGACGAAGAACTCCATCTCCATCTGCTCGAACTCGCGGGTGCGGAAGATGAAGTTGCCCGGCGTGATCTCGTTGCGGAAGCTCTTGCCGGTCTGGGCGATGCCGAACGGGGGCTTCTGGCGGGTCGAGGTGACCACGTTGGCGAAGTTCACGAAGATGCCCTGCGCCGTCTCCGGACGCAGGTAGTGGAGGCCCGACTCGTCCTCGAGGACACCGAGGTGGGTCTTGAGCATGCCGGAGAACTCACGCGGCTCGGTCCAGGCGCCACGGGTGCCGCAGTTCGGGCAGGCGACGACCTCGTTGATGACGACGGTGTCGGGGTCGTCGATGCCCTTCTTCTCCGCGTACTCCTCCTGGAGGTGGTCGAAGCGGTAGCGCTTGTGGCACGACTGGCACTCGACCAGCGGGTCGTTGAAGGTCTCGACGTGCCCGGAGGCGACCCAGGTCTGGCGCGGCAGGATGATGCTCGAGTCGAGGCCGACGACGTCGTCGCGCTGCTGGACCATCGCCTTCCACCACTGGCGCTTGATGTTCTCCTTGAGCTCGACACCGAGGGGGCCGTAGTCCCAGGCACTCCGGGTGCCGCCGTAGATCTCGCCGCTGGGGAAGACGAATCCGCGCCGCTTGGCGAGGGAGACGACGAGGTCAAGGGTCGATGCTGGCGGCTTTGCCACGATGAATGCTCTCTGCTCGTTGCGAGCCCGGCCGGCTGCCGGGCCTCGGTGCTAGGGGATCTGCGGAAATCCTATCCGCGGTGTCATCTTGTTATGTACGCCGCCCGCGGGGCCAATTCGCTCGGCCGCTCGGGCGGGTCCCGATACCGTCCTGGCATGGAATCGAACGCGCGTCGTCTGTGGAAGCTGCTCGAGCCGATCCATGCGGTGGGTTACTTCTCACCCGAACCGATCGCCCTGCTCAAGGAGGCCGGCTACCGCGGCTACTGGATGGGCTACTTCGCCGCTCGGTCCGCTCCGCTGGGGGCTGTTCCGGCCGAGGTGGTCCATGCCGTCTTCTACAACTTCGCCTTCTCGCACGTCTCCCGGGCGCTTCCCGACGCCTGGGGTTTCGCGCCGCCCGAGGCCGCTCACGAGGCCCGCCGCACTGGCGCCGTCGCCGCGCTCCGCCGTCACCTCGGCCCGCTCGCCGATGACGTCGACCGGGCTGCCTCGCTCGCCTCGCGAGCAGCTCTCGGCGCCCCGTCGGAGGGACGGGCCCTGTACGCCGCGCTGTGCTCGCTCCCCGTCTCCGAGGACCCGCTGACCCTCCTGTGGGACGCGGCGACCCTGCTGCGGGAACACCGCGGCGACGGCCACGTCGCCACCCTCCTCTCCGCCGGGATCGGCGGCCGCGAGTCGCACGTCTTCCATGCCCTCGCCAACGGCACCTCCCCGTCGGTCTACGCCACCTCCCGCAACATCCACGAGACCGAGTGGGACTCGCTCGTCTCCGGGCTGCAGTCCCGCGGGCTCGTCACCGACGACGGCCAGTCCCTCACCGATGCCGGCCGGGAGACCAAGGCCGGGATCGAGTCGACGACCGACGCGCTTGCGGCCACGGCGTACGCGACCCTGGAGCCGGCCGAGGTCGACGAGCTCATCGCGCTGCTGCGGCCACTGGCCAAGGCCGTGGTCGCCTCCGGCGAGATCCCCGGCCAGTCGCCGATGGGGCTGAACCTCGACGATCTCGACCGCTGACCCCGGCCGGGATGAAACCCGGTTGAGCCTGCGCCTCGCTCGGATCAGACTCGACCCATGAGCACCCCCGACCTCGACCCTCGTCTCCGCCCCGTGCTCGGCCTGGCCGAGGAGGCGGCGGCGCGACCGGGCACCGAGGCGGACCTGGAGACCCTTCAGGAGATCTTCGCCGAGGCCGCGATGCTGCTCGACCTCGGCGACGTCCTCGAAGGCCTCGACGAGCAGGACGCTCGAGCCGTCGTCGACGGCCTCTGCCGAGACCTCCTGACCGAGGATCCCTCGCAGAGCATCCGCGCCCACGCCGAGTCCGTCCTCCAGGACGACTCGTCCCACGACCCTGAGAGCGTCGCCGTGGCGTACCGGATGGCGGCGTACGCGCTGCAGCTGTGATCCGCCAGAACCGCGCACATGTGGGGTTCTGACGCACCGGCAGCGGTTCCGGCGCTCAACTTCCATGCACATGCACGGTTATTGCGTTGAGCTCGGGTCGTTGAGGGAGAGGATCTGGCGGCGCTCGGCGTCGGTCAGATCGGCGGCGGCGAGGACCTTCTGCAAGACGTCGGACTTGCGGGCGATGTAGGTGTCGATGTCCATCGCCGGGTCGGCGGCCAGCGCCAGCTTCACGGCTGCGTACTCGTCGCGCAGATCGTCACGGCGGCGCAGAACGTCGCGGACCGCAAGATGGTTGCGTACGTTGAGCGTCCCCGCGGCGCAGACGTAGACGTGGCGTCTCGGCTCCTCATCAGGGGCGAAGAACGCCTCGCGGCCGGCGACGCCGAGATCGCCGCGGTGGCGGTAGCCGATGCGTACGAGCGCAGCGACCGCAGCGGGTACGTCCTCCGGCGCCACGATCACGTCGATGTCGAGGATGGGCTTGGCCGCCAGCCCCGGGACCGAGGTCGAGCCGACGTGCTCGATGCTCGCCGGCGGGCCGTCGGCCAGCGCACCGCTCAGCGCCGCGGCGACCTTCTCGAACCGGTCCTGCCAGGACGGGTCGTACGCCACTACCTCGATGCTCACAGGAACCAGATTCTGGCAGGTCGGCTCAGGCTTCGGCGGCAAAAGGCCGAGGCCGAAGGCGCTGGCCGGTGACGAACCCGGCGACGGCGTCGGAGAGCGCGAGGACGAGCGCCGCAGGGGTCGCGGCGACGACCAGGAGCGCGGCGGTGACCGCCGGGCTCCCGGACAGGTCGAAGAGGAGCCAGGCGAACCAGGTGGCTCCGGCGGTGAGGAACACGAGGGTCGCGGAGCCGGCGAGGACTCCCTTGAGGCCACCCACGACGCGCGCAGCGAGTGCCGCGGGCGCGGCGATGGCCACACAGAGCGCCCCGACGGCAGCGCCGAGAAGTACGAGCACCGGCCCCGCGAGCGGCCCGCCCATCCCCTGGTTGCCGGTCACGGACGCGACCAGGAGACCCACGTAGACCAAGCCGGCGAGGACCGGGTAGGCGAGCCCGACGAGCACCATGGTGACGACGAAGGAGGCGGTACGAACGGCGGTCACGGGCACACTCATGCGCTCATGATGCCCGGCACCGCCGCGCGTGGCCTCAAATGTTGGCCCTTCGTTGACGAACCGTCGTCAGACGCGCCCGCGGACCATCCCGATGAGACGGTCCAGGACCTCCTCGGGGGCGACCTGGACGCCGTTGTGGAGGTGGGCGTTGGTGATCCACGGGCGGAGGGTGGGGACCAGGTCGGCGGTGGCGAGGGAGTGCTCGCGCAGGACGTACGGGTCGTCGTAGTAGACCGCCGCGGCACATGGGACGTCGACGGCGGCGAGCGCGCTCGGGTCGTAGAGGCTCGGCCACTCGCGCTCGGCCAGCAGGTCCGCGGTCTCGGCGAAGGGAGCCAGCAGCGGGTCCTCGGTCAGGTGCCACGGGAAGAGGTGCTCGGCGGTGAAGAGAGTCGGGTCCTCGTACGCCGCGGGCTGGACGCGCGCGGAGGCCCAGCGAGTGGCCTGGGCATCGGCGTAGCAGGCCTCGTGGACGAGTACGTAGAGCGGCGAGTGTCCGCTGAAGGGCAGCAGCGACGCGACCTCGTGACCGAAGCCGAGTCCGGCCGGGTCGCGCTCGAGAAGGTAGTGGATCTGCTCGGAGCCGCCGGTCATGCCGAGCCGGTTGCCGATCCCGCGCGCCTGACGGGCGGAGAGCAGGCCGCCGTGCGGGAGCCGGATGTCGCCGGCGTCGCAGCGCTCGACCAGCGCTCGCATCCGGTCGCGGTCGCCGGGGAAGCGGGCGTAGTGGCGCTCGGTGAGCTCGATCGTGCGGGCGAAGGTCGCGGCGTAGATCTCGTCGACGGGCAGTCCGACCGGCGGCACTCCCCCGGTGAACATCACCTCGCGCAGCGACTCCGGGTGGGTCGAGAGATAGCGCAGCGAGCAGAAGCCGCCGAAGGACTGGCCCAGGAGCGACCACCGATCGATGCCCAGGTGGGCGCGGAGGAGCTCGGCATCCTCGACGATCGAGTCGGCGCGGAAGTGGGCCAGGTAGTCGGCCTGCTCCTGCGGGCTCATGCCGGTCATTGCGGTGAGCGGTGTCGACCGCCCGGTCCCCCGCTGGTCGAGGAGGATCAGCCGATAGTCCTCGAGAGCCCGCTCCAGCCAACCCGGAACCATCGGGAGGTCGATCGGGCGCGGGCTCTCTCCGCCCGGGCCGCCCTGGAGGAAGAGCAGCGCGTCACGGTCGTCGCGATCGCCCGGACGACGCACCTCGCGGGCGAAGACGGTCAGCGTCTCCGGCCCGCCGCCGAGATGGTCCAGCGGCACCTCGATCTCGTGCTCGATCAGGACCAGTCCGGGGATCGTCTCGATGCGCACGAGCCGATCCTAATGCCGGTCAGGTGGACGGCGACGTTGCGGTACGGCCCGACAGAACCTAACCTGAACACCGTTCAACTGAACGTTGTTCAGGTAGCCATCCCGAGGAGACTCCCGCATGACGACAGCCTTCGACCAGCTAGCCGACCGGATCCTGTCCGGCGGGGCCGCCACCGCCGAGGACGCAGTGGCCGTGCTGCGTACGCCCGACTCGGAGCTGATGAGTGTCGTCGCCGCGGCGGGACGACTGCGGCGCGAGCACTTCGGCAACACCGTGAAGGTGAACTACCTGGTCAACCTGAAGTCCGGCCTGTGCCCGGAGAACTGCAACTACTGCAGCCAGGCGCTCGGGTCGCAGGCGCCGGTCCTGAAGTACTCCTGGCTCTCCAAGGACGAGACCCTCGAGCAGGCCGGCGCCGGGCTGCGTGGTGGCGCCACCCGCGTCTGCATGGTCTCCTCGGGCCGCGGACCCTCCGAGCGCGACATCGACAAGGTCGTCGAGATGACCTCCGCGCTGAAGGACGCGCACGAGGGCGTCGAGGTCTGCGCCTGTCTCGGGCTGCTCAAGGGCGGCCAGGCCGAACGGCTCAAGGCAGCCGGGGTGGATGCGTACAACCACAACATCAACACCGCCGAGTCCAACCACGACAACATCGTCCAGACGCACACCTACGAGGACCGCATCGACACCATCGGCAAGGCCAAGGACGCCGGCCTCTCGCCGTGCTCGGGCCTCATCGCGGGCCTGGGCGAGACCGACGAGCAGCTCGTCGAGGCCCTCTTCGCGCTCAAGGAGCTCGACGCCGACTCGATTCCGGTGAACTTCCTGATGCCGTTCGACGGGACGCCGTACGAGAACACCTGGGAGCTCTCCCCCACCCGCTGCGTGAAGATCCTGGCGATGGCGCGCTTCGTCTGCCCGGACAAGGAGATCCGGATCGCGGGCGGGCGCGAGATGCACCTGCGCTCGCTGCAGGCCACGGCGCTGCAGGTCGCCAACTCGATCTTCCTCGGCGACTACCTGACCTCCGAGGGTCAGGACGCGCTGGCCGACCTGGAGATGCTGCGCGACAACGGCTTCGTCATCCTCGGCATGGACGAGAGCGCGTTCGACGAGCTCATCGAGGAGCACCGCACCAAGGCCGCCGGTCGCGTCGCGGGCGGTGGCTGTGGCAGCAGCTGCGGCGACGGGTGCGGCAGTGCCTCTGGCGGGGCCTGCGGTGGCCACGACGAGCAGGACGGCCCGGTGATCCGGCGCCGCGGAGCGGGGACCGATGTCGCTGCCAACGCTTGACAGGGGCCACGATCTGCTCGCCTTCGACCGCGAGCACATCTGGCACCCCTACACCTCGATGACCGACCCGGCGCCGGTGCGGCTCGTGACCGGCGCCGAGGGCGTACGCCTCCACCTCGACGACGGCGGCGACCGCCTCGAGGTCGTCGACGCGATGTCGTCGTGGTGGTCGGCGGTCCACGGCTACCGGGTGCCCGAGCTGGACGCCGCGCTCGCCGAGCAGACCGGCCGGATGGCGCACGTGATGTTCGGCGGCCTGACCCACGCACCGGCGGTCGACCTCGCCGAGCGGCTCGTCTCGATCACCCCGGATCCCCTGCAGCACGTCTTCCTCGCCGACTCCGGGTCGGTGAGCGTCGAGGTGGCGATCAAGATGGCGCTGCAGAGCCAGCGAGGCCGCGGGCGGCCGGAGCGTACGCGCCTGCTGACCGTGCGCGGCGGCTACCACGGCGACACCTTCGGCTGCATGAGCACGTGCGACCCGGTCGGCGGGATGCACTCGATGTTCACCGAGATGCTCGCGCCGCAGGTCTTCGCCGAGCGCCCGCCGGCGCCGGGTGGCGACGTGGAGGCGTGGGCCGAGGGCGTACGCCGCCTGGCGGCCGAGCACGCCGACGAGCTCGCCGGGATCATCCTCGAGCCGCGGCTCCAGGGCGCGGGCGGGATGTGGGTCTACGACGACCGGTGCCTGGTCGTGCTCCGCGAGATCGCCGACGAGCACGGACTGGTGCTGATCTTCGACGAGATCGCCACCGGCCTCGGCCGCACCGGCGACCTCTTCGTGTCCTCGCTGGTCACCCCGGACATCCTCTGTCTCGGCAAGGCGCTCACCGGCGGCTACATGACCCTGGCCGCCGTGCTGACCACCTCCGAGGTCGCGCACGCGATCTCCCGGAGCGAGTCGGGTGTGCTCATGCACGGGCCGACCTTCATGGGCAACCCGCTCGCCTGCGCGGTGGCGCTGGCCTCCCTGGACCTGCTGGCCGCCCGCGGCTGGGAGCAGGACGTGTCCCGGGTCTCCGCCGCGCTCTCGACGGGCCTCTCCCCGCTGGCTGCCGCTCCGGGTGTCAGCCAGGTCCGCGTCCTCGGCGCCGTCGGCGTGGTCCAGCTCGACCATCCGGTGGATGTCGCCAAGGCCACCGACGCCGCGCTGCGGGAGGGCGTCTGGATCCGGCCGTTCCGCGACCTGATCTACACGATGCCTCCCTACATCACCGGCGAGGACGACCTCGCCCGCATCTGCCGGGCCGTCGCCGCGGCCGCGGAGGTGGCCTGACATGGGGTGGCAGACCTGGCTCGAGGAGGCCGCCACGGCGCGGGAGGCGGCCGGGCTGACCCGGCGGCTACGGCCGCGTGGACCCGACGACGGCGTCGTCGACCTGGCCGGCAACGACTACCTGGGCCTGTCCGGTCACCCGGACGTACGCCGCGCCGCGGCCGAGGCGGCCATGCTCTGGGGTGGTGGCGCGGGTGCGTCCCGCCTGGTCACGGGCACCTTGACGCTGCACGGCGACCTGGAGGCCGAGCTCGCCGACTGGCTCGGGCAGCCGGGCGCGCTGACCTTCTCCACCGGCTACCACGCCAACCTCTCGGTCGTCGGAGCCCTGGCCGACCGGACCGCCCACGTCGTCTCGGACGCGCACATCCACGCCTCGCTGATCGACGCCGTACGGCTCTCCCGGGCCCAGCTGACGGTCGTGCCCCACAACGACGTGGCGGCGGTCCGGGCGGCGCTCGCGGCGCGTCCGGGCGTACGCAGCCTGGTGCTGGCCGAGTCCGTCTACTCCGTCCTCGGCGACGAGGCGCCGCTGACGGCACTGGCGGAGGTCTGCGCGGAGCACGGCGCGCTGCTCGTCGTCGACGAGGCCCACGGCGTCGGCGTGCACGGGCCGGGGCTCGTCCACCGCCACGGTCTCGCCGGGCGGCCCGACGTGCTCGTCACCGCGACGCTCTCCAAGAGCCTGGGCAGCCAGGGCGGAGCCGTACTGGGGCCGCGAGCGGTCCTCGACCACCTGGTCAACACCGCCCGCCCGTTCATCTTCGACACCGGCCTGGCCCCCGCCTCCGCCGCCGCGGCCCTGGCCGCGGCGCGGATTTCGCGTGCTCGCCCGGACCTCGCCGACACCATCCGCTCTCGCGTCACCGAGCTGGCCCGGACCCTCGGCGTCCCGGCTCCCGCCGGCGCGGTCCTGTCGGTGCCGATGCCGTCCCCCGAGGCTGCGGTCTCCGCACAGGCGGACCTGCTCAGCGAGGGCGTACGCGTCGGCTGCTTCCGCCCGCCGTCGGTCCCCGACGGGGTCTCCCGGCTGCGGATCACCGCCGGAGCGGGTGTCACCGACGAGGAGTGGGATCGGGCGACCAAGGCCATCGACACGATCGTGGGTGAGGTCCGGTGAGCGGGCGGGTGGTGATCGTCACCGGCACCAACACGGGCGTCGGCAAGACGGTCGCGACGGCGACGCTGGCGGCCCGGGCGCGCACCAACGGCGAGAAGGTCACGGTCGTGAAGCCGGTGCAGACCGGCACCGCCGACGGCGACTGCGACGCCGCCGAGATCCGCCGGCTGACCGGGATCGAGGTCCACGAGCTCACCAGTCTGGAGGAGCCGCTCGCGCCCGACACCGCCGCCCGGCGGGCCGGGGTGGAGATCCCGGCGGTCGCTGCGTACGCTCCGACCATCTCTGCCCTGACCAGCGAGAACGACCTCGTCCTCGTCGAGGGCGCAGGCGGCCTGCTGGTGCGTCTGGACACCGACGGCGGCACGCTCTTGGACGTGGCCGACGCCCTTCTCGCCGAGGGCGTACCGACATCGTTCGTCGTCGTCACGGCGGCCGGTCTTGGCACCCTCAACCACACCGAGCTGACCGTGGCCGCGTTGCGCGCTCGTGGGTACGAGCCCGACGGGTTGATCATCGGCTCCTGGCCGGGTGATCCAGGGCTTGCCGAACGGTGCAACCGCATCGACCTCCCCCGGGTGACCGGCGTACCCCTGCTGTTCGGCATCCCGGAAGGAATTGACAACCATTCTCAACTAGCCTGAGAATGGTTCTCATGACCCCCGCTACCCGCTCCGCTGGCCTCCTTGCCGCCGGCGCACTCCTGCTCACCTCGGGCTGTGCCGCCCTCTCCGACGACTCCGGTTCCTCCGCCTCCGGATCCGACTCGGGGAAGGTCCAGGTCGCAGCGGCGTTCTACCCTCTGGAGTTCGTCGCGGAGCGGGTAGCGGGTGACCTCGCCGAGGTCACCCCCCTCACCAAGCCGGGCGTCGAGCCGCACGACCTCGAGCTCAGCATCAACCAGACCGCCGCGCTGCAGAGCGCCGACCTGATCCTCACCGAGCACGGCTTCCAGCCCGCCGTCGACGACGCGGTCGAGCAGGACGTCAAGGGTGACGTCGTCGACGTCGAGAAGGTCGTCGAGCTCCGCCCCGCCGAGGAGGGCGGGGACGAGCACGCCGAGGAGGAGGCAGAAGGTCATGCTGAGGAGGAGGACCACGGCGAGTTCGACCCCCACTTCTGGCACGACCCGCTGCTGATGGCGCAGTACGCCGAGGGCGTACGAGACGCGCTTGCCAAGGCGGACCCCGACAACGCCGAGACCTACGAGGCCAACGCCAAGTCCCTCACCGAGGACCTGACGAAGGTCGACGAGGAGTTCAAGACCGGCCTGGCGCAATGCAAGATCAAGGAGGTCGTGGTCTCTCACGACGCCTTCACCTACCTGGACAAGTACGGCGTGGAGTTCGAGCCGATCGCCGGCCTGACCCCCGACGCCGAGCCCAACCCGGCCCAGCTCGCCAAGATCGGCGAACAGGCCAAGGAGCACGGCGTGACCACGATCTTCTCCGAGCGCCTGGTCAGCACCGCGCTCGCCGACACCCTCGCCGACGACCTTGGTCTCAAGACCGCCGTGCTCGACCCGATCGAGGGCCTCTCGGCAGACACCGAGGGAGAGGACTACCTTTCCCTCATGCGCCAGAACCTCGACGCCCTGAAGGCGGCCAACGGTTGTCAGTGAGCAAATCAGGGACCAAAAACAGCACGGTCCCCGCCGATGTCCCCGTGCAGCTCCTGCACGGGGATGTCGCCCTGTCCGGACGCCCCGTCCTGCGCGAGGTTGACCTGACGGTCAAGCGCGGTGAGTTCGTCGCGCTGATGGGTGCCAACGGCTCCGGCAAGTCGACGCTCGTACGCACCCTGGTCGGCCTCAACCCGCTCTCGGCCGGTCGCCTGGAGCTGTTCGGCCGCCCCTTGGCCGGCTTCCACGACTGGTCGCGGGTCGGCTACGTGCCGCAGCGAAGCACAGCCACCGGCGGCGTACCCGCCTCGGTCTGGGAGGTCGTCGCCTCTGGCCGGCTCACCCACCGCAAGCTGCTGCGGCCATTGCGCAGCGCCGACCGGACCGCGATCCGGGCGGCGCTCGAGGTGGTCGGGATGGATGCGTACGCCCACCGTGGGGTCGCCCAGCTCTCCGGCGGTCAGCACCAGCGGGTGCTGATCGCGCGGGCGCTCGCCGGCCGCCCCGAGCTGCTGCTGCTCGACGAGCCCACCGCCGGCGTCGACCTGCCCAACCAGCATGCGCTGGCAGGGGCTCTCGGCCGGCTCAAGGACGACGGCGCCACGATCGTGCTGGTCGCCCACGAGCTCGGGCCGCTGGCTCCGCTGGTCGACCGCGCCGTCGTCATGCGCGACGGGCGCAAGGCCTACGACGGCCAGCCGCTCTCCGACGCCGACGTCCACGCCCAGGGCTTCGACGCCGGGTACGTCCACTGCGACACTGGGCTCGATTCAGCTGGCTCGACCGCCGCGCCCAACGCCGCCGTCCCGACCCCGCTGAAGGAGCTCTAAGTGACTCTCCTCGAGCTCTTCTCGGTGCCGTTCATGCAGCGGGCCCTGATCGCGGCGTTCCTCGTCGGGATCGCGGCACCGGCGGTCGGCACCTACATCGTGCAGCGACGACTGGCGCTGATGGGTGACGGCATCGGCCACGTCGCCGTCACCGGCGTCGCGATCGGCCTGTGGACCCAGACCTCACCGACCTGGGCCGCGGTGGTCGTGGCCATCGCCGGGGCCGTGGTCATCGAGATCGTACGCGAGCGCGGCCACGCCGAGGGCGACGTCGCCCTGGCGATGCTCTTCTACGGCGGGCTCGCCGGCGGCGTCTTCGTCACCGGGCTCGCCGGCACCGGCGCCTCCCGGCTCCAGGAGTTCCTCTTCGGCTCGATCCTGACGATCTCGGTCGACGACCTGCTCGTGACGATGGCCCTCGCGGTCGTGCTGATCGTGATCTGCGTCGGCCTCTCGCCGCAGCTGTTCGCGGTCTCCCAGGACGCCGACTACGCCAAGGTCGCCGGACTGCCGGTGCGGTTCTACTCGATCCTCGTCGCCGTGCTCGCTGCCCTGAGCGTGGTGATCGCGATGCGCACCGTCGGACTGCTGCTCGTCTCCGCACTCATGGTCGTGCCGGTCGCGATCGTGCAGCAGCTGACCCGGTCGTTCCGGATGACGCTGCTCGGCGCGATGGGCGCCGGCCTGGTCGCCTCGGTCGGCGGCCTCGGGCTGGCGGCCGCGCTCTCCCGCACCGGCGCCAACGTCCAGCCCGGCCCCAGCATCGTGCTGGTCGCGCTGGCCGGGTTCTTCCTGGTCTGGCCGATCGGCGCCTGGCTGCGCCGCCGGCGGGCCCTCGTGGCCCCGTTCCCGGAGACCGCCCCGATGGAGAAGCCGGTCGACGAGGCACATCCGCATCACCACGGCGAGAAGTGCGGCCACGTAGCGGTCGAGCACGGCGACCACGTCGACTACATCCACGACGGCCACCGGCACGCGGCGCACGTCGGCGCGGAGGGAGAGCACTATGACGAGCATTGATCCTTCGGCGACTGAACCGTCCAGCGCCCTGCGCCCCACCAAGCAGCGGCTCGCCGTCGCCGAGGCGCTACGGACGTACGACGGCTTCCACTCCGCCCAGGAGATCCACTCCCGTCTCGACGGTGCCGTCGGCCTGGCCACGGTCTACCGCACGCTGACCGCGCTGGCCGAGGCCGGCGCGGTCGACGCGATGCGCTCCGAGGACGGCGAGACGATCTACCGCCGCTGCTCCGACACCCACCACCATCACCTGGTCTGCCGTCAGTGCGGCCGGACCGTCGAGGTCGAGGGCCCCGCCGTCGAGCGCTGGACCAAGACCATGGCCGAGGAGAACGGCTTCACCGACGTCTCCCACACCCTGGAGATCTTCGGCACCTGCACCGACTGCCGCTAGAGCTGGACCGGGTTCGGCAGCGCGCCGCCGTAGCGGCGGTCCCGGGAGGCGTACGTCTCGATGGCATGCCACAGGTGGCGGCGGTCGACGTCGGGCCACAGCACGTCGGTGAAGACGAACTCGGAGTAGGCGGCCTGCCAGAGCATGTAGTTGGAGAGCCGCTGCTCGCCGGAGGTGCGCCAGATGAGGTCGGCGTCGGGGAGGTCGGGGACGTAGAGGTAGCGCTCGAAGGTCTTCTCGGTGATCTTCTCCGGACGCAGCTTCCCGGCGCGTACGTCCTCCCCCATCCGCCGCACGGCGTCGGTGAGCTCGGCGCGGCCGCCGTAGTTGACGCACATCGTCAGCGTGCAGACGGTGTTGTCCTTCGTCATCTCCTCGGCGATCTTGAGCTCGTTGATGACGGACTTCCACAGCCGGGGCGCGCGACCGGCCCAGCGCACCCGGACACCGAGCTCGTTCATCTCGTCGCGGCGGCGGCGGATGACGTCGCGGTTGAAGCCCATCAGGAACTTCACCTCGTCGGGCGAGCGCGACCAGTTCTCGGTGGAGAACGCGTAGGCCGAGATGGCCTTCACGCCGATCTCGATGGCTCCTTCGACGACGTCGAAGAGCGAGGACTCACCCTCTTCGTGGCCCTTGGTCCGGGGGAGGCCACGCTCCTTGGCCCATCGGCCGTTGCCGTCCATGATGATCGCCACGTGGTGCGGGACGAGGTCCTTGGGGACCGGGGGCGGGGTAGCCCCGGACGGGTGGGGTGTTGGGGTACGGACCGGCTTGCTCACGAGGTGCAACCCTAGTCGGGCGATAGCCGGGAGGCGGCTGCGGCCCGGGAGGCTGCGGCCGGGGCGGGACCATCGGGCGCCGGGGCGCGTCGTACTCCATCTCCTCCGGGCCACTGGCCGGGCCAGGGAGGGTCAGCGCGCCGATGATCGTCGTGATCGGCATCGCCAGGACCACCCCGATGCCCGCCGCCATCGTGGCGACGATCTCGCCGGCCATCTGCTCGGTCGTGAGCAGCGAGAAGAAGGTGCGGTCGTAGAGCTGGATCACCAGCAGCAGGGTGAGCGCGCTGCCGACGTAGGCGAACACGATCGTGTAGATCGTCGAGGCGACGTGGTCGCGGCCGATCCGCATCGCGCCGCGGAAGATGTCCCAGCGCGAGGTGGAAGGTCCGGCGGCGCGCAGCTCCCACACCGCGGAGGCCTGGGTGATGGTGACGTCGTTGAGCGCGCCGAGGCCGGCGATGATCACCGCGGCGACCAGCAGGCTCTGCAGGTCGAGCGCGGCGTCGAGCGAGGAGAGCGTCTGACCGCTCTCCGAGCCCAGGCCGCTGAGCCGGCTCGCGCCGATCGCGAAGGTGCCGATCAGCGCGGTCACCGCGACCCCGGCCAGGGTGCCGGCGAGCGCCACCGACGTACGCACCGAGAACCCGTGGGTCGTGTAGAGCACCACGTAGAGGATCAGCACCGAGGAGATCAGCGCGACCCACGCCGCGGGCTCGCCGGAGAGCAGCGCGGGCAGCAGAAACAGCCACACCACCGCTCCCGCGAACCCCAGGCCGAGCACCGCCATCAGCCCGCGCAGGCGCGCGACGGCCACGACACAGACCACGAAGAGGCCGACCAGCAGGAGCAGCGGCGGCCCGCGCTTGACGTCGAAGAAGGCGTACGTCGCCTCCCCCTCCTTCTCCGTGCGGGACAGCTCCACCTCGTCACCGGTCTCCAGCCCGGAGCGGGCCATCGGGGTCGAGATCTCCACCGCGACCTCGGTGCCGGTGTCGGGTCCGCTGGTCAGCGTCGCGCCGGCGGTGTTGCAGCCCTTCGGCGTGCCCTCGGCGCTGCACGGCTCCGCGACCGAAGTGACCTCTGCCGTCTCGAAGACGACGCCGTCGGCGACGAACTCCTGCGACCCCTGGAGCTTCTCGACCGCGGCACGGTCGGGCCACCACAGGGCCACGCCGACGACGGTGATGACGGCGACGAGCACCAGCGAGACGGTCAGCACCATCCGCGGCACGGCCTCGACCTCCACCTCGGCGTCGTGCCCACCGTGGGAGTGGCCGTGGGAGTGGGCCATCTTTTCTCAGCTCTCGACGTATTCGAGCGAGCGCAGGTTGCGGTCCAGATGCCAGGAGAGGTACGCAGCGACCAACCCGCTCGCCTGCCTGCTGGTCCGGTCCTCGGCGCCGCCGACGGTATCCCAGTCACCTGAGAGCAGCGCACCGAGGTGGGCGAGCGTCTCGGGCGAGGGCGTCGCCGAGCCCGGCACCCGGCAGGTCGTGCACAACGCGCCGCCCATGGAGACGTTGAACCACCGGTGCGGACCCTCCAGCCCGCAGCGCGCGCAGGCCTCGAAGCTCGGCGCGTAACCGGCAACGGCCAGCGAGCGGAGCAGGTAGGAGTCGAGGACGTGGCGGGGAAGCCGATCGCCCTGGGCGAGCACCCGCAGCCCACCCACGAGCAGCAGATACTGCTGCGGCGCCGGCTCGCCCTCCTCGTGGACCAGCCGGTCGGCGGTCTCGAGCATCGCGGTGCCGGCGGTGTAGCGGTCGTAGTCCAGTCCGATCCCGGCATGGAACAGGGTGAGGGTCTCGGCCTGGGTGATCGTGTCGAGGTTGCGCCCCTCGGCGAACTGCAGGTCGACGTGGGTGAACGGCTCCAGCCGCGAACCCCACCGCGAGGTGGTACGCCGCACGCCCTTCGCCACCGCACGCACCCGGCCGTGGTGGCGGGTGAGCATGGTGATGATGCGATCGGCCTCACCCAGCTTGTGGGTGCGAAGCACGATGGCCTCGTCGCGGTAGAGGGGCACGGTCCCATTCTGCAGCACTCGCCTCACCATCGGGCGGCGCCCGGTCCGCGTCGGCGAGAAACCAGATAATCCGGCGAGAAACCAGATGTAATCCCGCCATGACCAGGTTCAGCCCTCGGTCCACCTTCGCCGTGGCCGACGTACGGATTCGAAGGCTGACCTTCGACCAGCTCAGCCTGTTCACCATGCTCTGGGCGGGACAGGGTCTGATCCAGCTCCTCACCTATGAGTACTTTCCCCGCGACGCCCTGTTCGGTCTGCTTCTGGTGGCAACGCTCGCGGCGATCGTCCTGCCCAATCGCACCCTGGCGCTCGCGACGATGCTCGTGCTCAACCTGGCCTATTCCTGGGCACACATGCCCTATCAGGTCAATCATCATCTGCTCGAGGACTGCATCAATCTGATCCTGCTCGGCGCGTTGGCCATCGCGTGGATGCGGCGCCGACGCGGTCGAGCCGACATCGGCATCCGCTCGGCGACGTACGAAGCCTTCGCGGGTCCGGCCCGCGGTGCCGTGGTCGTCATGTACGTGTGGTCGGGGATCGCGAAGGCCAACACCGACTTCTTCGACCCGATGGTGGGTTGCGCAACCACGCTGCTCGGCACTGCCCTCCATGCCGAGCAGAACAGCGCGATCGTGGCGTGGCTCGCGACTCCGGTCACGGCCGGCACCTTGGTCACCGAGATCGGCTTGGGGCTGCTGCTCGCCTTCCGCAGAACGCGGTTCCTCGCCATTCCGATCGGGCTGTTGTTCCACCTCTCCCTTGCGGTGGTCCCGATCGCGGCGATCCAGGCGTTCAGCTACGTCGCCGTCGCGACGTACGCCCTGTTCATCAGCCCCGAGGTCGCCACCGCAGCCAGCGACCTGGTCGGCAACAGCCTTCGTTGGCTACGACGCCACCTGGTCGCCACCGTCGCGAGCGGTGCGGTGGCGGTCAGTGTCCTGGTGGTCGCCGTGACACTCGCATCCAGGACCATCGGGAACGACGAGGCCTTCACCTATGCCCGGGTGGGTCTGTGGTTCCTCGGCCTCGTGGTTCTCATCGTCGTATATCTTCGGTCCCTGCTCGCGGTGGTACGCCGCGACGGGCCGCGTGCCATAGCCGTCTCTGATCCGCTGTTCACCGGATCGCCCGTGCTGTGGGTCGTGACCTTGCTCGTCCTGGTGAACGGCAGCCTCCCCTACCTCGGTTTCAAGACGCAGACATCGTTCACGATGTTCAGCAACGTCTGGACCGAGGACGGCCGGACGAACCATTGGTTCATCAGCCCGGCCATCCAGATCGGCGACTATCAGGGCGACCTGGTCAAGATCATCGAGACCGATGACCCCGAGCTCGCCGAGGTCGCTGACGCCGGCCACTCGTTGACCCGGTTCGAGTTCGAGCGGGCCTTGAGCGAGAAGGACGACATATCCGTGGAGTGCAGCTGTTATGGGCAGATCCGTCGCATCGAGAAGGTCGATGGCGAGTTCATCGGATATGAACCCCGCTTCTCCTACACCCCGTTCTTGGGCAAGGTGATGTCGTTCCGCTCGGTCCCGGACGGCAAGGTCGCCTGCACCCAGTGACCACGCTGCCGACCTCACGTCGCAGCCACACGATGGCAACGACGCGTGTGGGTGGTCGTGATTGGTCGGCTCGTCTCCTATCGTGCGGGTCATGAGCTCAACAGGCATCGCGACCGTGCCGACCCGCCCCGCGCACCACGACCGCGAGCCCGGCACCGCCGCCGGACCGCCGGTCACCGTCGTCGACTGGCTGATGCTGGTGCTCGCGATCATCTCGGTCGTTCTGCTGGTCTGGATCACCTTCTGGGATGTTCCCCAGCCCTGGGAACGCCGGGTGATCGTCGCCGACTACGTGATCTGCGGGATCTTCTTCGTCGAGTTCTGCTTCCGGTGGCGCAGGTCCGGTCTGGGCTGGAAGTTCCTGGCGCTCTACTGGTACGAGATCCTCGGCATGATCCCGCTCTCGGACCCGGCCTTCCGTGCCTTCCGGCTGCTGCGGGTGGTCGTCATCTTCCTGCGGCTGATGCGCGCCGCCGACCGTGCCTTCGGTGACCGGGTCTCGGCGTACGTCGTGGGGAGGTTCTCCGGATCGATCGTCGACGCGATCCGCAAGCCGATCACGGTCGCGGTGCTCGACGAGGTGATCGCGGTGATCCAGACCGGCAACTACACCCGGCACATCTCCAGCGCGATCGAGGAGAACCGCGCCGAGATCGACAACCTCATCATCGACCTCATCCGTCAGGACCAGGCGGCCGGGAAGCTGAGGTACCTCCCCTTCCACGACGACGTCGTCCGTCTCGTGGCCGACACCGTGCTTCGTCTGGTCGACGAGGGCCTGGCCGACCCGCGGGTCCACGAGATCATCTCCGACGCCATCCGCGAGTCCGCCAAGGAGCTGCGGGAGAACATCGGCTCGGACGAGCACGCCGCGGTCAAGCTGGATCAGGAGCGGTTCGGGAAGTAGGTCTCGATCTAGGAGATCAGTGCAGCCAGCCGCCTGACCGCCTCCCGGAGGCGGTCAGGGGTCGTCGCCGCGTAGCCGATCACCAGACCCGGAGGACCCTCGCCCTCGCGGTGCCGGCTCAACGGGTGGACGGCGATGCCCGCCTCGAGCGCGGCCGTGGCGACCGCCGCGTCGTCGACTCCGTCGGGGAGCGTCGCCAGTACGTGCAGTCCGGCCGCGATGCCTCGGACCCGCACAGTCGGCAGATGCTCGGCGAGCGCCTCGAGCAGGGCGTCCCGTCGCGCCTTGTGCCGTTGCCGGACCAGTCTCAGGTGCCGCTCGAAGGTACCCGAGCTGAGCATCCGCGCCAGGGTGATCTGGGGTAGCGCCGGGCTGGCCAGGTCGAGCCAATAGCGCGCCTCGACCAGCTCCTCCTGCATCCCGGACGGGGCGACCAGCCAGCCGATCCGCATCGCGGGCGCGAGCGTCTTGGAGACGCTGCCGAGGTGGACGACCTGGTCGGGTGCGAGCACCTTCACGGCCGCGACCGGCGGTCGGTCGTATCGGTGCTCGGCGTCGTAGTCGTCCTCGATCACCAGCCGGTGCGGCGCCGCCCGGACCCACTCGACCAGCTCCCGGCGCCGCTGCGGGGAGAGCACGACCCCGGTCGGGAACTGGTGGGCGGGGGTGACCACGACGGCATCGACACCGCTGGCGTCGAGCGCCGCCACGTCCAGACCGTCGTCGTCCACCGGCACCGGGACCATCGTCATCCCCCACCGCTGCAGGTGCACGCGGCCGCCGTACGACCCCGGCTCCTCGAAGCCGACCGTGGTCCTGCCGCGCTCCTCCAGCCAGCGTGCCAGGAGCACGAGCCCCTGGGCGACGCCGTTGATCACCAGGATCTCGTCGGGCGAGACCGTGAGGCCGCGGGTGCGGCCAAGCCAGACCGCGAGCGCCTCCCGGAGCACCGGCACGCCGCGCGGGTCCCCGTAGCCGAGGTCGGCGCTGCCGATCTCGGCGATCACGTCCCGCGACGCCTTCGCCCATGCGGCTCGCGGAAAGGCCGAGAGGTCGGGCACTCCCGGGGAGAGGTCCAGATCGGGCGTCGGCAGCCGGGTGGCGGCACCGAGGCGGCGTACGGCTCCGGGGACCGCGCTCACCCGCGTGCCGCCGCCACTGCGCGCCGAGAGCAGCCCCTCGTCGGTCAGCCGCTGGTACGCCTCGACCACCACCCCGCGCGAGACGCCGAGCTGGGTGGCGAGGGTGCGCGATGCCGGCACCCGGGCACCGACCGCGAGCCGGCCATCGGCGACTGCGTCGCGCAGCGCACCGGTGAGCCAGGCCGCCAGCCCACCCGGCGGCACGCCGGCCGGGTCGAGCTGGAGGAAGTCCGCACCGGTCACTTGGTCCACTCTGCCACGTCTCGTTTGGATCTGTCCGCCAGACCAAGTTCGGGCGAACCTCGTAGACATGACCACCGAAGCCCTCCCACACCCCGACACCGCTGGCGGAGCAGCACCGCACCGCGGCACCCTGCTCGGCATCGTCTTCGCCGCCGCCGGGATGGCCTGCGTCGGCAGCAGCGTCGCCGTCTCCGCCGCGATCACCGACGCCCCTCTCTTCACGCTGCAGAGCGTCCGGTACGCCCTCGCCGCCATCCTCCTGCTCGCCGTCGCACGGGTCACCGGCTGGCGGGTGCCGCGACCGCGCGGTCGTGAGTGGCTCTGGCTGGCCGGAGTGGCGACCGCGGGCCTGGTGCTCTTCAACGTCGGCGTCGTCCGAGGAGTCGCCCATGCCGAGCCCGCGGTGATCGGCGTCGCCGTCGCCGCCGTCCCGATGCTGCTGGCGATCGTCCCGGCGATCGCGACCCGCACCCTCCCGGCTCGCACCGTGATCATCGGGGCCATGGTCGTGACCGCGGGGGCGGTCGTGGTCGAGGGCTTCGGGAGGACCGACGCGGCGGGCGTCGGCTACGCGCTCCTGGTGCTGGTCTGCGAGGCGGGCTTCACGCTCCTGGCGGTGCCCGTCCTCCCCCGCCTGGGCGCCTTCGGTGTCTCGTTCCACTCGGTTTGGATGGCCACCGCGGGCATGGCCGTCATCGGTGTCGCGACCGAGGGTCCGACCGCGGTCACCACCCTCGACACCGTCGATCTGCTCGCGGCGCTTCACCTGGCCGCGGTCGTCACCACGCTCGCGTTCCTGCTCTGGTTCACCGCGGTCCGGCGCCTCGGCTCCGGGCGCGCCGGCCTGCTGACCGGCGTCGTGCCCGTGTCCGCGGCCGCCCTCGGCGTACCGCTCAACGGAATCGTGCCCGGCCCGATGGTGTGGGTGGGCACCGCGGTGGTCGCGCTGGGCCTGGTGATCGGGCTGCGCGGGTCGCCGCTGCGGGGTCGCCCCCGCAGCGGCGCCGACGTCAGCCGCGCGGGATCGTGACCGCCTGGGCGCGGTTGGCCGCGCAGACGACGGCCCGCAGCGAGGCGGTGACGATGTTCTCGTGGATGCCGATGCCCCACACGATCTCGCCGGCGATCTCGCACTCGACGTACGCAGCCGCGGCCGCGTCGCCGCCGGCGGAGAGCGCGTGCTCGGCGTAGTCGAGGACCCGGATCTCGGCGCCGGCCTCCTTCAGCGCGTCGACGAAGGCGGCCACGGGGCCGTTGCCGACGCCCTTGTAGGTGCGCTCCTCGCCGCGTACCCGCAGGTCGACGATCTGCTCGTCGCCACCCTCGGCGTCGGTCACCGAGGACCAGCTCTCCAGGGCGTACGGCTCCTCACGGGCGAGGTACTCGGCAGAGAAGATCGACCAGATCTCTTCGGGGCTGACCTCGCCACCCTCGGAGTCGGTGTGCTGCTGGACCACGCGGCTGAACTCGATCTGCGCACGACGCGGCAGGTCCAGGGAGTGCTCGGTCTTGAGCAGGTAGGCCACGCCGCCCTTGCCAGACTGGCTGTTGACCCGGATGACGGCCTCGTAGGTGCGGCCGACGTCCTTGGGGTCGATGGGCAGGTAGGGCGCCTCCCACGGGATCTCGCTGGTCGACTTGCCGGCCTCGGCGGCGATCCGGTCGAGGTCCTCCAGGCCCTTCTTGATGGCGTCCTGGTGGGAGCCGGAGAAGGCGGTGTAGACCAGGTCGCCCGCGTAGGGGTGGCGTGGGTGGACGTTGATGTTGGTGACGTACTCGACCGTACGGCGGATCTCGTCGATGCCGCCGCCGACGGTGAAGTCGATCTGCGGGTCGATGCCCTGGGAGAAGAGGTTCATGCCCAAGGTGACCAGGTCGACGTTGCCGGTGCGCTCGCCATGACCGAACAGGCAGCCCTCGACGCGGTCGGCGCCGGCCATCAGGCCGAGCTCGGTGGCCGCGACCGCGGTGCCGCGGTCGTTGTGCGGGTGGAGGCTGATGGCGGAGTGCTCGCGGCGGGTCAGGCCCCGGCCGAAGTACTCGATCTGGTCGGCGTAGGTGTTCGGGGTGGACATCTCCACGGTGGCGGGCAGGTTGAGGATGATCTCCCGGCCTGCCTCCGGCTGCCACACGTCCGAGACCCGCTCACAGACCTCGAGCGCGTAGTCGGTGTCGGTCTGGGTGAAGATCTCCGGGCTGTACTGGTAGCCGAAGTCCTCGGTGCCGATCAGCTCGGGGACGTGCTCCTCGGCGTACTTCATCACCATCTCGGTGCCACGCACCGCGATCCCGATGCACTCGGCCGGGGTCACGTTGAACACGACCCGGCGGAACAGCTCCGCGGTGGCGTTGTAGAGGTGGATCGTGGCGCGCGGGGCGCCGGCGATCGACTCGGCGGTGCGCGAGATGAGGTCCTCGCGAGCCTGGGTCAGGACCGAGATCTGTACGTCATCGGGGATCCGGTCGTCCTCGATCAGCTTGCGCACGAAGTCGAAGTCGGTCTGCGAGGCCGACGGGAAGCCGACCTCGATCTCCTTGTAGCCCATCGCGACCAGCAGCTCGAACATCCGCAGCTTGCGGGCCGGCGTCATCGGGTCGATCAGGGCCTGGTTGCCGTCACGCAGGTCGGTGGAGAGCCAGCGCGGAGCCTTGGTGACCTTCTTCGCGGGCCAGGTGCGATCGGGTACGTCGACCGGCACGAACGCGCGATAACGCTGGTGCGGCATCCCCGACGGCTTCTGCTGGTTGCGGGAGTTGCTCAGGTTGGTCATGCGGAATCCTCATCAGATGGAAGCGAGTGCCGGCGCACGTCAAACCTCCGCAGCGAGGGAGTCCGGCTTCTCAGACCCCGCTGCGGCAGCTAAGGAGGAGGCTGCGCATCATGACTCGGTAACAATAACAGAACAGAACTGGCAGACTGGCCGGGCAGGCGATTGATCCTCAAACACTGAGACGCAGAAGTGACGACGAAGGGGAGGAATGGGCGTGGCCCAACTGGCAGAGCTCACGGTCGAGGAGTCCTGGCGGCTCGCGGCGGACATCCAGGTCTCCCGGATCGGATGGACCGGCCCGCGCGGCCCGGTGGTGCTACCGGTCAACCACGTCGTGCACGAGGAAGCGCTCTGGATCCGCACCTCGGCCCACTCCTCGATGGCCGAGCAGATCGACGAGAGCGCCGTCGCGCTGCTGGTCGACGATCTCGACCCCGACACCCATGTGGGCTGGTCGGCGCTGTTCAAGGGACGCGCGGAGATCCTCTACCGCGAGGACCAGATCCCCGACCTCGTCAAGAACCTCCACCCCTGGCCGGCCGGCCCTCGTCCGTTGTGGGTGCGGCTGCGCCCCAAGGAGGTCACCGGCCGCCGTCTGGGCGCTGACGGCTGATGCCTCGCCTGCTCGTCGTCCACCACTCCCCCACCCGGTCCCTGAAGCGGCTGACCGATGCGGTCGTCTCCGGCGCCAACGACCCCGAGATCGAGGGCGTCGAGGTCGTCGTACGTCCCGCTCTGGAGGCGACAGCCGAGGATGTCTTGGCCGCCGACGGCTACGTACTCGGCACGACTGCCAACTTCGGCTACATGTCGGGCGCCCTGAAGCACTTCTTCGACTCGATCTTCCTGGACGTGGGCGGCGCGCTCGACCCCTCCGGCGGAGCCGGAGAGTCGGCTGGTGCCACTGCCAAACGTCCCTATGGCTTCTATGTCCACGGCCGCTACGACACCACCGGCGCGATCCGCTCGGTGCAGTCCATCGTCGGCGCCCTCGGGTGGGCCCAGTCCTACGACATCCTCGACGTCCTGGGAGACGTCGAGGACGCGCATGTCGAGGCGGCGTACGAGCTCGGAGCCACGCTGGCCGCCGTCCTCGACTGATTGTCCTTTCGGCCTGCTCATGGATTCGCAAGTAGAGTCGATCCCCGTGATCGGCCATACCCCCAGACGTACGACATCTTTGTCGCTCCTGATCGTGGTGCTCGCCGTCCTCGCGCTCAGCGGGTGCGGCGGTGATCGGGCGGCTGCCAAGGGCGAGGACCCGAAGCAGGTGGACTCGACGGCGCTGCCCGAGGTCGGCAAGTGCCGCAACCTCACCCACGAGGATGTCGCCGAGGCCTACAACTTCGACAAGTACGTCCCCTGCGACGAGCCGCACAACGCCGAGACCTTCGGCGCCGGACCGCTCCCGGACGAGTTCAAGGACGCGGAGTACGGCGACGAGAAGGTCAACGAGTGGGCCTTCAGCCAGTGCCGCAAGCTGCTGGAGAAGTACGTCGGCTCCGACCAGAGCCTCTTGATGCGCTCGATGCTCTCCCACGTCTACTTCGGACCCTCGGAGAAGGCCTGGGACGAGGGCGCGCGCTGGATCCGCTGCGACGTGGTCGGCGGCGGCCAGCAGGGGGCCGAGTACGTCGACCTGCCGACCACCACCCGCAACCTGCTCAAGGTCAAGAAGGTCGAGGACGTCGAGGACCGCTGGATGGTCTGCGCCGAGGGCAAGAGCGTCGCCTCCGCGAAGGTGCCCTGCTCCGAGCCGCACCAGATGCGTGCGGTGACGACCATCAAGCTGGGCGAGGCCAAGACCAAGTTCCTCGGTGTCGCGGAGTCCAAGAAGAAGGCCACGCAGTACTGCAAGGGCTCGGTCCAGGCCTGGTTGGGTTACCCGGAAAGCTTCGACTACGGGTACACATGGTTTGGAGAGAAGGAGTGGAACGCCGGCAACCGCTGGGCGGTCTGCTGGGCGGTGACCGAGGAGTGAGCATGCGAGACACGCTGAAGCGGAGCCCGAAGCGATCGGCGCCGTTGTGGGGGGCTCTCGTCGTCGTGGGGGCCATGGCTCTCGCCGGTTGTGGTGGCGGCGAGCCGAAGTCGGCTCCGTCACCGTCATCCGCGCCTCCGTCCGCCTCCGCCTCGGCGGCACCGTCCCCGAAGGAGGGGGCCTGCTACAACCTCACCTACGACGAGGCACTCGCCCCGACCGCCGGCGGCACCGCGGTCACCTGCAAGGGCAAGCACACCACCCAGACGTACGCCGTGGGCCGGCTGAGGAACGTAGTCGACGGCCACCTCGTCGCGGTCGACTCGGAGCAGGTCGCGGCCCAGGTCGCCGAGGCGTGCCCCAACAAGGTCACCAAGTACCTCGGTGGTGACGCCGACGACCTGCGCCTCTCGATGCTGCGCCCGGTCTGGTTCACGCCGACCATCAAGGAGTCCGAGGCCGGCGCCAACTGGTTCCGCTGCGACGTCATCGGCATCGCCGGCCCCAAAGCCCTGATGACCCTCAAGGGCAACATGAAGGGCGTCCTGGGCGACTCCAAGACCGCCGAGCCGTTCCGCATGTGCGGCACGGCCTCGCCGAAGTCCGAGTCCTTCAAGCGCGTCCCGTGCTCGCTCAAGCACAGCTGGCGAGCCCTGTCGGTCATCGACCTCGGCTCCGGAAAGTACCCCGGCGAGGCGAAGGTCAACAGCGCCGGCGCCGAGGACTGCAAGGCCGCTGCCGCCGAGGTCGCCGACGACCCGCTCAAGTACGAGTGGTCGTGGGAGTTCCCCAGCGCCGAGCAGTGGCAGGGCGGGCAGTCGTACGGGATCTGCTGGGCGCCGGCGTAGTCGGGCGGTTGGGATACCCGGTTAACCGGGTATTCCTGCACTTCTCGGGCATTGCAACACCCGAGAAGTGCAGGAAACACCGGAGCGCTGTGACCGGTGAGACGCGTGGGACTAGAACCCGAGCTTGCGCAGCTGCCGAGGGTCCCGCTGCCAGTCCTTGGCGATCTTGACGTGCAGGTCGAGGTAGACCGGCATGCCGAGCAGCTCCTTGATCTGCAGGCGCGCACGCTGACCGACGTCCTTGAGCCGTGAGCCCTTGTGGCCGATCACGATGCCCTTCTGGGAGTCGCGCTCGACGTAGAGGAAGGCGTGGATGTCCATCAGCGGCTTGTCCTCCGCGCGGTCCTCACGCAGACGCATCTCCTCGACGACGACGGCGATGGAGTGCGGGAGCTCGTCGCGTACGCCTTCCAGGGCCGCCTCGCGGATGAGCTCGGCGATGATGATCTCCTCGGGAGAGTCGGTGAGCTCGCCGTCGGGATAGAGCGGCGGGCCCTCGGGGAGGAGCTTGATCAGTAGGTCACCGAGGAGGTCAACCTGGTCGCCCCCGACGCTGGAGACCGGGACGATCTCGGCCCACTCGATGCCGAGGTCGACCCCGAGTGTCTGGATCGACATCAGGTGCTCGCCGATCTGCTCGGGGGTGGCGAGGTCGGTCTTGGTGGCGATCGCGACCCGCTTGATGCCCTTCTTGAGCTTGTTGGCGTTCTCCGCGATCCGGCGGTCACCGGGGCCGATCTTCTCGTTGCACGGGAAGCAGATCGCGACCACGTCGACCTCGGTCCAGGTGGCCTCGACCAGGTCATTGAGGCGCTCGCCGAGCAGCGTACGCGGCCGGTGGATGCCCGGGGTGTCGACCAGGATCAGCTGGCCGTCGGGCCGGTGGACGATGCCCTTGACCACGGTTCGGGTCGTCTGCGGCTTGTCGGAGGTGATCGCCACCTTGGTGCCGACCAGCGCGTTGGTCAGGGTCGACTTGCCCGCGTTGGGGCGTCCGACGAACGACACGAAGCCGCTCCGGAAAGCTGGCTCGGTCACTGTTGCTGCTCCTGTTGCTCGTCGTATCGCTGCCAGATCTGCTCATCGGTGAGCCCCTGGGCCTTGCCCTCACGCCACACCGGTCCGGGATCGACCGAGCGCGGCTGCCGCTTCTGGCCGCCACCGCGCCAGTAGCCCATCACGTCGTAGGCGTGGGAGTCGAGCTTCCGCTCGCGCATCAGATGCTTGCGGATCGCCCGCATCTGGCTGGACTCACCGGCCATCCAGAAGTAGCCGTCGCCCGCCGGCCACTCGATCTTCTCCACGGCCGCCGCCAGGTCGGAGGAGGTCTCCGACGGCGGGACGGACCAGGTGACCTCGGCGGTGTCGGGAAGATAGCCGGGCAGGTCGTCGGGCACCTCGGCCCAGATCCGCGTCGGCAGCGTGGTGGTCTCGGCGATCCGCGCCATGGCCGGCATCGCGGTCAGGTCGCCGACCAGCAGCAGCCACTGCGCGCCGTCGGGGGCGGCGTAGGAGCCCTTGGGCTCCGTGATCGTGACCGTCTGCCCCACCGGGTCGGTGCGCGTGGCCCACTCGGTCACCAGCCCGACGTCATGGACGACGACGTCGAGGGTCAGCTCGCCACCCTGCCACGACCGCACGGTGTAGTAGCGCGACTGGAACTGCCCCGGGACGATCAGCCCGACCCATTCGTCCGGGATCCCGGCGGACTCGAACCCGGCCAGGCCGGGACCGCCGAGCACCAGGCGTACGAGGTGGGGCGTGATCTGCTCGCGCCGCAGCACCTCCGCGGCGTACTGCTGGGCCTTGACACTCATCGCCTCAAGGTTATCCGCGCAGACGCGGCCCGCCTGCATCAGCGGCGCACTCACTCGTGGCTGATGGCGAGCAGAGCCTCCCGGGTCGCGTCGTCGGCCGGGAACATCGCCTCCACCGCGATCTCGTCGACCGTCACGTCCCGAGGCGCGCCGATCACGGAGAGGACGTAGAGGAAGGAGAGGTCGCCAAGGCTCGTACGCAGCAGCAACGGCAGCACCGGCAAGGCACCGTCTCTCGCCGTGACCGCCGGTGCCTCCACGTCGGCGCCGCGCGGGGCCGGATAGCCCTCCACGTCCTCGAGGAGCTCGGCCAGCCCGTCGGCCGCGGTGCGGTCGAGCTGCCGGCGGATGCGGCCTACGACGTGGGCTCGCCACTGGGTGTAGTTGCGCACCTGCGCCGCCAGGCCGTCGGGATGCAGCGTCGCACGCAGCATGTTGAGCCGCGGCTGCCGCAGCGCGTCCGACAGTGGAGCCAGGAAGAGCTCCATGGGCCGGTTGGTCGCCACCATGTCCCAGCGGACGTCGACCGCACAGGCCGGATAGGGCTCGTGGGCGGTGAGCACCGCCTCGACGGCGGACCTGGCGACCCCGAGGTCGTCGAGCGGCCGCTCCTGGTAGACGGGCGCGAACCCCGCCGCGAGATAGGGCCTGTTCCGCTCGCGCAGCGGCACCTCGAGCTCCTCACAGAGCCGCTCGATCATCGTCCGGCTCGGACCCGACCGGCCCGTCTCGATGAAGCTGAGATGGCGGGCCGACACGTCGGCCGCGATCGCCACCTCGAGCTGCGAGCGACGGCGACGCTCGCGCCAGTCACGAAGCAGCTCTCCGACGCTCAGCTGGGCCGTTGTCATGCCCCCAGGCTGCCGGGCGGAGCGCCGCCCGGCAACTACCCGAGAGGTAATCGACAGGGCTCGCCCAGACGGGCGATCGTCATCACCATGACCACGGAAACGACACCCATCTCACCTGCTGCCACGGCCGAGGCGTACGTCTCGTTCTGGAACCTCTCCGCCGACGACCAGCGCATCCTCGGCGCGGCCCTGTTCACCTCGGACGTCGCCCGCTCCACCCCGATCGGCGAGTCCACCGGCCTGGAGCCGCTGATCGCCTTCACCCGCCAGTTCACCGAGGGCGTCGGCGCCTACACGTTCATGGCCCGCACCGAGCCCGATGCGCACCACGGGCATGTCCGGGTGCGCTGGGAGATCCGCAAGGAGGAGGGCTCGTTCGCCGAGGGTACGGACGTCCTCGATCTGGACGAGTCCGGACGGATTGCCGCGATCACCGCGTTCATCGATCGCGCCCCCGATGGCTTCGACCCCGAGGCCCACCACGAGGAGGCCTGACGTGTTCCTGATCGAGATCGCCGCTCCCGCCGACGCACTGACCGACGGCGACCGCGCGACACTGAGGAGGGCGGTGACCGGGCTCCTCAACGAGAGCGCCACCGCGCCCGAGGAGACGATGGCTCGAGGCCGAGCGATCACCCACATCGCCTTCCGGGAGCTCGCCGGGTGGACGACCGGGGACGGAGCGTGGAGTCCGCCGGCCCCGCCGCCGTTGGTCATCACGGCCACCGTTCCCGAGGCATGGCGCGAGGAGATGTCGCGCCCGTTGTCCGGCGCCATCCGTGCCGGCGTACGCAGGGTCGACCGCGACCACGGCTGGACCAGACCGGGCGGGCACCTCTGGATCAACCTGGTCGGCATCGCGGACGGCAGCATCGGGCTCAACGGCCGACCGGCGACGGCGGACGAGCTGACGAGCTGGATGACCGAGGAGTTCCGGGCGAGGCAGAGCGCGGGCGAGGTCGACCTCCCCGAGGGCGTCGTCATCGATCCGATGTGCGGTATGCAGGTCACCCTCGGCCCCGGAGCGATCACTTTGGAGCACGGCAGTGAGACCAAGGGCTTCTGCGCGGCGTCCTGCCGGCGTGCCTACGCCAAGGAGCACGGTCTCCCGACCCCAGCCTGATCAGGCGGGGCCACCGCCCAGCCCGACCTCGTTGCCGTCGGGGTCGCGGAAGATGGTCTTGCGGACGCCGTTCTCGTACGTCTCCTGCGACTCCGGCCGCAGGCCGCGGTCGGCGATCGCGGCGAGGCGGGCGTCCAGGTCGTCGACGAAGAGGGTGACGAACCCGCTCCCGGCGAGAGCGGGCTTCACCTCGATGTAGACGTACCCGTGCTCGACCACCTCGAAGACGGCCTCGACGTCGTTGGGGTAGAAGGCCGGCGGGCCGCCGAGCAGCACCTCGTACCAGCGGGCCGCTCGCGCCAGGTCCGCGACCGGAAGTCCGGCGAACAGCTCGGTCATCAGAACCTCCAGCGGGTCGCGCCGTAGGGCTCGACGGTCGCGACCGCGTGGGCGGAGGTCGCGTCGATGCGGAAGACGTGCCAGGGCGCCGGGCCCGCGCTCTGCGCGTTGAACGGTGCGGTGACGGCCTCGCCCGACTCGTCGACCTCGGCCGGCCAGCCCTCGTCGTCGTGGTAGTGCTTGGCCACGCGCTCGAGCTCGTCGCCGAGGACCCGCGTCACGCGGCCCTCCACGACCAGGTCGAACTCACGCACCGAGAGCGACAGCGCGCACCGGGGATCGCGGGCGAGGTTGCGGCCGCGCCGCGTCCCCGGCCCGGTGACCAGGTAGAAGCTGCCGTCGAGCCAGACCGCGCCGACGGCGTTCACATGCGGACCGCCGTCGGCGTTGATCGTGCTCACCCAGGTCGTGTAGCGCCCAGGCTCGCCCTCCTGCGACCCGGGCCCCTGGTTGAACCCCTGGTCGAGGCGAGCGGTGACCTCCTCCCAGGACATGGGCGGAGCGTCGTACATCTCGGCGAGGTTGTAGGTCTCCATGACTGTCTCCTTCAGTCGGAACGGGATGTTTCACCTACTCCACGAACAGAAGGCGCGGATTTCGACACCGTGCCACAGCCGAGTGGGCGACCAGGGATGTCGGTGGTCGCGAGGATGCTGAGCCGCATGGATCTCATCGATATCGAAGGCCAACCCCTCGAGGACACGTCGACGGTCTTCACGGGCGACCCACCGCGAACGACCACCCGCCGACGACGTCCGCGACAACCTCGGCGGCGGGGCCCGACCTGGGAGCGGGTCGGGAACGGCGTGTACGTGCCAGCGGGGCTCGACGGTGACTCCCGGTGGCGAGCCGAGCTGGCGGCATGGGCGGAGGTCCTCCCCGGGTCGGCCGTGCTCACCGGGTTGACGGCCATGCAGCTCCACGACCTCTGGCTCCCTCCTCTGCCGGACGATCTGTCGATCTTCATGGCGCTGCACGAGTCCTCGGTGCGGATACGCCGCCCCGAACTGCGGATCAGTCGACACCCGCGACCACCGGCAGCCATCTCGCTCGACAATCTTCGGGTCGCGCCGGTGCCTGATGCGGCTCTGGCCTGCGCACGCGACCTCGGCGTCTTGGATCTGGTTGTCCTGATCGACAGCGCCCTCCACCTGGAGAAGTGCACGCTCGCCGATCTCCAGGCCGCCGCAGCCACTGGTCGACCGGGCTCACGTCGGCTGAGCGAGGCGTTGCGCTGGTCCGACCGTCGCTCCGAGTCCGCCTGGGAGTCCGTCCTGCGGATCATGCACACCGCGTGCGGGGTCGAGGTCGAGCCACAGGTTGATATCCACGATGCCCGTGGCGTCTTCATCGGGCGAGCCGATCTCATGGTGACCGGGACCAAAACGCTGCAGGAGTACGACGGAGCACAGCACCGTGAGCGCGGCCAGTACCGCCGCGACCGGGGAAGGGACGCGGACCTCGCCAAGGCCGGATACGTACGCCACGGTTGGATCGCGAGCCAGGTCCGCAACGACAGCTGGCTGATCCTCCGGGCGGCGACCGATGCGCTCGGCCGAGACCTAACCGTCGATGACATCCGACCATGGTGGAAGCTCTTCGAGGCGTCACTCTTCTCGAAGCCCGGGACGGCGGAGATGCGACGTACCTGGCAGTTGCCCGAAATCTCATAGCGAGTGGGCGAAAGTGGCAGCCGGACCGCGCGGCAGCGGCCCGAGCGTGACCGCACGGGCCTCGGCATCGTGGACCGCCGATGGCAGATCGGCCGCTACCCGGGC
>NZ_JBEZZS010000010.1:0-180226 GCF_040639295.1 Nocardioides sp. NPDC023903 | reverse complement strand
CTTGTCTGCCACCCAACTCAAGTAGAACGGCAGGCTCGAAAGTGTGCTGTTGACGCGTTGTGTCAGTTCGTCCATTCTTGCTTCGACTTTATCGACGACCGACCGGAGTGACGTCTCGGCCTGCGGGGGCGACGTCTCGGCGAGGTGGAACGCTTGTCAGGTGGGCCGGATCCCGGGAAGGGGAGCGGGGATGGATATTCTGGCGACGTGTTCTGGAGAAGTCTGAGCGAGGTGCCCGCCGACCTCGGCCGCACCTGTGTCGTGGTCGGCAACTTCGACGGCGTCCATCTCGGGCACCAGCATGTGCTGCGCCGGGGGCGCGAGGTGGCGGACGCCAAGGACCTCACCCTGGTGGCGGTGACCTTCGACCCGCACCCGATGGCGGTGCTGCGGCCGGAGCACGCCCCTGGTGTGCTCACGAGGATGGAGGAGCGCGCCGAGCTGCTGCTCGCGGCCGGTGCCGACGCAGTGCTCGCGCTGCCGTTCGACATGGAGATGGCCAACTGGTCACCCGACGACTTCGCCCAGCGCGTGCTCGTCGACGCGCTGCACGCCGAGGCGTGCGTGGTCGGTGCCAACTTCCGCTACGGCTGCAAGGCCGCCGGCGACGTGGCCGACCTGGTCGCCTACGGCAAGATCCACGACTTCTCCGCCGAGGGGATCCCGCTCGACGGTGGGCCCCAGGTGTGGTCCTCGACCTATATCCGTACGTGTCTGGCCACCGGTGACGTCACCGGTGCCGCCGAGGCGCTGGGCCGTCCCTACTCGGTGCGCGGGGTCGTCGTGAAGGGCGACCAGCGTGGCCGCGAGCTCGGCTTCCCGACGGCCAACGTGCCCACCGACTCGCTGACCGCGGTGCCGCCCGACGGCATCTACGCAGGCTGGCTGACGCGGCGCGACACCGGCGAGCGGTTCCCCGCCGCCATCTCGGTCGGCACCAACCCCACCTTCGAGGGCGTGGTCGGGCGCCGGGTCGAGTCGTACGTGCTCGACCGCGATGACCTGGAGCTCTACGGCGTCGAGGTCGAGGTCGCCTTCGTGGAGCGGCTGCGCGGCATGGTCGCCTTCGAGGGGATCGACGCGCTCGTCGAGCAGATGCGCGCCGACGTGGTGCGGGCACGTCCCATCCTTCAGAAGAGTCTTACCGAGCCGTAGACCCCGCGGCCTGTTCAGCGGGGTCAGGGTGCGGTTGAATTGTTTGTCATGGATCCCCACCCCAACCCAACGTCCGCATACGAGACCGAGGTCGAGGCCGACCGCCCCCGCGGCGGCATCCCGGCCTTCCTCAACGCGGTCCTGGTCACCGGTGGGCTCTGGGTCTTGCAGTTCCTCTCCGGCTCCGCGCCGTTCTCGACCTGGATCGAGGAGAACGGCACCGGCTCGCCCAGCTGGGTGGCCGCACTGCTCGGGGACCGGCTCACCTACTTCGGCGAAGGTTCCTTGAGCGGCCTCTTCTCCGGCGACGACCTGGTGCACTCCGCCGTCCTCACCGGCACCGTCTTCGTGCTCACCTGGCTGCTGACCTGGCTCTGCACCATCGGCATCTGGCCGCGGGCGTTCTGGCCGGTGTTCCTCGGCTGCTGGTTCGCCGCGATCGTCGCCACCGCCGCCGGGCAGGTCGCCGGGAGCCTCTACTCCTACCTCGCCGGCAGCTCCGACTCGTTCGTGGTCACGCTCGGTGAGGCGCTCGAGTCGGGTGCCGCGTACGGGCTGACCTACGGGTGGGCGATCGGGTTCCTGATCGCGCTGATCTGGCTCGCGGTGCCCGGAAAGAGGGACGAGGTGGAGGAGTACACGCCGATGTCCTCGCTCATCTCCGGTGGTCCGAGCGGCCCCGGTGGTCCCGGCGGCCCCAGCGGCCCCGGGGGAGCGCCCGGTTACGGGCAGCAGCTGCGCTCGAGCGTCGCGGTGCCGACCGCCCAGACGAGACTGGCCCCCGCCTCGCCTTCCGGGCAGCCCGTTCAGCCCGTCCAGGTGCGCACCTTCACCGGACCCACCCGCGCGTCCGGGCCGGCCGGCGACACGGCCGCCTGGAAGGACTTCGTACGCGACGTACGAGGCCGGTCGTAGGCCGAGTGGTTCCTCGACGCCGCTGAGCTCCTCGGCGGCGCGCGGTGCAATGCTCTGGCAAGTAGTGCGCACTGCGTAGTAGTGTGCGAAGCATGGATACCACCCAACTGCTCAAAGGGGTGCTCGACCTGACCGTCCTGGCCGTCGTCGACGGCGAGGACGCGTACGGCTATGACATCGTCCGCAAGCTCCGCGACAGCGGGCTCACGGACGTCGGCGACGCGTCGGTCTACGGCACCCTGCGGCGGCTGTACGCCGCGGGCGCCCTGACCTCCTACGTCGTGCCGTCGGAGTCCGGTCCGCACCGCAAGTACTACGGCATCACACCTGCCGGGCAAGGCCAGCTCAAGCAGCAGAGCGAGGACTGGTCCCACTTCTCCACCACCGTCACCGAGATCCTCCAAGGGGCAAGCGCATGACGACCACAGATGCCGAGGCGAACATCGCGCCGGAGGTGCGGCTCTTCCTGGCTCGCGTACGCCGCGAGCTCGCCGACCTCGACCCGGAGGTGCTCAGCGACATCACCGACGGTCTCGAGGCCGACTTCACCGAGCTCGTCGAGGAGCGCGGTCCCGATGCGCTCGGGGATCCGGCCGAGTACGCCAAGGAGCTGCGGGCCGCCGCGGGCATCCCCGTGGGCGTGAAGGCGCCCCGGGGTTTCGCGGAGCGGGTCGACGGACTCCTGGACGCCGGCCACGACCGCTTCGACAAGGCGGTCGCCAAGCTCGGTGAGCTGCTGCGTACGGACCTGGCGCCTGTGGTCGCCTGGCTGCGGCCGCTGTGGTGGATCGTGCGTGCCTGGGCGGCGGCCTGGCTGGTCTCGGCGGTGTTCGGGTGGGGGATGTCGAGCGCCCCGGCGGTCGTGCTGCTCATCGTCGCGGTGGCGGTCAGCATGTTCATCGGCGCCGGCCGCCTCTGGCCCGGTGGAGAGCGGGGAACCGCCGCACGCGTCGTGCTCCTGGGCCTGAACCTGTTTGCCGCGTTCGTGCTCTTCATGACCTGGGCGAGCGGGGGTGGCGGCAGCACCGACTACGACCGTGGCTGGAGCGAAGGCTTCAACGAGGCCGGCGCCGGCTACGGTGCACCGATCGAAGAGCAGGCGGGGATCTACTCCGACGGCAAGTGGGTCAGCAACATCTACCCGTACGACGCCTCGGGCAAGCCGTTGACCGGCGTCCAGCTCTTCGACCAGGAGGGAAAGCCGATCGACGTCGTCACCCAGCCCGACTGCACCTCGACGACCGCGGCCCCGCTCCCGCCGGTCACCGGCGACGAGCTCGACATGGCCGAGGTCGTCTGCACCGACGAGATGACCGGCGAGCCGCTGCAGGCGCGGATCTTCTACCCGTGGTCCAACGGTGCCGCGCAGCTCTACAACGTCTTCCCGCTGCCCAGCCGGGTCCAGCCGGGCACCGCGCTCGACCCGAACGCGTTCGCGGACGGGAGCGAGGACGCACCGGCGATCCAGGAGCCGCCCCTGGCGACCGTACCGAAGGCCTCGCTTCCCGGGATCACGACGACCTCGCCGAGCGCGTCACCCAGCGCCTCGCCGAGCGCCGCTGAGAAGCCATGAGCTGACCGATGCAACCAAACCCGGCCCCACAGCGTCGAACCCAGTGGCGGGAGAGACGAGGGGGAGTTCGATGAAGTTCTGGTGGAGGTTGCGCCGGCTGGTGGCGCGTCTCGTGCTCGTGGCGTGATCCGGCGGCGATTCGGGGCGTACGCCGGCTCGCTGTTAATCTTCTCGGGTTGTCGGCCCATGGGGGTCGGCGGCTCAAGCCGTGAAATCGGCCGCGGACCAAGAGTGCCCCGGTGAACAGGCCCGGGCGCGCCGCGCAACGAGTTAGGCCCACGGGCCGGAAGGGAGCCTTCGCATGGCAGTTGGAACTGACGCGGAGACCAAGAAGAAGATCATCGCCGAGTACGCCACGACCGAGGGTGACACCGGCTCGCCGGAGGTGCAGATCGCGCTGCTGTCGCACCGCATCTCCCACCTGACCGACCACCTCAAGGAGCACAAGCACGACCACCACAGCCGTCGTGGTCTGCTGCTGCTCGTCGGCCAGCGCCGCCGCCTTCTCAACTACCTTCAGAAGAAGGACATCGAGCGCTACCGCTCGATCATCGAGAAGCTCGGCCTTCGTCGTTGATCTCTTGATCTTCGTAGCAGCGGGCCGCCCCCAACGGGGGCGGCCCGTTCGCCTGTTTTAGGGAAGGTTGGGCCTCAGCGGTACCTCTTGGGGCATTCCTGCTGCGATCACGGGTGAATCAGGCGCAGTCTGGAAACCGTGCATCGTCATATCGCAGGCAAGCTGACCGGACCCAAGACCAAGTACGTCGTCGTGCTGTTCTGGCTGCTCGCCGTGGTCGCCCTCGGCGGTTTCGCCGGGAAGCTGACCGAGGTGCAGAACAACGAGGCCAGCTCATGGCTGCCGGCATCGGCGGAGTCGACCCGCGGGTTCGACAAGATGAGCCCGTTCCAGGACCCCAACGCGATCCCCACCACGCTCGTCTACACCTCGACCAGCACCACCGGAGCCGACCTTGCCGCGGTCGCCTCGGGTGACATCGCCGAGCTCGGCAGTCTCGACGGGGTCGAGGGCGAGATCGAGCCACCGCGGTTGTCGGAGGACGGCGAGGTCGCCCAGCTCACGGTGACCTTCAACCTCGGCTCGGACGGCTGGGCCAAGATGCCCGGCCTCGTCGACGAGGTCCGCGGGATCGCCGACCACGACGGCGTACAGGTGCACGTCACCGGTCAGGGTGGCTCCGCGGCCGACGCGGCGGAGGCCTTCGGCGGCATCGACACGACGCTGCTGCTGGCCGCGCTCGCGGTGGTCGTGGTCATCTTGTTGTTCGTCTATCGCAGCCCGGTGCTCTGGCTCTTCCCGATCATCTCGGTGGTGGTCGGGCTGGGCGTGACGATGGGTCTGGTCTATTTCCTGGCGAAGAACGCGGGGCTGACCGTCAACGGCCAGAGCCAGGCCATCTTGAGCATCCTGGCGATCGGTGCCGGCACGGACTACGCCCTGCTGCTGGTCTCGCGCTATCGCGAGGAGCTGCGCAACTTCGAGGACCGTCACGACGCGATGGCGCATGCCCTGCACCGTGCCGCTCCGGCGATCCTCGCCAGCGCGGTGACCGTCATCCTGGCCATGCTCTGCCTGACCTTCGCGGAGATGAACTCGACCTCTGGGATGGGGCCGGTCGTGGCCGTCGGGATCGGGGTGACCTATCTGGTGATGGTCACCCTGCTGCCTGCCCTGCTGGTCATCTGCGGCCGGTGGGTCTTCTGGCCGATGCGTCCGGCGTACGGATCGGCGGAGCCGACCGAGACCGGTCTGTGGGCGAAGGTCGGCGACAGGGTTTCGGTCCGGCCACGCAGGGTCTGGGTGGTGACGACGGGCCTGTTGCTCCTCGCCTGCCTCGGCCTGTTCCGGCTCGACGCCAACGGACTGGCATCGGACGAGACCTACACCAAGGAGTTCGACTCGATCACCGGCCAGCAGGTGCTGGTCGACCACGACATGGTCGACCAGTCCAACCAGCTGCTCGTGGTCGCCGACGCGGCGGCGCAGGAGCACGTGCAGCAGGCGCTCGACGACGTCGACGGGCTGGTGCCCACCGTGACCCCGGCGGGGGAGATGGTGAGCTTCCCGCTCGGCCCGCCGCAGGACGGTGTGGTCGCGATCGCGGCGGTGGTCGACGCGGACGTGACCTCGCCCGAGGCGTACGACATCGTGTCTGCGGCGCGCTCTGCGGTGCACGAGGTGGACGGCTCCGGCGCCTTGGTCACCGGCACCTCGGCGATGATGCTCGACACCCTCGAGGCCAGTCAGGGCGACAACTTCGTGATCATCCCGATCGTTCTGCTGGTCGTTCTGCTGGTGTTGATGGTGCTCCTGCGGGCGCTGATCGCCCCGTTGATCCTGCTCGGCACGGTGATCCTGTCGTTCGGCGCGGCACTCGGCATCTCGGTGCTTCTCTTCGAATTCGTCTTCGGCTTCGCCGGCACGGACCCGGCGTTCCCGCTGTTCGCCTTCGTGTTCCTGGTCGCGCTCGGCATCGACTACAACATCTTCCTGATGACCAGGGTGCGTGAGGAGTCGCAGGTCCGCGGCACCTGGGCAGGGTCGCTGGTCGGCCTGACCTCGACCGGTGGCGTGATCACGTCGGCGGGCGTCGTCCTCGCCGCGACGTTCCTGGTGCTCGGCTCGCTGCCGATGGTCTTCCTGGCCGAGATCGGGGTGACCGTCGCGCTCGGAGTCATGCTCGACACGATGATCGTCCGGTCGATCCTGGTCACCGCCATCAACCTCGATGCCGGCGACCGGATCTGGTGGCCGAGCAAGCTGGCGAAACCTAAACAAGAGTAAGTTGGTCATGTTAATGTTCGGGCCATGACGTCCCCAGGCCTGAACCGACGCACCTTCCTCACCACCGCGGCGCTCGGCGCGGCGGCGGTGGGCACGACCCAGGTCACCGAGTCGGTCACAGCCGGCGCCGTCGCGGGCGCCCCGGCGATCCTCAAGCCGCTGCCTGTCGAGCGGTTCATCGATTACGGCACCAACGCCGAGACCCGCTGGGACTCGGTCGACCCGCGCCGCTACCTGACCCCGCAGGCCGACCTGTTCGTGCGCAACCACACCGCGACGCCGCAGATCGACCCGGAGACGTACGAGCTGGAGATCTTCGGCGACGGGCTGCGCGACCCCGCCGGCGTCAAGCTCACCCTCGACGACCTCAAGGCCTTCCGGCACGTCGAGACGACCTCGGTCCACGAGTGCACCGGCAACGGCCGCAGCTTCTTCACCACGCAGCAGGGCCAGGAGGTCAGCGGCACCAAGTGGACGCTCGGCGCCGTGGGTGCGGTCCGCTGGAAGGGCGTACGCCTGAGCGACGTCCTGACCGCCGTCGGCATCCGTCAGGACGCGGTCTCGGTGCAGGCGAGCGGGCTCGACGCCAGCTACGTGGACAAGGGCGTCGACTACGGCCGGGTGCGGCGCCCGTTCCCGATCGAGAAGGCCTTCGACGACGCCCTGCTCGTCTGGGGTGCCAACGGCGAGGACCTGCTGCCCGACCACGGCTTCCCGCTGCGGCTGGTGCTTCCCGGCTGGATCGGCATCGCGAGCATCAAGTGGCTCGGCTCGCTGGAGGTGTCCGCGAGCGTGCTGACCTCGCCGTGGGACACGAAGTGGTACAACGTCGACGGCCCGCTCACCGTCAACCCGGTCCGCTCCGCCCTCGAGCTCGAGTGGAACGCCGAGATCCCGGCCGGCGACCGGATCGTGCTGAGCGGCCGCTCCTGGTCCGGCAAGGCGCCGATCGCGCGCGTAGAGATCAGCACCGACGGGGGAGAGACCTGGACGACCGCGATCCAGCACGCGCCGGGCCGCCCCACCGGTGGCCACGGCCTCGGCTGGGCGCAGTGGGACCACACCTGGCGCAACCCCGAGCCGGGGGCGTACGAGATCCTCGTCCGGGCCACCGACCGGGCCGGCCGCACCCAGCCCGACGTCGCCGCCCACAATCCCGGCGGCTACCTCTTCGACGCCGTCGTGCGCCACCCCGTCACCGTCGTGTGATCTCCTCGCGAAGGCACGCGCGTGCCTCCGTTCCGCATTTCGGGCAGGGGACGGATAGGCTGAGCGATGAGTGCTAGCGCCATCCGCGCGGGCACTCGGAAAATGGAACACATCACCAGGAGCGGCCCGCCCGTCCGGCTCGGTCCTCGGTAGTGATTCCCAGGTCCGTCGCGGACCTGAGGGTCTCGATCGAAGACCGGCCCCGTGCACAACGAGTGCACACGCCCGGCGCGGGGGCGCTCCGAGACCTAGACAAGGACGAATCCTTGACTGAACCAGTCATCACTGCCGTCGAGACGACCATCGACAACGGCAAGTTCGGCACCCGCACCGTCAAGTTCGAGACCGGGCTGCTCGCCCGGCAGGCCGCGGGTTCCGTGACCGCCTACCTCGACGACGAGACGATGCTCCTCTCGGCGACCACCGCCTCCAAGCAGCCGAAGGACCACTTCGACTTCTTCCCGCTCACCATCGACGTCGAGGAGCGGATGTACGCCGCGGGCAAGATCCCCGGCTCGTTCTTCCGTTCCGAGGGTCGCCCGGGCGAGGACGCGATCCTCACCTGCCGCCTGATCGACCGCCCGCTGCGCCCGACCTTCAAGAAGGGTCTGCGCAACGAGGTCCAGGTCGTCATCACCGTCATGGCGCTCGACCCTGACCAGCCCTACGACGTGCTCGCGATCAACGCCGCGTCGATGTCCACCCAGCTCTCCGGCCTGCCGTTCTCCGGCCCGGTCGGCGGCGTGCGCGTCGCCCTGATCGAGGGCCAGTGGGTCGCCTTCCCGAGCCACAGCCAGCTCGAGAACGCCGTCTTCGACATGGTCGTCGCCGGCCGCGTCACCGACACCGGCGACGTCGCCATCATGATGGTCGAGGCCGAGTCCACCGAGAAGACCTGGGACCTGGTCCAGTCCGGTGCCCAGGCGCCGACCGAGCCGATCGTGGCCGGTGGTCTGGACGCCGCCAAGCCGTTCATCAAGCAGCTGGTCGAGGCCCAGGCTGAGCTGGCCAAGCAGGCCGCCAAGCCGGTGCAGGACTTCCCGGTCTTCCTGGACTACCAGGACGACGTCTACGAGGCCGTCGAGGCCACCGTCGGCGCCGACGTCACCGACCTCTACAGCGTCAAGGGCTCGCGCGAGCGCGTCCTGACCAAGCTGGAGCGCGAGGAGGAGGGCGACCGGATCAAGCTCGCCCTGCTCGAGAAGATCGGCGCCCAGTTCGAGGGTCGCGAGGGCGAGATCGGTGCGGCGTACAAGGCCATCACCAAGCAGGCCATCCGCACCCAGGTCCTGCGTGACAAGGTCCGCATCGACGGCCGCGGTCTGGCCGACATCCGGCCGCTGCACTCCGAGGTCGGCGTGATCCCGCGGGTCCACGGCTCGGCGCTCTTCGAGCGCGGCGAGACCCAGATCCTGGGTGTCACCACCCTCGACATGCTCAAGATGGAGCAGCAGCTCGACACGCTCTCCCCGGAGAAGCACCGTCGTTACATGCACAAGTACATCTTCCCGCCGTTCTCCACCGGTGAGACCGGTCGCGTGGGCTCGCCCAAGCGCCGCGAGGTCGGCCACGGTGCGCTCGCCCGTCGCGCGCTCCTGCCGGTGCTCCCGAGCCGCGAGGAGTTCCCCTACGCGATCCGCCAGCTCTCCGAGGCGATGGGCTCCAACGGCTCCACCTCGATGGGCTCGGTCTGCGCCTCGACGATGTCGCTGCTCAACGCCGGTGTGCCGCTCAAGGCCCCGGTAGCCGGCATCGCGATGGGTCTGATCTCCGGTGAGATCGACGGCGAGACGAAGTACGTCGCGCTCACCGACATCCTCGGTGCCGAGGACGCCTTCGGCGACATGGACTTCAAGGTCGCCGGCACCGCGGAGTTCGTGACCGCGCTGCAGCTCGACACCAAGCTCGACGGCATCCCGGCCGAGGTCCTCGCCCAGGCCCTCAACCAGGCCAGGGACGCGCGTGCGACCATCCTGGATGTCATGCACGAGGCCATCGGCGGCGTCGAGGAGATGGCTCCGACCGCTCCGCGGATCATCACCGTGAAGGTCCCCGTGGACAAGATCGGCGAGCTGATCGGGCCCAAGGGCAAGGTCATCAACCAGATCCAGGACGACACCGGCGCCCAGATCTCCATCGAGGACGACGGCACGGTGCTCATCGGCGCGACCGACGGCGGTGCCGCCGAGGCCGCCCGCGCGGCGGTCAACGCGATCGCCAACCCGACCATGCCCGAGGTCGGCGAGCGCTACCTCGGCACGGTCGTGAAGACGACCAACTTCGGTGCGTTCGTCGCCCTGCTCCCGGGCAAGGACGGCCTGCTCCACATCACCAAGCTGCGCGCCCTCAACGGCGGCAAGCGGGTCGAGTCGGTGGAGGACGTCGTCGAGGTCGGCCAGAAGATCCAGGTCGAGATCGCCGAGATCGACGACCGCGGCAAGCTCTCGCTGGCCCCGGTACTCGAGGAGGAGGCTCCTTCCGAGGAAGCTCCTGCGGAGACCGCCACCGAGGCCGCAGACGAGGAGTGACCTTGGTGTCACGCACCACCCGGGGGACCGGTCGACACGCAGGTGTCGGCCGGTCCTCCGGCTATAACCAGGAGCCCGGCACCACCGTCACGCTCGAGCAGACCGAGGTCAACGGCGCGGTGACGTCGCTCGTACGCCGCACGGTCCATCCCTCGGGCCTGCGGATCGTGACCGAGCAGATGGCCGGGGTCCGATCGGCGGCCATCGGCGTCTTCATCGGCGTCGGATCCCGGGACGAGACTGCGCGTCAGCACGGCTGCTCCCACTTCCTCGAGCACCTGCTGTTCAAGGGCACCCCGTCGCGTACGGCCTTGGAGATCTCCTCCTCGCTGGACCGCGTCGGTGGGGAGTTCAACGCCTACACCGCCAAGGAGTACACGTGCTTCCACGCGCGGGTGCTCGACGTCGACCTGCCGCTGGCGATCGACGTCGTGGGCGACATGCTGACCTCCTCGCTGATCACGGCCGAGGACGTGGAGGCTGAGCGTGACGTGATCCTCGACGAGATCGCGATGCACGACGACGACCCCGACGACGTGATCCACAACCTCGTCGCCGCACAGGCGTGGGGTGCCGAGACACCGCTCGGGCGCGGCATCGCCGGCACGGAGGCCTCGATCGCCGCGCTGACCCGCGAGGAGATCAACGACTTCTACCAGGCGCACTACGTGGCGCCCCGGATGGTCGTCTCGGTCGCCGGCAACGTCGACCACGACGAGGTCGTGGCGATGGTGGAGAAGGCATTCTCCGGCTCGGGCTTCCTGCGGGGATCGGTCGCTCCGGTGCCTCCGCGGGAGGGGTCGCCGCTCGAGGTCGCTCCTGGCGAGATCAGCGCCCAGCGCCCGCTGGAGCAGGTCAACGTCATCCTGGCCCGCGAGGGCCTTCAGCGTGGCGACGACCGCCGCTTCGCCTTCGAGGTGGTCAACACCGCCGTCGGCGGCGCGACCTCGTCACGGCTCTTTCAGGAGGTTCGCGAGCACCGGGGCCTGGCCTACTCGGTCTACTCCTACGCCTACAGCCACGCCGAGACGGGTCTCTTCGGGGTCCAGGTCGGCTGCCTGCCGGCCAAGCTCGACGAGGTCCTCGAGGTCGTACGCTCCGAGTTGGCCGCCGTCGCCCGCGACGGCATCACTGCCGAGGAGCTCGAGCTCGGCAAGGGCCAGTTGCGTGGCGGCCTCGTGCTGGGCCTGGAGGACTCGGCCTCCCGGATGTCCCGCATCGGCCGCGCCGAGCTGGTCCACCGCGAGCTCTACTCGATCGACGAGGTGCTGGCACGGATCGACGCGGTCACTCTCGAGGAGTGCCGTGAGGTCGCGGCTGAGATTCTGACGCGCCCGGAGATCCTCGCGGTCGTCGGACCGGCCTGACGTCGCCCCAGGAATACCCGGTCGACCGGGTATTCCTGGGGTTGACGGGCACTGAAACACCCCACAACCCCAAGAACTGCCCGCCCAGTTCGGGGAGGCGTCTCGCTATGTGGACGCAGAGAACTACCGCTTGCCGATGATTCCGACGGCGGCGGGGACCTTGGAGTCGACGATGGAGACGCGGAAGCCGGCGTCGGCCAGGGCCTTGCTCGCCTTCTCGACGATCTCGGGGACCTGCTCGCGCTGGGTGGCCTCGTAGAAGAGGTTGACCGTGCCGCCGGGGAGCACGCGCTCATGGAGCAGCGCGATCTCGGCGGATGCGTCACGCACCCAGAACAGGTTGACGTTGAACGCGAATACCTTCGTCAGCCGCTTGACCGGGACCCGCAGCGTCGCGAGGTCGATCTGGCGGACGGTGAGGCGTCCTGCCTCCAGGTACTTCGCGCAGCGTCGCTTCGTACGATCGACACCCGACTCCGAGCGATCGATCGCAAATAGCTTTCCGGTCTCCAGCCGGCTACAGATCAGCTCGGCACCAGCCCCCGGGCCACAGCCGATCTCAAGGACATGATCGTTCGGTTGAATGTCCATGAAATCAACGGCCCAACGGATCCGAGCAGGGATCGTCTGCACCACCATGGGTCCAAGACTGCCAGATCCTCATACGGTTCCGCTCACAGCCCCTTCGACAAGCTCTGAACAAGCCTCGCAATTTGTTCACCGGATGGTGGTCGATCGTTGCTGGAGCGTGATCTATAGGGTGTGGCCTCATGACTAAGGTGGCTGTTCTCGGTGCACGTGGCAAGCTCGGTTCGGCGGTCTGCGAGGCCGTCGAGTCCGCCGATGACCTGGAGCTCGTCGCCAGGATCGGTCGCGACGACGAGCTCTCGGCGATCACCGACGCGGGTGCCGAGGTGGCGGTCGACGTCACCACGCTCGAGGCGGTGATGGGCAACGCGGAGTTCTGCCTGTCCCACGGCGTGCACACCGTGATCGGCACTTCGGGCTTCGGCCCCGACCGCGTCGAGCAGCTCGAGACCTGGCTGGCGAAGAACCCGGGCGTCGGCGCGATGGTGGTGCCCAACTTCTCGGTCGGCGCGGTGCTGATGATGCGGTTCGCTGAGCTCGCCGCTGCGCACTTCCCGTCCGTGGAGATCGTCGAGACCCACCACGAGCGGAAGGCCGACGCGCCTTCGGGTACGGCACGCAGGACCGCCGAGCTCGTCGCTGCGGCGCGCCGGGAGGCCGGGGTGGACCCGGCGCCCGACGCGACCACCTCGGCCCTCGACGGGGCCCGTGGGGCCTCTGTGGAGGGCATCCCGGTCCACTCCCTGCGGATGTCCGGATCGGTCGCCCACCAAGAGGTCGTCCTCGGCGGTGTCGGCGAGCTCCTGACCATCCGCCACGACTCGCTCTCGCACGCCTCCTTCGCCCACGGCGTACTCGCCGCGATCCGCGGCATCGGCTCGCGGCCCGGGCTCACGGTCGGCCTGGAGGAAGTCCTCGGGCTGGTCTGAGGCCGGGGGAGTCAGCCCGGGCAGAGGTCGCCGCGTCGGAGCAGCTCGTCCTTGGGCTGCTCGTCGGGATCGTCGGGATCGGCGAGCAGGCTGCGGTAGTCGTCGTGCCGCAGAGGTCCGTCGGCGAGCTCACCGGAGGACCGCGGCACCTGCAGCGGCCCGGTGTCGTACTCCATCTCCACCTGGTCCACGCCGGGGATCGAGGTCAGCGACAGCACGGTCTGCGCCGTCGCGAGCACGACCCGGTTGGTGGCGATCGCGTCGTCCGTGGAGATGCGGAGGTGGGCGGTGCGATCGGTGATCGCCACGAGATTCAGCCACCTGTCCGGAGGCAGAGCCGTGCCGAGGCCGGAGCCCAGGTCGCGCGCCGAAGGCCCGTCGCCGAGCTGGCCGAGGATGTTCCTGGCGACCCCGGTGATGGTCTTCGCGCAGAAGCTGCCCGCGGGCCGGCCGACGAGCCGGTCCTCGGCGTCGACCCAATAGAGCCGCGGTCCGGCGACAGCGCTCGCGGCGCCCGAGGGGACCTCGTCAACGTCCTCGAGCAGGTGGTACGGCACCTCTGACGGGTCGACGGTGCGTACCTGGTCGTCGTCGGGGACTCCGCACGAGGCCACCGCGAGCAGGAGGAGGCCGGCGGCGCCCGCCGCCCAGGACGTACGCACCGCCCTCATGTCGCCTCTCGCCCCGAGGCGGTCCTCGCCGTGGGCGCCAGCGGGAAGGAGAGCACGAAGTCGGCACCGCCGGAGTCGGACTCGCGACACCAGACCGAGCCGTCGTGAAGCTGCGCCGTCTGCTCGACGATGCTCAGGCCCAGCCCGCTCCCGGTGGTCGCGCCGCGGGCGCCCATCCGGGCGAACCTGTCGAAGATGCGTTCTCGTTCGGCGGCGGGGACCCCGGGGCCGGAGTCGGCGACATGGATCTCGGCGTAGCCGCGTCGTGCGGTCGCGCGTACCGAGGTCAGGCCGCCGCCGTGTGTCTCTGCGTTGCGCACCAGGTTGGCCAGCGCTCGGTGCACCTGGAGCCGGTCGGCATAGATCGCGAGGTCCGCGGGGACGTCGACGCTGGCCTTGCCGCCGACCTCGGCCTCGGCGAGGGTCGCAGCGACCAGGTCCGCGACGCCCAGCACCTCCCACTCCGACTCGCGCACGCCCGCATCGAGCCGTCCCAGCGTGATCAGGTCCTCGAGCGCACCCCGGAACCGCTCCAGCTCACCGGCCATCAGCCCGACGGCGGTCGCCGAGCTGGGCGAGAGCGTGGGGTCGCCCTGCAGGACACCGAGGCTGGTGGTGAGGGTCGCGACCGGCGTACGGAGCTCGTGGCTGACGTCGGCCGCGAAGCGGGCGTCGTGGTCGAGGCGCTCGACGACGGTGTCGACCATGGTGTTGAACGACCCGGTGAGCGTGGCCAGGTCGGGGTCGTCGGTCGCCTCGACCCTGGTGTCGAGCTCTCCGGCGGAGATCCGGGCGGCGGCCAGCGCGACCTGGCGCAGCGGCCGCAGCACCCGCCGGGCGGCGTACCAGCCCAGGAGTCCGCCGGCGAGGGTCGTGATGGCCGCGGAGATCGTGACCGCGTAGCCCATCGTGTCGAGGGTCTCGCTGAGCTCCTTGGCGTGGGTGACCTCGTAGTAGTCGGCGTCCACGCCCTCGAGCGGGACGCCGACCACGATGTTGGGTCGGTCGTTCGTATCGGTCCAGGACAGCGCCACGTCTCCGGCCTCGACGCTGGTCGCGACGTTGCTGGTGGCGTCGTGGACCTGCGTGGTGAGATCGGAGGAGTACCACTGGCCGTCCTGGTGGACGAACACCGTGGTGCGCCTCGGCGGGGCGATCTCGGAGAGGACCTCGGCGACGTTCACGCCGTTCGTGCGCAGCCGCTCCTTGACCAGGGCAGCGTCGATGTAGGCCTGCTGCAGGGCGTTCCGCTCGCGCTGGACGATCAGGTAGTGCCGTGCCGAGAAGTAGGTGCTGAAGGCGAGGATCAGGCTGATCAGCAGTGCGCCGGCAGCGAACGCCGCCACGACGTTGGCGCGCAGCCCGCTCCGGGCCGGCCACCGGATCATCGCGGATCCAGCCGGTAGCCCAGCCCACGGACCGTCGAGATGACGCCGCCGGCCGCCGGGTCGCTGTCCACCTTGTTGCGCAACCGGCTGACGTGCACGTCGACGACCCGGACGTCGCCGTGGTGGCCCTCGGGCCACATCTGGCTGACCAGGTTCTCGCGGGTCATCACCCGGCCGGGGCTGGCCGTCAGCGCGAGCAGGAGCTTGAACTCCGTGCTGGTGAGGTGCAGGTCCTCGGCCCCGCGGCGCAGGGTGGCGGCCGCCGGGTCGAAGACCAGCGGTCCGTCGGTCGAGTCGAGGACGATGCCCCCGACCGGGGTGTAGCCACTCGGGGAGGACACGAGCGGGTAGTCGGGGCGCCGGAGCGCGGCCTTGATCCGGGCCCTGACCTCGGCGACGTCGAACGGCTTGCGTACGTAGTCGTCTGCTCCTGCCTCCAGCGCCGCGACCACGTCCTTGGACCCGTCGCGAGCGCTGATCACGATGATCGGAGCGGTCGTCCGCGGGCGGACGCTGCGGATGAAGGTGAATCCGTCGATGCCGCCGAGCATCAGGTCGACGAGCATCACGTCGAATGGCTCGAGGGCGTCCAGGTCGAGGGCGATCTCGGCATCGTCGGCCTCACCGACCGCGTATCCCTCCTGCTCGAGGAAGAGCCGGAGGGAGGTACGCAGCCCGTAGTCGTCCTCCAGGATGAGCACTCGCTTGGCTGCCTCTTGCACGTCTCGCATCGTCTCATCCGAGCGGTCAGGAGGCCGACCTGTCGCGGCCTACCCGCCGCAAGTGACACGAAACTGACACGAAACTGCGAAGGGCCCTCCATACGCCGCGGGCACTGTGGACGGCATGAGCGAGGGGGACTTCTACCCGGTCGACGAGACCGTCGTCGTCCCGTTCTCGGACGCCACCTGCCTGCGTGCGATCCACCTCCTGCGCTGGCGCCTGGCGGAGATGCTCGCGGGCGGTCCGGAGGCGGTCGTGGTCGACCTGGCAGGTCTGACCAGGTTCTCCTCGACGACCGTCGCGGCGCTGCTCTGGGCCAAGCGGCGCTGCGGGACGCGGGGCGTGCCCCTTCGCCTCCGCAACGCCGATCCCGCGCTCGCCGGCCGGCTCCGACGAGCCGGCCTCGACACCATCTGGGACATCCGGACGGCTCCGACCGCTCCAGCCCCCACCCGAAAGGTCACTTGATGAGCAACCACGTCCACGAGACGGACCGCGAGGATGCGGCCGATCTGCTGACGCCGGATCAGGCGATGAGCCAGGTACGGGCGTGGACCGACTCACGGGTCGTCGGCGACCGCGCCGCCAACCGGCTCGAGGTGCTCGCCGCCTTCGGCGTCCATGTGGCCATCTCGAACCTGCCCGGCGAGATCTGGGTCAAGCTGGCGTGGCGTACGCCGACCCGGGTCGAGCTCTCCACGGTCTGGACCCTCACCTCGATGCCGGCGGCGGCACCGGAGCCCTTCATCGCCGACAAGCTCACCGATCTGGCCAGCGGGTGGAGCTTCCAGAGCCACGCCGGCGGCGCCAGCTTGATCTGCGAGGTCGAAGACCCTCCCGGGTCAGAGACTCAGCGGTAGTCGTCGGGGAGCTGTGTGCCGATCTTGACCTGCGGCTTGGGCAGGCGCAGGGGGCGGATCTGGATCGAGCGCATGATCGCGTAGTAGGTGGTGCCCTTGAGGTCGTTGTCGGGGAAGCGGCGCTTGAGCTCCTTGCGGAGCAGGAAGCGCAGCGCGATCAGGTTGATGATCACGGTGGCCATCACGACGAGGGTGAAGAGCTGGGAGTACATCGCCAGCTCGAGGCTGATGTAGGGCACCACGAGCGCGATGATCAGCACCGGGAGCACGATCTCGGCGAAGGTGAACCGAGCGTCGATCCAGTCGCGGATGAAGCGCTTGACCGGGCCCTTGTCGCGCAGCGGAAGGTAGCGCTCGTCGCCAGTCTTCATCGCCTGGCGCATCTTGTCGCCCTGCTCGGAGCGCTGGGCGCGGTTGGCGGCGTTGATCTCCTTGCGAGAGCGCGGCTGCTTGAGGCGCGCCTTGCGGGCAGCCTCCGCTTCCTTGCGCGAAGGGGTCGGACGACCCTTACCGGTCTCTTTGACCGGGTTCTCGGGCTCGACGACCTGCGGGGCGGGGGACTTGCGACCGAACAACGGAGGGACCTCTTACTGTTGGCTGGGACACATACAGGATATCCCGAAGGACCCTGACAGCGAGTTTTGTGGACCCGGCCTAAGGTGAGAGGCAACACTTGTCCTAGGACGACGAGAGTCCAGCGGCAAGCGACGACGCGGGGCGGCCGGCGGTCGGCCGCATATGAGAGGCGTAAAGGGAACCGATGAGTGTGATGAAGCGGCTGAGCCTGGTCTTCAAGGCGAAGGCAAACAAGGCGCTCGACAAGGCCGAGGACCCACGGGAGGTGCTCGACTACAGCTACCAGAAGCAGCTTCAGATGCTGCAGCAGGTGCGCCGCGGTGTCGCGGACGTCGCGACCAGCCGCAAACGCGTCGAGCTGCAGATCAACGGGCTCAAGCAGCAGTCCGACAAGCTCACCCAGCAGGCCCAGAAGGCCATCGAGATGAACCGTGAGGATCTCGCCCGCGAGGCCCTCACGCGCAAGAGCGGTCTCACCCAGCAGATGAACGACCTCAACACCCAGCTGGGCACCCTCCAGGGCGAGGAGGAGAAGCTCACCCTCGCGCAGCAGCGGCTGCAGGCCAAGGTGGAGTCCTTCCGCACCAAGAAGGAGACCATCAAGGCGACCTACACCGCCGCCGAGGCGCAGACCCGCATCAACGAGGCGATCTCCGGCATCGGTGAGGAGATGGGCGACGTCGGCATGGCCATGCAGCGTGCCGAGGACAAGACCCTCGAGATGCAGGCTCGCGCCGGTGCCGTCGACGAGCTGCTCGCCTCCGGTGCTCTCGACGACCTGACCGCCGGTCCCTCCGACGACATCACCCGCCAGCTCGACGCACTCAGCTCGACCAACGACGTCGAGGCCGAGCTCGCCGCGCTCAAGGGCCTCAACGCCCCGCAGCAGACGCAGGCGCTGCCCGGTGCCGACGCCAACGCGCCGGTCATCGACGTGGAGTCGACCGAGAAGAAGGCCGAGCAGTGATCGTACGCATCCTGGGCGAGGGGCAGTACGACCTCGACGAGGCCGCCGTGGACAAGCTCAACGAGCTCGACGCCGCGGTCGAGACCGCCTGCAAGGGCACCGACGAGGCCGTCTTCGACGCGGCCCTGGAGGCGCTGCTCGATGGCGTACGGTCAATGGGCACCGCCCACCCGGTCGACGCGATCGACTCCTCCGACCTGATCCTTCCCGGACCCGGCTCCACGCTCGCCGAGGTCTCCGAGATGCTTGGCGACGAGGGCCTCATCCCCGGCTGATGTCCCGCTTCCAGGGTGATGCCGGGCTGACCGTCCGGATGACCACGGTGATATTCCTGCTCGGCGCGCTGTTCGTCGGGCTCATCGTGGCGCTGATGTTCGTCATGCCCGCGCAGTGGGCGCCGATCATCGGCATCGTCGGGCTCGGCATCGCCTGGTGGCAGTGGTACGCCTCCGACACCCTCGCGATGCGCGCCATGGGCGCGCGCGAGGTGTCGGCCCAGGAGGCGCCTGAGCTGCACGCGATGATCGACCGGCTGTGCACCCTGGCCGACATGCCGAAGCCACGGGTCGGGATCGCGCACACCGACATGCCCAACGCCTTCGCCACCGGCCGCTCGCCGAAGCGGTCCGCGGTCGTGGTGACCACCGGCATCATGCAGCGCCTCACCGCCGAGGAGCTGGAGGGCGTGCTCGCCCACGAGCTCTCCCACGTCGCCCACCGCGACGTGCTGGTGATGACGGTCGCCTCCTCGGCCGGCATCGTGGCCGGGATGCTGAGCCGCGGCTCCCAGTACGGTGCGTACGCAGGTGGTGGCCGCCGCGACAACAACAACGGTCTCCCGGTGTGGCTGGTGGTGCTGCTGGTCTCGCTGGCCGTCTACGCCGTCTCCTGGCTGCTGCTGCGGATGCTGTCGCGCTACCGCGAGCTGGCCGCCGACCGCGCCGGCGCGCAGCTGACCATGAAGCCGGGCGCGCTGGCCAGCGCGCTGCAGAAGATCACCGGTGAGATCTCCGCGATCCCGAGCCGCGACCTGCGGTCGTCGCAGGCGATGAACGCGTTCTTCATCGCGCCGGCGATCAGCGGCCAGTCGCTGCGTACGCTCACCTCGACCCACCCCTCGCTGGAGCAACGCCTGGAGCAGCTCGCCAGGATCGAGGCCGAGCTCGGTCGCCCGACGCAGTAGGGTCGGCGACGTGGGCTTCTGGGATGTCATCACGGGTCGTACGCGACCGAAGCAGGCCAATCTCGACGCACTGTTCGCGGTGCCGACCGCCGCACTCACCATGCAGACCTCGCTCGGGCTGGTCCCGACCGGCGACGGCGCGGTCTGCTACCGAGCCGCGGCCGGGTCAGGGTTCGCCGGCACGCAGAACGACATCGTCGAGCTGCTCGGCGCCTCCGAGGGCGCGCCGACGGTGACCACCAGCGTCGACGAGTTCGGCTTCACCTGGCTCAGCGTCGACCACGAGCCGCTGGACCCGGAGAACCCCGACATCACCGGTCTGGTCACCGACCTGCACGCGGTCAACACCACCCTGGAGATGAACGGCTTCGGCCCCGGGCTGCTGTGCTCGCTGATCGCCTTCCGTGACAGCAGCGCGGGCGCCGACGGGCGCAGCGTCGGCCTGATCTACCTCTACAAGCAGGGCACCTTCTACCCCTTCGTCCCGACCGGCCCGCAGCAGCGCGACAACCTGCTCGAGATCAACGTCCGCAGCGCGATCGAGGGCGATCTACCGGTCGAGAAGGACCTCTCCCGCTGGCTCGCCGTCTGGGGAGCTCCCGGGCTGTGACCGGTTCCGAGGCTGACATGGAACGGGCACGGAGCTTCGGAGCGGTCGCGGAGGACTACGAGCGATTCCGCCCCGGCTACCCCGACGATCTGGTGGCGCTGGTGAGCGACGTCGCCGACGGCCCGGTGCGACGGGCGATCGAGATCGGCGCCGGCACCGGAAAGGCGACCCGGACGTTCGCGGCCGCCGGGATCGAGGTGGTCGCCACCGAACCCGACGCCGACATGCTCGAAGTGCTCCGGCGCGAGTGCGCCGGCCTGCCGGTGACCACCGCGCGCGCCGCCCTGGAGGATATCGACCCGGCGACCTACGAGCCCTTCGACCTGCTCTACGCGGCAGCCTCGTGGCACTGGACGGCGCCGGCGACGCGGTGGGACCTCGCCACCGCCCTGGTCCGCGACGGGGGAGCGGTGGCCTTCTTCGGCGGCCCGTTCGTGCTGGCGGACGCCGAGGTCGCGGCGGTCGAGGAGGAGACGATCGCGGCGTACGCCCCGGAGGGCCGGCACCTGCCGCCGCCGTCCGCGGTGGACGCGCTGATGCTCTTCCCCGGCGACGAGATGCTGGCCGACGGCCGGCTGAGCGACGTACGTCAGCGGGCAGTGCCGCGCCGGTTCACCCTGGCTCGAGCGGACTACGTGCGCCACCTCGACACCATCTCCGCGATCCGGATCCTTCCGGCCGCCGACAGGTCCGCGCTCTTCGCCGACCTGTCCGCGGTCCTTCCCGAGCAGGTGGAGGTGCGTGCGGATCTGATGGTCCACACGGCCCGCCGAGCCGTCGGTCAGCGGTGACATCAACACACCACAGTGACCTCACAGGCACCACACAGCAAACAGTCGCATGATGGGGTCATGACTGCTGGAGGAAAGGACCTGACCCGCGCCGACGGTTCGCCGCTGCGGGTGCTCGTCGTGGACGACGAGGTGAACATCGCCGAGCTGATCGCGATGGCGCTGCGGTTCGAGGGCTGGGAGATCACCATGGCCCACTCCGGCTCCAAGGCCGTGGCCGCCGCGAAGGAGACCGCTCCCGACGCGATCGTGCTCGACTGGATGCTCCCCGACTTCGACGGGCTCGAGGTCATGCGCCGGGTCCGGTCCACCAACCCGTCCGTACCCGTCCTCTTCCTCACCGCCAAGGACGCGGTCGAGGACCGGGTCGCCGGGCTGACCGCGGGCGGTGACGACTACGTGACCAAGCCGTTCTCGCTCGAGGAGCTCGTCGCCCGGCTGCGTGGGCTGATGCGGCGGGCCGGCGCGACCCGGGTCGAGGAGCACTCGGTGATCCGTGTCGGCGACCTGACGATGGACGAGGACTCGCGCGAGGTGCACCGTGGCGAGGAGGAGATCACCCTCACCGCCACCGAGTTCGAGCTGCTCCGGTTCCTGATGCGCAACCCGCGCCGGGTGCTGTCCAAGGCCCAGATCCTCGACCGGGTCTGGTCCTACGACTTCGGCGGCCAGGCCAACGTCGTCGAGCTCTACATCTCCTACCTGCGCAAGAAGATCGACGCCGGCCGGGACCCGATGATCCACACGATGCGCGGCGCGGGGTACGTGCTGAAGGCAGCTGAGTGATCCGGCTGCAGCGACTGGTCGCGCCGCTGAGCTCGCGCCTGGTCATCACCGCGGTCTCCCTGGTGCTGGTCGTCTCGCTCCTGATCGCCACCTTCGCCACGCTCGCGCTGCGCGAGACGTTGATGGACCGTCTCGACCGAGACGTACGCGACATGGCTCATGGTGTCGCCGGCCCAGGTCCTGGCGTCCGCCTGAACATGGTGCCGAACTCGGTCTTCGCGGAGTTTCCGGAGAACGGTGAGCCCCGTGGCACTCTCGGTGACTTCGACCCGGACGAGGAGGAGCAGCTCACCAGCGCCGACCTGGATGCGCTGCTCGCGGTGAGCGTCGACGCCCGTGCCCACGACGTCGACCTGCCCGGTCGTGGCACCTACCGGGTGATCGCACAGGCCGTCCTGAACAAGAACACTGGTCAGGCGGTGGTCGTCGTCACCGGCCGTTCGACCGCCGAGGTCGACAACACGATCGAGAGCCTCGTCTTCTGGGAGGCGCTGCTGACCCTGCTGGGCGTCCTGGCCGCCGCGGGCGCCGGCTACGTCGTCGTACGCCGCCAGCTCAGCCCGCTGCGCGAGGTCGCCGCGACCGCGCACACCGTCGCCGCGCTACCGCTCTCCTCCGGGGAGGTCTCGGTGACCCAACGGGTGCCCGAGCGGCTCACCGACGAGGACACCGAGGTCGGGCAGGTGGGCGCCGCGCTCAACTCGCTGCTCGACCACGTCGAGACCTCGCTGGCCGAGCGTCACCGCAGCGAGCAGCAGGTACGCCAGTTCGTCGCCGACGCCTCCCACGAGCTGCGCACCCCGCTGACCACCATCCGCGGCTACACCGAGCTGGCCCAGCAGCGGCCCGAAGCGGTCCCGACGGCCCTGGGCAAGGTCGAGGAGGAGTCGCTGCGGATGACCGCGCTGGTCGAGGACCTGCTCCTGCTCGCGCGCCTCGACCAGGGCCGCCCGCTCGCCCGCGACTTGGTCGACCTCACCCGGCTGCTCCTGGAGGCCGTCGACGACGCCCGCGTCGTCGCCCCGTCGCACACCTGGCGGCTCGAGCTGCCTGCCGAGGCCGACTCCGGTGACGTCGAGGTGATCGTCACCGGCGACGCCCAGCGCCTCCACCAGGTGATCAGCAACCTGCTCACCAACGAGCGCCGGCACACGCCCGCCGGCACCACGGTCACCGTCCGCGTACGTCCTGACGGCTTCGACGTCCACGACGACGGCCCCGGCTTCCCGCCGGCCCTGGTCCCGCACGCCTTCGAGCGCTTCACCCGCGCCGACGAGGCTCGTCAGCGCGACGGCGGCGCCGGTCTCGGCCTCGCGATCGTCCACGCCATCGTCACCTCCCACGGCGGCACCGTGACCCTCACCAGCGCCCCGGGCGACACCACCATCGCCGTACGCCTCCCTCGGTCGAAGGGATGAGGTGGGGTTTTCCCCACCCGGGTCGGCTCCTTGAGCCCATCGTCGGTGAGCGGCGGGTTCCTTAGCGTCGAAGGGTGACATCAGCCACCCGAAACCCAGGAGCCATCCCAATGACCACACCCGCCCTCGAGGTCACCGGCCTCACCAGGACCTACGGCACCGGCGCGGCCGCTGTGGCCGCACTCAACGGGCTCGACCTGGCCTGCGCGCCGGGCACGTTCACCGCCGTGATGGGCCCCTCGGGCTCCGGCAAGTCCACCTTCCTGACCTGCGCCGGAGCGCTGGAGCAGCCGACAGGCGGCCGGGTCGTCATCGCCGGCCAGGACGTCACCGAGCTGACCGAGGCACGCCGGACCAGGCTGCGCCGTGAGCGGATCGGGTTCGTCTTCCAGGGCTTCAACCTGCTGCCCTACCTCACCGCCGAGCAGAACGTCGCGCTGCCGCTGCGGCTGGCCGGCGGCCGGATCGACGCGGCCGCCCGCCGCCGGATCAGCGAGCTGCTCGACCGCGTCGGCCTGGGCGATCGCACCGGTCACCTGCCGGCACAGCTCTCCGGCGGTCAGCAGCAGCGGGTCGCGATCGCCCGGGCGCTGGTGACCGGTCCCGACATCGTGCTCGCCGACGAGCCCACCGGAGCCCTCGACTCCCACACCGCCGCCTCGGTGCTCGCCCTGCTCCGCAGTCTCGTCCGCGAGCTCGGGGCGACCGTGGTGATGGTGACCCACGACCCGGTCGCCGCCGCGTACGCGGACAGCGTGGTCTTCCTCGTCGACGGCCGCGCCGTGGGGCGGATGGACAACCCCGCCGCCGAGGCCGTCGCCGGCCAGATGGCGCATCTCGACGAGCTCACCGCCCGGGCCGAGCGGGAGATGGTGTGATGTTGACCTTGGCACTGCGCTCGCTGCGCCACCGCGCGACCGCCATGACCGCGACCTTCCTCGCGATCCTGCTGGGCACGGCAGTGATGGGTTCGTTCACCCCGTTGATCCAGATCGCGCTCGACTCCGGCACGCCGAGCGCCGAGCGGGAGACCTTGCTCGTCCTTGGGGGAGTGGTCGGTGCGTGGGGCACCGTCATCGCGCTCTTCTCGATCGTCTCCACCGTCGGGATCACCGTCCGCCAGCGCGAGGTCGAGATCGGCCTGCTGCGCACCGTCGGCGCCGAGCCTCGCCAGGTCCGCACGCTGGTCCGGGCGGAGACGCTCGTGGTCGCGCTCGTCGCCGCAGTCCTCGGCGCCGTCGTGGCGAGCCTGACCAGCCGGGCGCTCCTCGACCTGCTGCAGTCCGGTGGCGTCGTCAGCGAGCAGGTCGCCCACTCGGGCGGCTGGATCGCGCTCGCTGCGACCGTCGTCCTGCTCCTGCTCGTCTCCCTGGCCGCCTCCGGCCTGGCCGGGTCACGTGCCTCCCGGGGGCCGGCGACGGTCGCCCTCTCCGAGGCCAGGTCGGGCACGGGGCGGATCGCCTGGTGGCGTTGGGTGGTGGCCGTGGTCGCCGTCGGCCACGCCACGAGCATGGTCGTGATGACCATGGTCGCGGGCAAGGATGCCGCCGACCCGTACGACGCGATGGCGATGACCGGCTCCCTCGGACTGCTGGTCGCGGTGGGTCTCGCTGCCCTGGCACCGCTCCTGCTGCGGGCTGGGAGCTGGGTGCTGCGGCCGCTGCTGGGCGGCACGAGCGGGCACCTGGCGGCGTACAACACCTCACGGAGGTCCCACCTGCTCGCCGGGGTGCTCGCCCCGGTGATGGTGCTCTCCGCGGCCGCGGTCAGCATCCTGATGCTGGTCGGGATCGACCAGCGTACGCTGCCCACCGGCCTGCCGCCGGAGGTCACCGAGGGCTACGAGACGATCAACCTGCTCAACAACGTGGTCACCGCGATGATCTGCGCGTTCGCCGCGATCATGGTCGTCAACGCCTTCGCCGCCCTCCTCGCCGACCGGCGCCTGGAGCTGCACAGGCTGCGGTTGCTCGGCGCCACTCCCGGTCAGGTGCGCGGCTCGATCCTCGCCGAGGCCGGTGTGGTCGCCGCTGTCGGCACCGTCATCGGTCTGCTCGCCGCTCAGGCGACGATCGTCCCGTTCGCCTACGTCCGGGGTGAGGGTCTGGTCCCCGACGCACAGCTCTGGCTGCCGCCTCTGCTGATCGCCGGTGCCGTGGCGCTCACGCTGGCCTCCGCGGCCGGCGCGACGAGCCGGGCATTACGCACGACGTCCGGCGCCCGCTGATGTCACACTCACTCCTGATGACCGAGTGGGATGCACCGATCCGGACCGTGCGACCGGAGCCGTTCAGCGGGCAGGCGCTGGTCGAGCGGCTCCGGCTGACCGGAGTGTCGCTGGGCTATGCCCTGATGATGGCGCCAGCCCTGGTGCTGGCGATCCTCACCGTGCTCTCGATCCCGCTCGGGCTGGTGTTCGGGGTCGGCATCGCGATCGCCCTGGGCGCGGTGCCGGCCACCCAGGCCGTCGCCGGGGTGCATCGCCGGGTGAGCGGGATGCTCCTCGGGGAGACCATCCCGGAGACGTACGCGGACCTGAGTGCGCTGCCGGTCCTCACCCGGCCGTTCCGGTGGCTCCGGGACAAGGCGCGGTGGCGCGACTTCGCCTTCTGCTGCTTCTCGGCGACCGGGGGCTTCGTGCTCTCCCTGCTGCCAGCGGCGTTCCTGACCGTACCGCTGACCTGGCTGATCCTGGCGTTGACCGGCATCACCTGGGTGGCCTGGATGCTGCTCCTGCTCACCGGCCCGCTGCTGCTGGTCTGGTGGGTGACGACCCCGGGCCTCGTCCGGGCACGGGCTCTGGCCGAGCGTGGCATCTTCGGTCAGGGGGACGTCGCAACGCTGGCCGCCAGGGTGGAGAAGGTCGAGTCGACCCGTGCCGAGACGCTGGATCACTCGGCGGCCGAGCTGCGCCGCATCGAGCGTGACCTCCACGACGGTGCCCAGGCCAGGATCGCCGCCGTCGGAATGAGCGTCGGGCTCGCCGAGAAGCTGATGGCGAGCGACCCGGACGCCGCCGCCGCGCTGCTGCGCGAGGCCCGCGAGACCACGGTGTCCGCGCTGGAGGACCTGCGTGGAGTCGTACGCGGCATCCTGCCGCCGGTGCTCGCCGACCGTGGCCTCGTGGGAGCAGTCCAGGCCATCACCGCCGGGCTGCCGCTGCCGGTCACCGTCGCCATCGAGCTGCCCGGGCGCCTGCCCGACCCGGTCGAGTCGGCGGCCTACTTCGCGGTGGCCGAGTGTCTGGCCAACGCGGTCAAGCACTCTGGTGCCGACCGGGCATTCGTACGCGGCAGCCACAACGGGCAGCGGCTGCGGATCGTGGTAGGCGACAACGGCCGCGGCGGCGCCGACGCGACCGGACAGGGGCTCGCCGGGGTCGCATCCAGACTGGCCGCCTTCGACGGCACCGTCGAGGTCGAGAGCCCCTCCGGCGGACCGACCCTGATCACGCTGGAGGTGCCTTGCCGGATCTGAGGGTGGTCCTGGCCGAGGACCAGGCGCTGCTCCGCGTCGGCCTCACCCGGATCCTCGAGGCGGGCGGGATCGAGGTCGTCGAGGCCGTCGACAACGCGCCCGCCCTGGCCCGGGCCCTGCTCCGGCCGGATGTGGACGCGGCGGTGGTCGACGTACGTCTTCCGCCGTCGTTCACCACCGAGGGCATCTCCGCCGCGATCGAGGTCAGACAGGCGCGGTCGGGGTTTCCGGTGCTGGTGCTGAGCCAGTACGTCGAGCCGCTCTACGCGCGCGACCTGCTCGCCGGGGGAGAGGGCGCGGTCGGCTACCTGCTCAAGGACCGCGTCGCCGACGTCGACGCCTTCCTCGGGGCGGTGCGCCAGGTCGCCGGCGGCGGGACCGTCCTCGACCCGGAGGTCGTCGCCGCGCTCCTCACCCGCCGGGAACGCCCGCTCGACCGGCTCACCGAGCGTGAGCGGGAGGTGATGACGCTGATCGCCGAGGGGCGCTCCAACGCCGCCATCGCCGCCCGGCTCTTCGTCACCGAGAAGGCGGTCGGCAAGCACATCAGCTCGATCTTCACCAAGCTCGACCTGCCCCAGGCGAGCGACGACAACCGTCGCGTGCTCGCCGTCCTGGCCTGGCTCAACGACACCTGACCCGGCGCCCACTTCGGCGCCGGGCGGACAGTGTCAGTCCTCCTGCGTCTTGCCAGGGAGGTCGAGCATGCGCTGCAGGGCGAGCTTGGCGTAGCGCTCGGTGTCGGGGTCGACCTCGATGCGGTTGACGACCTGACCCTCGACGAGGGACTCGAGGGCCCAGACGAGGTGGGGGAGGTCGATGCGGTTCATCGTCGAGCAGTAGCAGACGGTGCGGTCGAGGAAGACGATCCGCTTGTCGGGGTGGGCGTTGGCGAGGCGCTTGACCAGGTTGAGCTCGGTGCCGATCGCCCAGGCCGACCCGGCGGGAGCGGCCTCGATGGTCGAGATGATGAACTCGGTCGAGCCGACCAGGTCGGCCTTGAGGACGACCTCGTGCTGGCACTCGGGGTGGACCAGAATCTGCACACCCGGGATCTCGGCGCGCAGGTCGTCGATGGTGTCGGGGGAGAAGCGGCCGTGGACCGAGCAGTGGCCCTTCCACAGGATCACCTTCGCCGCCCGCAGCTCCTCGGCGCTGAGGCCGCCACCGGGCTTGAGCGGGTCCCAGACCACGCAGTCGCCCAGGGACATACCGAGCTTGAGCACGGCGGTGTTGCGGCCGAGGTGCTGGTCGGGGAAGAAGAGGACCTTGGCGTTCTCCTTCTGGTCGAAGGCCCACTCCAGCACGGCCTGCGCGTTGGAGGAGGTGCACACGACGCCGTCGTGACGTCCGCAGAACGCCTTGATGTCGGCGGAGGAGTTCATGTACGTCACCGGCACGACCTGCTCGGCCACGCCGGCCTCCGAGAGCGCCTCCCAGGCCTTCTCGACCTGGCCCAGCCGCGCCATGTCGGCCATCGAGCACCCGGCCGCGAGGTCGGGGAGGATGACCGCCTGCGACGGCGAGGTGAGGATGTCGGCCGACTCGGCCATGAAGTGTACGCCGCAGAAGACGATGTACTCCGCGTCCGGCCGCGCGGCCGCGTCGCGGGCGAGCTTGAAGGAGTCGCCCATCACGTCAGCGAACTGGACGACCTCGTCGCGCTGGTAGTGGTGCCCGAGGATGAACACCTTCTCGCCCAGCTTCTCCTTGGCGGCGAGCGCGCGTGCAACCAGGTCGGGGTCGGAGGCGGCCGGCAGATCGCCGGGACACTCGACGCCACGCTCGGAGTTCAGGTCGGTGCCGCGCCCCAGGGGGAGCAGCGGGAGGTCGACAGTCGTCATGATGACGATAATACATGTCGAGGGCTCGGCGGCCCGGTGGCATGGGTCACATGGTGGTACGGATCAAGCACGCAGCGGGCGCACGGCATCCCACCCCGGGTCGGTGTCGACCCGGGTGACGACGTCTCCGTGGACCCAGCCGCCGACCGTCTCCTCGAGCCGTTGTGGGGCGGAGGTGGTGGGGTCGACGTAGGCGTGGAGAAGGCGTACGCCGTTGGTCGTCTCGTGAGCCACGACGCGGCCGTCGGGGCCGAGGGTCGAGGCGAGCCGGTCCTCGAGCTGGCCGAGCTCGCGCAGGGCGTCGGGCGAGGGGAGGCCACGCTCGGCGAAGCCGACGTAGGGGACCATCACGCCGACGTGATGGGTCAGATTGGGTGCGGTGACCGGGTGTAGCGGCACGACCGCGCTCGCGATCACCGGCCCCTGGGGGCTCTCCCCGTGGAGCAGCACCCAGGCCGGGTTGCCGTCGGGGTCGACGTACTCCTTGCGGAGGTTGCGTACGGCGACGCGCAGCCCGTCGAGGCCGAAGCCGTCGCGGGGGCGGGCGGTGGTGGTCTCGACCTCGCCGATCCACAGCTCCGTGCTGGACTCGCCCAGCGTCGTGTCGAGGGCGTGGAACGCGACCTGGAGGCGAGCGTCGTCAGCGAGGTCGGGGAAGGCCGGGTGGAAGAGGTCGAGGTCGAAGTGGGCGCCGTTCTGCCGGGCGGCGACCAGCACGTCGGCGAGCCGGATCGCGTCACCCGAAGGCGTGGTGAGGACCGCCTCGACCGGGTCGTCGACGGGTGGGCGCTGGTCGCTGAACTCCCAGGGCGAGACGCCGTCGGGCTCGGGGGCGGCGAGCAGCCAGCGGCGTGCCAGCGCGCGATGGTCCGGGTTGCCGCCGGCCGAGACGACCAGCAGTCGGCCGCCCAATGGCCCGGGTCCGACCTCCCAGCTCAGGCCCGCCTCGATCGCGTCGACCCGCCTGGCCAGCAGCGTGACGAGAGCCTCCTGGTCGTCGGCGTCGAGCGCAGCACCACAGGCCAGAGCGCCCTTCTGGGCCCACCAGGTCCAGAAGCCATTGATCCGCCTGGTCTCTGAGTCGCCGGCCCCGCGCCGCCCGAAGATCCGCACGAAACGACCTTAACGCGACGCATGCGGAATGGTTACGACTCCGAAAACGTCAGGCGGGACACCTGGACCTTCCGGGCGCGGGTAGGTTTCGGCCATGCGAGTGCTGATCGCCCCCGACAAGTACGCAGGCACGCTCACCGCCGCCCAGGCGGCCGCCGCGATCGCGGAGGGCTGGCGGCGTACGGCGCCCCGCGACGAGCTCTCGCTCGCGCCGATGGCGGACGGCGGACCGGGCTTCCTCGAGCTGCTGCACGAGGTCCTCGGCGGCGACCTCCACGAGGTCGAGGTCAGGGGCCCGCACGGTGAGCCGGTGACCGCGCAGGTGCTGGTCGACGGCGAGACCGCCTACGTCGAGTCGGCCCAGGCCGCCGGCCTGCACCTGACCGGCGGGAAGGGGGCCGAGCAGGCGAGCTCGTACGGAGTGGGCCAGCTGCTCCTCGCTGCCCGTGACGCCGGAGCGAGCAGAGTCGTGGTCGGCCTCGGCGGCTCGGGCACAAGTGACGGGGGAGCGGGCCTGCTCGCCGCGCTCGGCGCCACCGCGGACCGGCCGCTCGATGCCGGTGTCGCCGGGCTCGAGGGCATCACCGAGGTCACGCTCCCTGAGCCGCTGGGCCTCGAGATCGTGATCGCCAGCGACGTGGACAACCCGCTGACCGGACTCTTCGGCGCGATCAAGGTCTACGGCGCGCAGAAGGGGCTGGCCGAGGAGACGATGCCCCGCTGGGACGGTGCGCTCCAGGACCTGGCCGCCGCCACGTCGCGCAAGACCGCGACCGAGAAGGGCGCGGGAGCGGCCGGCGGGATCGGGTTCGCGCTGCTGCTGCTCGGCGCCACCCGGCGGCCGGGGTTCGACGTCGTCGCCGACCTGCTGGGGCTGCCCGAGCTGGCCTCCCGGACCGACCTGGTGATCACCGGTGAGGGGTCCTTCGACCCGCAGAGCGCGGCCGGGAAGGTGCCGGCCGGGGTGGCGAAGCTGGCCGAGCAGGCGCTGCGGCCCTGCATCGTGCTGGCGGGCAAGGTCAGCATGAGCGGGCGGGAGATGCGTACGCTCGGGATCGACGCCGCCTATTCGCTCGTGGACATCGTCGGCGAGGAGCAGGCGCTCGGCCAGGCGTACGACTCCCTGGTCCAGGTCGCCGCCAGGGTGGCCCGGACGTGGTCCGCCGACCAGCGGGAATAACCGATGATGTGCGACGATTGAGCCTTAAGACACACCCGCACCCACGCACAGGGAGCCCAGCTACATGACCGAGCAGACGACCGAACGCCGCGAAGACTCCATCAACGTGAGCGACGTTGCCGCTTCGAAGGTGAAGAGCCTCCTGGAGCAGGAAGGCCGAGACGACCTCAGCCTGCGCATCTCGGTGCAGCCCGGTGGCTGCTCCGGCCTGCGCTACCAGCTCTTCTTCGACGAGCGCACCCTCGATGGTGACGTCGTCACCGACTTCGACGGTGTCTCCGTCGTCGTCGACCGGATGAGCGTTCCCTACCTCAACGGCGCCATGATCGACTTCGTGGACAGCATCGAGAAGCAGGGGTTCACCATCGACAACCCCAACGCCACCGGCTCCTGCGCCTGCGGCGACTCGTTCCACTGAGTCAGCACAGCCACTGAGCATCAGCGCGAGCGCCCCTGTCCGACTCGGACAGGGGCGCTCGCGCGTTCGGTGACGATCAGGCAGCGACCGGTACGGGCCGGCGACCGGCGAACGCGGGCGTCGCCAGGGCCAGCACGAGGAGCACGATCCCGAAGGCGGTGGAGGCGAGCATCGCGGTCTCCATCGCCGGTTCGACGCCCGCTGCGGAGCGGCTGGTGAACACGGCGGTGAGCGTCGCGACGCCGATCGCCCCGCCGAGCTGCTGCATCGCCTGGAACATCCCGGCGGCGGCACCGGAGTCCTCACCCTCGGCGGCCGCCATGATCGCGGCGCTGGCCGGGGTGAAGAAGAACGGCGCGGTGAAGCCGAAGACGAAGCACGGCAGCAGGACGCCGGCCCACAGCGGGGCATCGGCGGCGAGCAGTACGAACGCGACCAGCCCGGCCAGGCCGAGGGCGATCCCGAGAACGATCGTGCCGCGGTCGCCGATGCGGGCCACCAGCGCCGGCACCAGCCGGGCACCGATGATCACCGACGCTCCCCACGGGAGGTAGGCCAACCCGGCCTCGAGGGCGTCGAAGTGGCGTACGTCCTGCAGGAAGAGCACCGAGAACGTGAAGAACCCGATCATCATCGCCGGCACCAGGAGCATGCCCGCATAGGGCACGGCGCGGCGAGCGCCGCGGAGAAGCCGGAGCGGTACGACGGGGTGTGCCGCGCGTGATTCCACAGCGACCAGGACGACCAGGGCGAGCAGCGCGAGAGCCAGCGAGCCGAGCACGACCGGGTCGCCCCAACCCTCCTGGCCCGCTCGGGTGAGCCCGTGCACCAGGGCGACCATGGTGACTGCGGAGGCGAGCGCGCCGGGGACGTCCAGGCGTCCGGGTGTCCGGTCGGCCTCTCGGACGAAGGCCACGGTCCCCACGATGACCGCGGCCCCGACGGGCACGTTGATCAGCATCACCCAGCGCCAGTCGAGGGCCACGGTCAGTACGCCCCCGGCGACGAGGCCGAGGCAGCTGCCCAGGCTGGAGCCGATGATGAACCACGACATCCCGCGAAGTCGTTGCGGCCCTTCCTCGGTGTTCGCGACCAGCAGCACCATGATCGCCGGCCCGGCCAGCGCGGCGCCGACGCCCTGCACGGCGCGAGCTGCGATCAGCAGCTCCCCGGACGGGGCGAGCCCTCCGGCTGCGGAGGCCACCACGAAGACCGCCGCGCCCGCCAGGAGTACGCGGCGGGGTCCGAACATCATCCCGAGCCGTCCGCTGACCAGGAGGAACCCCGCGAACGCCAGGGCATAGGCGGAGACGACCCACGACAGGCCGACCGCGCTGAGCCCGAACTCCTCCCGGATGTAGGGCAGGGCGACGGTGACGATCACGCCGTCGACCATCAGCATCAGCTGACACGTCACCACCGCCGCCACCGCCCAACCTCCGCCGCGGGCACCGGCTCTGCTTCCGGCTCTGTTTCCGGTCCGTGCCTCGTGAAGCTCTGTCATGTCTTCGTACCTCGCTATCATCGGAACCAGGGGGACTCCCCATTTCAAATGTGGGGATAGTCCCCGGTTATTGTCAAGGGGTAATGATGACTGCGACCGAGATCACCGACTGGGAGAGCAGGCGGCCGAAGCGGGCGGATGCGCGCCGCAACTACGACGCCGTCATCGAGGCGGCGCGAGCGGCTTTCGCGCGCTACGGCGTCGACACCTCGATCGACGAGATCGCCCGTTCCGCGGGGGTCGGGAACGCGACGCTCTATCGGCACTTCCCGACGCGCGACGAGCTCATCTCCGCGGCGCTCGCGGAGAACATGGCGGCGGTGCACAAGCGGGGCACCGAGCTCGCCGGGGCCGATGAGCCGCTGACGGCCCTGCGGGAGTGGCTGCTGGCGACGATCGCGCAGATCAGCACCTACGGGGGACTCCCGGGCAGCGTGCTCGACGCTGCCGGCCGGGAGGGGTCGCTGCTCGGGGTGACCTGTGACCACATGCAGGAGACGACCCGGACACTGCTCGCCCGGGCGCAGGAGTCCGGAGACATCCGGCCGGACGTACGCATGGACGAGGTCTTCGATCTCGCCGCCGGGATCGCCTGGGTCGTCAGCCGTGACCGGGCTGCCGGCCCAGACCGCGCCGCGAGGCTTCTCGACCTCGCCCTGGACGGGGTGACCACGAGGGACTGACCGGGTCTTGGACATGACGAGAGCCCCTGTGCGTGACAGGGGCTCTCATGTCTTCGGGCAGCCACGACACGCGGTCGCGGCGGCGTCCGACTCAGGTCAGGGCGAGGTCGTCGGCGACGTGTCCGCAGGCCTCGAGCATCGCGGTGTGGCCAGGCTCGCGGGCCTGCATCCGTACGGCGGGGGCCGGTCGGGCTGCTTCGCGCACCCGTGGCGCGGGCAGACGAAGCGCGCTGTCGGCGGCGGCGCAGTCGGCGCAGAGCTGCGCGGTGCTGTCGAGGTCGTCGTACGGAACGCGCATGGCTGTCATGCAAACGACGGTAAGCACTACCAACGGGTAGCAGAAGGCCGACTCAGCGGTAATATTTCATCTTCTGTCTACGGTCGAGCCTTAACGTCGCCCGAGGTCTCGCCGGTAGGGTTCCGCGCATGTCCGGTTCACTCCTGATCGCAGGCTCCATCGCCACTGACCACCTGATGAGCTTCGGCGGAAAGTTCGCCGATTCGCTGGTCGCCGACCAGCTCGACAAGCTCTCGGTGAGCTTCCTGGTCAACGACCTCGAGATCCGCCGCGGTGGCGTCGGCGCCAACATCTCCTTCGGCCTGGCCAACCTCGGCCTGGCGCCGGTGCTCGTGGGCGCGGTCGGCGAGGACTTCGCCGACTACCGCTCCTGGCTCGAGCGCCACGGCGTCAACTGCGACCACCTGCACGTCTCCGAGACGCTGCACACCGCGCGGTTCGTGTGCACCACCGACACCGCGATGGCGCAGTTCGCCAGCTTCTACCCGGGTGCGATGGCCGAGGCGCGCGAGATCGAGCTCGGCCCGATCGCCGACAAGGTCGGCGAGCCGTCGTTCGTGCTGATCGCGCCGGACGACCCCGACGCGATGAAGCGCCACACCCAGGAGGCGCGCCAGCGCGGCTACATCTTCATCTCCGACCCGAGCCAGCAGCTCGCCTTCGGCGACGGCGAGCTCATCCGCGAGCTCGTCGACGGTGCCGCGTACCTGTTCACCAACGAGTACGAGTCGCACGTCCTCCAGCAGAAGACCGGCTGGTCCGCCGACGAGGTCCTGGCGCGCGTCGGCACCCAGGTCACCACCCTCGGCAAGGACGGCGTACGCATCCAGCGCAAGGGCGAGGACGCGATCGAGCTGCCGGCCGCGAAGAACGTCAACGCCGTCGAGCCCACCGGAGTCGGCGACGCCTTCCGGGCCGGCTTCCTGGCCGCGCTGGCCTGGGACTGCGAGCTCGAGCAGGCCGCCGAGGTCGGCTGCGTCCTCGCCGCCTACTGCGTCGAGACCGTCGGCCCGCAGGAGTACTCCTTCACCGCCGAGGAGTTCGTCGCCCGGGTCCGCGAGTCCTACGGCGACACCGCCGCGGACCAGATCGCGCCGCACATCAAGGCCTGAACTTCTCAGGCAATTCCTGCACTTCTCTGGCAATGCAACGCCTGAGAAGTTCAGCCTGAGAAATTTGTAGAGGCCCGGTTAACCGGGTATTCCTACCGCTCAGCTCAGACGGCGTATCCGATAGACGGGTACGCCGTCTTCTGCTTCCACCTCGCCGACGAACTCCTGGCCGCGCATGCGGGCCCAGGCGGGTACGTCGTGGTGGGCTGCCACGTCGTCGGCCGCGACGGCGATGACCTCGCCGACCTCGACGTCGCCGAGGTGGCGGCCGAGCTCGATGATCGGGCGCGGGCAGGCCTGGCCGCGGCAGTCGAGGGTGACGGTCGGCGCGCTCACAGCCCGGCCTCGGCGCGTAGGTCCTTGACGATCCCGGGCAGTGCGTCGAGCACGCGCTCCACATCCTCTCGCGTCGTGTCGCGGGTCAGCGATAGCCGAACGTTACCGTGTGTCAGCGCTCCCATGGCAGCAAGCACGCGAGAGGGCTCGCGGGTGTCGGAGGTGCAGGCCGAGCCGCTGGCAACGCCGGCGCCGATGCGGTCCAGCGCGGTCACCAGCGCCTCGCCGTCGACGTACAGCGCCGAGAAGGTCACCAGGTGGGGGAGCCGGTCCTCGGCGGGCCCGGCGACGTCAACGTCAGGGATCTCCGTCCTGACGCGTTCCCTGACCAGCGCGACCAGCTCGTGCTGGCGAGCGTTGACCTCCTCGCGCTCGGCGACGACCGCCTGGAGCGCCGCCGCGGCCGCCAGGGCCCCGGGGATGTTCGTGAACCCCTGATCCGTACGCGACCACTCATCGCCCGGGAACGGCCAGCGCCACCGGGCGGACCGGCGTACGACCAGCACTCCCACGCCGCCGGGGCCACCCCACTTGCGGGCGGAGCCGGCGATCGCGTCTCCGACCGAGGGCAGCGGCAGCCGCCCCATGGCGGCGCCGGCATCGACGAAGAGTGCAGCCGGGCCGGCGGCGGAGGCGACCTCGTCGAGGGGCTGGAGCGTGCCGACCTCGTGGTTGGCCTGCTGGACGGCGATCACGTCGACGGCTCCGGACAGCACCGCGTCACCTACGGCGGCCACCTCGACCCGGGCCTCGCCGTCGACGGCCAGCTCGGTGACGGGGGAGCGCTGCGACCATCGGGCGGCGTCGATGACTGCCTGGTGCTCGACAGCAGTGTGACCGATGCCACGTGACCCGAGCCCAAGCAGGCCAGAATGCACGGCGGCGGTCCCCGACGATGTGAAAAGCACCTCATCTCGACGCACCCCCAACGCCTCGGCGACGACCTCGCGGGCGTTCGAGAGCAGCAGCCCGGCGTTACGCGCCGGCCGGTGGAGGCGGCGGGGGTCGGCGTACCCCTGCTCCGTCGCGGCGAGCAGCACTTCCCGCGCGGCGGGATGGAGCGGTTCGGCCGATGCGGCGTCGAGGTAGGTGAAGCGGTCGGTCACAGAACCCAACGGTAGCCATACGCGACATGAGGAACCCCTGAAGATGAATCCGGAGGCGCTCGCGGTAGTCTGCCGACATCTGAGTGTTCGCATGAGAGAGAGGCTCGTAGTGGGTCTGCACTTGCCAGGGGCCGGAACGACTCCGTCCCACGCCCGCGCCCGACGTGGTGCGCTGGTGGCGACGCTGACGGCCGGCGCCCTCCTGCTGAGTGGCTGTTCGGACGAGGCGGCGCGTTTCGGCTTCCCCGAGCCACGTTCTGAGCAGGGGGATCACAACCTCGCCCTGTGGCAGGGCGCATGGATCGCCGCGTTGATCACGGGTGTCCTGACCTGGGGGCTCATCTTCTGGGCGATCTGGCGCTACCGGCGCCGCAGCGACGCCGACGTCCCGGTCCAGACGCGTTACAACCTGCCGTTGGAGATCTTCTACACGATCGCCCCGGTCCTGATGGTGATCGTGTTCTTCGACCACACCGTCAAGGTCCAGAACGAGATGCTGGACAACGGCAACCCGACCAACGTGATCGAGGTGACCGGCCAGCAGTGGCAGTGGACCTTCAACCACGGCATCGGTGAGCCCGACGTGAGCGCGGACGAGAACCTCGTCGACGACGAGTTCGCCTACGACAGCTACGGCTACGTCGTGGGCACCGGCTCGCACATCCCGACGCTGGTCCTCCCGGAGAAGACCACCACGCGGTTCAACCTGCGCTCGGCCGACGTCATCCACAACTTCGGTGTCCCGGACTTCGGCATGAAGATGGACGTCATCCCGGGTCGGGTGAACCACTACTCGATCACCACGAAGGAGGCCACGGCCACCTTCGACCCGAGCGCGGAGGACCTCATCGAGGGCACCACGTTCCGCGGCGCCTGCTACGAGCTCTGCGGCGTCTACCACGCCCGGATGATCTTCAAGGTCGCGATCGTCTCCGAGAGCGACTACAAGTCCTACGTCGACACGCTGGCGCAGAACGGCTTCGAGGCCGAGCGCCCGCTGCTCGGTGGTGGCAAGTCCACCCGCCCCGCCGACGACATCCCCACCCACGAGGAGGAGGGCGAGTGACCGCCACCGCTGCGCGCCCGGTCACCGAGGGCCGCAAGCCGCTCGGAACGCAGATCTACCAGCTGCTGACCACCACCGATCACAAACTGATCGGCAAGATGTACCTGGTCACGTCGTTCGTCTGGTTCCTGATCGGCGGCCTGATGGCGCTGCTGATGCGCTCGGAGCTGGCCTTCCCGGGACAGCAGGTCGTCAACGACGAGCTGTTCAACCAGCTGTTCACGATGCACGGCACGATCATGCTGCTGCTCTTCGCGACGCCGCTGTTCTTCGGCTTCTCCAACGTGATCATGCCGCTGCAGATCGGCGCGCCTGACGTCGCCTTCCCGCGGCTCAACATGTTCAGCTACTGGCTCTACCTCTTCGGCAGCCTGATCGCGGCCAGCGGCTTCCTCACCCCGACCGGTGCGGCCGACTTCGGCTGGTTCGCCTACACGCCGCTCTCCAGCGCGCAGTACTCGCCGGGTGTCGGTGGCGACCTGTGGATCATGGGTCTCTACATGGCCGGTCTGGGCACGATCCTCGGCTCGGTCAACTTCATCACCACGATCATCTGCATGCGGGCGCCGGGCATGACCATGTTCCGGATGCCGATCTTCACCTGGAACACCCTGGTCACCGCGCTCCTCGCGCTGATCGCCTTCCCGATCCTCGCGGCCGCGCTGCTGATGCTCGAGTCCGACCGCCAGTTCGGCTCCCACGTCTTCGACGCCGCCCATGGTGGCCCGATCCTGTGGCAGCACCTGTTCTGGTTCTTCGGTCACCCCGAGGTCTACATCATCGCGCTGCCGTTCTTCGGCATCATCTCCGAGATCCTCCCGGTCTTCAGCCGCAAGCCGATCTTCGGCTACGTCGGTCTGGTCGCCGCGACCCTCGGTATCGCGATCCTCTCGGTGGCGGTGTGGGCGCACCACATGTTCGTCACCGGCGCGGTCAACCTGCCGTTCTTCTCAGGCATGACCTTCCTGATCGCGGTGCCCACAGGCGTGAAGTTCTTCAACTGGATCGGCACGATGTGGGGTGGATCGGTCAGTTTCGACACCCCGATGCTCTGGTCGATCGGCTTCCTGACGACCTTCCTCTTCGGTGGTCTGACCGGCATCATCCTGGCGAGCCCGCCGCTCGACTTCCAGGTCTCCGACTCCTACTTCGTGGTCGCGCACTTCCACTACGTGGTCTTCGGAACCGTCGTGTTCGCGATGTTCGCCGGCTTCTACTTCTGGTGGCCGAAGATGACCGGCCGGATGCTCGACGAGCGCCTCGGCAAGGTCCACTTCTGGCTGCTGTTCGTCGGCTTCCACGCGACCTTCCTGGTCCAGCACTGGCTCGGTGTCGAGGGCATGCAGCGACGCATCGCCGACTACCTGCCCAGCGACGGGTTCACCTTCCTGAACCAGTTCTCGACGGTGGGTGCCTTCCTGCTGAGCCTGTCGATGCTGCCCTTCTTCTACAACCTCTACATCTCCCGCAACGCCCCCAAGGTCGAGGTGGATGACCCCTGGGGTTGGGGCCGCTCGCTGGAGTGGGCCACCGCCTGCCCCGCGCCGCGCCACAACTTCGTCTCCATCCCGAAGATCCGCTCGGAGTCCCCGGCCTTCGACCTCCACCACCCGGAGATCGCCGCGCTGGAACACGATGAGGACGATCTCGCCTCCACCAGCTCCAACAAGGAAGGCTGAGCCCGATGAAGTCTGAAGCCTGGATCTTCGTGGTCTGCACCGCCTTCATGGTGCTGGTCACGCCGGCCTACTGGTTCGTCACCGCGGCCTCCGAGGAGGGCGGCGACTGGACCGGCACCTCGGCGCTGGTGATGTGCACGCTGCTGTTCGCGATGATCACCGTCTACCTCGGCTTCCACGCCATCAAGATGGACCCGCGTCCCGAGGACCGTGAGGACGGCGAGATCGCCGAGGGCGCCGGGGAGTACGGCTTCTTCCCGCCGTTCTCCTGGTGGCCGCTGTGGGCCGGTCTCACCTTCGGTCTGGTGGTCCTCGCCGTCGCGATGGCCGCTTGGTGGCTCCTCATCATCGCCGCCGTGCTCGGCCTGCTGGCCCTCGCCGGCTGGAACTTTGAGTACTACCGAGGCGAGTTCAAGCACTGAGCAGAGAACGTACGCGGGGCCCGATCCGAGATGGATCGGGCCCCGCTTCCCTTCTTGGGGAAGCTCTTGGTGATGCCCGGTAGGGTTATCGCGCCCACGTCCCGGTTCCGGGCGTCGGGGTAAATGAATCAGGTCTGGAGCAGTCTCACCGTGTCAACGCAGTCACCGTTTCGCCGCCCGTCCGTGTTTGCCCGCCGCCGGGTGCTGTTGACCACCGCGGCAGCCGTCGTCGCGCCGGTGCTCACCGCGTGCGGGGCCGACTCGGCCTCGAAGGAGCCCAAGAAGCCCGCCGAGCCCACGGTGCAGATCACGCCCAACATCGAGAACAACGCCACCGGCGTCGCGGTCGACAAGGTCGTGAAGGTCGATGTGGCCAAGGGGCGGCTCGACGAGGTCATGCTGACCGGGGCCAAGGGCACCAAGGTGCGGGGCACGATCACCGAGGACGGGCTCAGCTGGAGCGCGGGGGAGGTGCTCGAGCCGACCGCCTCCTACACCCTCGCGGTCACCGCCACCGGTGACGACGGGCTGGAGCAGACGAGCGAGATCAAGTTCTCCACCGAGGATCTCGGCCTGGACCGCCAGACCTACCCGTCGATCGCGCCGCTCAACGGTGAGACGGTCGGCGTCGGGATGCCGATCATCGTGACGTACGACCTGCCGGTGAAGAACAAGGCCGCCTTCGAGAAGAAGATGATCGTCGAGTCGACCCCGAAGCAGGAGGGGTCGTGGTACTGGGTGAGCGACAAGGAAGTTCACTACCGCCCGCGCACCTACTGGCAGGCCAACTCCACGATCAACGTGAAGCTCAAGATCAACTCCGTCCCCGCCGGTGGCGGGATCTTCGGCCAGAAGGACCGCGAGATCACGTTCAAGACCGGTGACGCGCACATCTACAAGGCCAACGCGCAGACCCACCAGATGGAAGTCTTCAAGAACGGGCAGAAGATCAGGACCATCCCGATCACGACCGGCAAGGAAGGGTTCATCACCCGCAGCGGCGTGAAGGTGATCATCGAGAAGTTCAAGCGCAAGACCATGAACTCCGAGACCATCGGTATCAACCAGGGCGACCGGGAGTACTACAACATGGAGGGCGTGAAGTGGGCCATGCGGCTGACGTTCTCCGGTGAGTTCATCCACGGCGCGCCGTGGTCGGTCGCGCAGCAGGGCAACGCCAACGTCTCCCACGGGTGCACCGGGATGAGCGACGAGAACGCCAAGTTCCTCTACGACATGACCCGCCGCGGTGACGTCGTCGAGACCGTCGGCACCAACCGCGAGATGACCTTCAGCAACGGTTGGGGCGACTGGAACACCTCCTACGAGGAATACCAGGCGGGGTCTGCACTCGCCTGAGTCGATGTTGTGCATTGCAGCAATTAGCGTGCGACATCATGCGGTTGATGCTTGCTTCCGTCAGCGCCTTTACTTACTTTCCACCTAACACGTAATCGCGTTGCGCAGGGCTGACCCCGACGGCCCGCGCCCTGGAAGGTGGATTCGTTGCCTCGGCCTGTGCTGGTGCTCGACCTGGACGGCACGGTGTGTCTCGGAGACACACCGGCACTTCTCTACGCCACCCGGGTGGCGGACCTCACCGATGCTCCTGAGGCCCTCCTGGAGACCGCAGCGGCCTTCCTTGGACAGAGACTCCCCGAGACCGCTCCGAAGACGCTGACGGGCGCTCAGGACGGCTATGAGGCGGTCAAGATCCTGGGCCTGGCGGCCGGAGTGACCGAGGAGCAGCTCAGCGCTGCGTACGTCGCGAGCCGGGCGGCGATCAGCGAGCAGCCGGGGGACATCCGCACGCCCGACGGGCTGATCGACCTGCTCGACGGGATCGACGCGCACCGGGTGATCCTGACCAACTCGCCCGGCGGCAGCGGGCTGGACGCGATCCTGGAGCACCTCGGCGTACGCGACGTGGTCGACGAGGTGTGCACCGACGCGCTCAAGCCGACCCGGATGAAGGGGCACCTGGACGGCTTCCTCGACCACGTCGGCGCCGCCGACACGCCGGAGTGGTTGATGTCGGTCGGCGACATCTGGCGCAATGACCTTGCTCCCGCCGTCGAGCGTGGTTGTGTTGCTGCATACGTTGACGCCTTCGACCGCCGGCAGGGACCGGCCCATGTTCGTGCAGGATCGTTCGTGGACCTGTACCCCGCAGTCTCGGACTGGTCGAATGACCCGTCATCCTTCATAGCAGCTCACCCCCTCAAGGAGTCTGTCCAATGTTGAGAACCCCCAGGAACCGGTTGCTGGCGGTCGGTGCCGCCGCATCGCTCGCCCTCGCGCTCGCCGCCTGCGGCGGCGGCGAGGACAGCGCCGCGCCCGCGGAGGATCCCGAGGAGATCGTGCTGTCGCTGGTGCCCTCCGGCGACGTCGACTCGATCACCGAGAGCGCGAAGGGCCTGGAGTCGTTCCTCAGCGACAAGATCGGGATCCCCGTACGCGCCGAGGTGACCGAGAGCTATGCCGCCGCAATCGTGGCGATGAAGGCCGACCAGGCCCAGGTCGCGATGCTCGGCCCGATCGGCATGGTCCAGGCCGAGGACCAGGCCGGCGCCGTGCCGGTCCTGCAGTCGGTGCGCTTCGGCTCGGGGACCTACCACACCCAGTGGTTCACCAACGACCCCGAGACCTACTGCGCCGACGAGGTCAAGGTGGTCGAGGGGTTCAAGTACTGCAACGGCACCGACGCCGCCAAGACCGGTCCCGCCGGCGAGGAGGCGCTCGCCAAGATCAAGCCCGGCACCTCGATCGCCTTCGTCGACCAGGGCTCCGCCTCTGGCTACTACTACCCGGCCACCCAGTGGGGACAGGTCACCGGTGGCGATGCCCTGGTCGACCTCGACGCGCAGTTCGCCGGCGACCACGACGCCGCGGTCCTGGCCGTGGCGCGCGGTGACTACCCGATCGGGGTGAGCTTCGACGACGCCCGCGAGGAGGTCGCGGACGACGAGCCGAAGGTCGCCTCCGACGTCGTGGTGTTCGCCTACTCCACCGAGATCCCCAACGACGGCATCGTCGTTGCCGCCGGTCTCTCCAAGGAGCTGCGTACGAAGGTGACCAACGCCTTCACCGCGATGGCGAAGGACCCCAAGGGGCTCAAGACGCTGAAGGCGGTCTACGAGATCGAGGGTCTCGAGAAGGTCGACACGGCCGCGCTGAAGAAGGCGAAGTCCGTGGAGGAGAACTTCGGCGAATGAGCGGCTCGGATCCCGGGGGTCGGACCAGTGGTGGGCAGAGCATCGTCTTCGACGACGTCTCGGTGGTCTACCCGAACGGCACCCGCGGCCTGGACAAGGTCTCCTTGACCATCCCGGCGGGTGAGTTCGTCGTGGTCGTCGGACTCTCCGGGGCCGGCAAGTCGACGCTCGTCCGCACGATCAACGGCCTGGTGCCGGTCACCTCGGGATCGCTGTCCGTGGGCGGGACCGAGGTGGCCACGGCGCGCGGACGGCAGCTGCGGCGCCTGCGCGCTGAGATCGGGATGATCTTCCAGGGGTTCAACCTGGTGACCCGCCGCTCGGTGATGGGCAACGTGCTCACCGGACGACTGCATGCCCAGTCGTGGGTGCGGTCGGCCCTCGGACTGCACACCAAGGCCGACAAGGAGATCGCCTTCGAGGCGCTCGAGCGCGTCGGGATCGTCGAGAAGGCATGGGTACGCGCCTCCCAGCTCTCCGGCGGGCAGCAGCAGCGGGTCGCGATCGCTCGTGCGCTCGCGCAGCAGCCGTCGGTGGTGCTCGCCGACGAGCCGGTCGCCTCCCTGGACCCGCCGACGGCCAACCTGGTGATGCGAGACCTGCAACGGATCAACCGTGATCTCGGTATCACCACTGTGGTCAACCTGCACTTCCTCGACCTCGCCCGGCGCTACGCCGACCGGATCATCGGTATGCGCGCGGGTGAGGTGGTCTTCGACGGCCCTGCCGCCGAGGCCGACGACGCCGTCTTCGAGAGGATCTACGGCCGCTCACTGACCGCCGAGGACGTTTTGGCATGAGTCAGGCCACCCTCGACCGCCCCGGCGGCGGCTCGCCGAGGCAGGTACGCCCGGCGCAGCCGCCGCCGAGCCCGCTGCTCATCGGGGGTGTTCTCGGCGCTGTCGCCGTCACCGTGGTGGCGGGTTGGGCGATCGACTTCTCGCTCGCGCCGGTCATCGAGCAGTGGCCGATGCTGACGATGATCCTCGGGGAGGTCGTTCACCCCGAGTGGGCGGAGATCACCGACCCGTCCTCGCGGCTGTGGACCGCGCTGAAGGAGACCGCGGCCATCGCGATCATCGCGACCTTCGTCGGCTCTCTGATCGCCCTCGGGGTGGCTCTGCTGGGCTCCAAGGTGAGCGCGCCGCCCGCGGTCTACCGGGTCACCAAGTCGGTGATGGCGGTGATCCGGTCGCTGCCCGACATGGCGTACGCACTGGTCTTCGTCGCCGTCGTCACGGGCCCGCTTCCGGGGATCCTGGCGCTGACCATCTTCAACATCGGCATCGTCGCCAAGCTGACCGCGGAGAGCATCGACGCCGTCGATCCCGGCCCCTTGGAGGCGCTCGACGCCGCCGGGGCCACCCGCTGGCAGCGTGCCCGCGTCGCGATCGTGCCCGCCGTGCTGCCCAACTACGCCTCGTACGCCCTCTATGTCTTCGAGCTCAACATCCGCGCCTCCGTGGTGCTGGGTGCGGTCGGGGCCGGCGGGATCGGGCAGCTGATCATGCTCTACTTCAACCGCGCCGACTATCCCCGGCTGGCGTCGGTCGTGATCGTCATCTTCGTGGTGGTCATCGCGATCGACCTGTTCTCCCAGTTCCTGCGCCGGAGGCTGGTATGAGCCCCGCGACCGTGGCGCGGCCGAAGCCGCCGCCGAAGTGGCCCTACACCGTGGCCGGCCTGGCGCTGATCGGCATCGTGCTCGTGGCCGGCTGGTCGCTGGACGATGCCAAGTGGGAGCGGCTGCCGCAGTTCCCCGGGGAGATCCTGCAGTACGCCGGCCAGATGCTCGACGGAGTGCTCACCTGGCCGGGAGCGCATCCCGAGGGCCAGGCCGACCCGGAGCTCACTTACGGGGACTGGTGGCTGCAGTCGCTGAAGCTGATGGGGGAGTCGGTGGCGCTCGCCTGGATCGGCACCTGCGTCGGTGCGCTGTTCTCGTTCCCGCTGGCGTTCCTGGCCGCCTCCAACACCGCGCCGCTGGTCCTACGTCTCCCGGTGCGGCTCTTCTTCAACGCCATCCGTGCCGTCCCGGAGATCCTGCTCGCGGTGATCGTGATGCTGCCGCTGTTCGGGCTCAACCCGATGGCAGGAGCGATGGCGATCGGGATCCACTCGATCGGCTCGCTCGGAAAGCTGACCTTGGAGAACATCGAGGCGGTCGACCCGCGGCCCGTCGAGGCCGTCACCGCGGCCGGCGCGACGTGGTGGCAGCGCCTCCGCACGGCGGTCATCCCGCAGATGATGCCGGAGACCGTGGCGTTCTGGCTCTACCGCTTCGAGGTGAACATCAGGGCAAGCGCGATCCTCGGCGTCGTGAGCGCTGGTGGAATTGGTGCGTTATTAAACCGTGTCCTTCGGGGCCGTGAGTGGGAGTGGGGTGGAATCATGCTAGCTGTGATCATCATCGTGACGATCCTGGTCGACCAGCTGTCAGCAGCGCTGCGTCACCGGATCCTGCACGGCGCCGAAGCCACTGCGGTGGCGGCATGACGAGTGCGCCGGTCCTTCCCGCCATCAGGGCCGCGATGCCGCGGCTCAACCCTTCCGAGCGCGCGGTAGCCGAGGTCGTGCTGACCCGTTCGGAGTGGGCCATCGAGGCGACCACCGCCGAGATCGCCGCCGAGGCATCCGTCTCGACCGCGACCGTGGTCAGAGCCGCGCAGAGACTCGGGTTCCGCGGCTTCCCGCACCTCAAGGTGCTGCTGGCGCGTGACCTGGGCACGGCCAAGACCGAGACGACCGAGGGAGGCAGCCCGCTGACGGTGGTGCGCTCCTTCTTCGCCGACATCGCCGACTCCGCCTCCGACATGGTCGGGCTCCTCTCCGAGGAGCAGGTCACCCGGGCCGTCGAGCTGCTCGCCGAGGCCCGCTCGATCCTGGTCGCCGGCACGGGGGTCTCCTCGCCGGTCGCCCAGGACATCGCGATGAGACTGGGCTCCCAGGGGCTCAGCACGGTCGCTCCCAGCGATCACCTCGACCAGCTCATCCGGGCCCGTCTGCTCCAGCCGGGCGACGTCTGCGTCGTCGTCAGCGGCACCGGCGCCACCGCGCCCACCATCCAGGTCGCTCAGGCGGCCGTCGCCGGGGGAGCGGCCGTCATCGCGCTGACCTCCTTCACCGGCACCCAGCTGACCAAGCTCGCCGAGGTCGAGCTGGTCACCCCGCAGGGCGGTCGCGCCGGGTTCCGACAGGAGCTCGACTCGATCATCCGGATCCCGCAGCTCATCCTCGGCAACGCGCTCGTTGCCGCCGTCGCGGCCCGCGACCCCGAGGCCGCCGCCAACGTACGCGCCCGGGTGCTCGAGGTCGTCGGCGGCGAGCTCGACCCGCAGGGCTAGGTCTCCTAGAGGTACGCCGCGAGCAGCTCCGCCTCGGCGCGGAGCTGCTCTGCTTTTTCGCCCGCGCCGTGAGACTCCAGGTCCGCGGCGGCGCTCAGACGCTCGGCCTGCTCGTCGGTGATGATGCCTCGTACGTCGTCATCGGTGAGGTCGCGCCTGGCGGCCTCGGTGGCACCGACGCCGCTAGCTGCGCCCGCGATCGGACCCTCGGCTGAGAGGGCCGCCTCTGCCACCGGCAGCGCCTCGGCGTTGGAGATGGCAGACAGGGTCGAGCGGAGCACGGATGTCGCCGTGGTGTCGCGAGCCTTGCGGGCGGTGAGGAGGTCGGCTCGGAGTCGAGCCTGGAGGCCGGTCATGTGCTGGACCCTAGGGTCCGCGTCCGGTCGCGGGCAACTGGGTTTCGGCCGATAGAACGCTCAGAAACGCACGTGGCGCCGTCCCCCGGAGGGAAACGGCGCCACGTGCGCTCTTGATGTGGATCTCGACCCGCCCGTCGCCCGCTCGCAAGCTCGCGGGCGGGGCTCGCTCGATCTCCTCCGGTCATCGGTGGGCGAGCAAGCTCGCCCACCGATGCGTCGGACATCAGTGGCTGAGGGGCTCCTCGATCGCCGAGTGACGGTGATCGTCGAAGTCGTGACCGTCGACCTGGTGACCCTCGTGGGCAGCCAGCTCGTGGGCCTCGTGCTCGGCGTGGTGGTGCGCCTCGCTGAGCTCCTCGGGGGTCGGCTTGTCCACGTCGTGGTCGTAGTAGAAGGCCCGGAGCTTCGCGCGGAACGTCGGCTTGCCGTTCTTCTTCAGCTCCGGCTCCTCGCCGGCCCGGCCGCGGTCGCGGACGGTCATGGCGTAGGCCTCGGCCTCGGGAAGCGGCAGGTGCTTCTCGTGGTAGGCGCCCTCCGGCGTACGGATGACCGTGCCGGTCTCGTAGCCGTGCAGCAGCTTCTCGTTGTCGTGACGCTGCAGCGAGATGCACCAACGACGCGTGATGATGAACGCCGCGATCGGACCCAGGAACACGAACGCCCGCAGGAAGTAGGTGATCTGGTTGATCGAGAGGTCGAACTTGATCGCGATGATGTCGTTGCCGCCCGCGGCCCAGAAGCCCGCGTAGAACGTCATCAGCGCGACGAACGTGGCGGTGCGGGTCGGAGCGTTGCGCGGGCGCTGGAGCAGGTGGTGCTCGCGCTTGTCGCCGGTGATCCAGGCCTCGATGAACGGGAGCATCAGCACGACCATCCAGGCCGCCATCGGCAGCACGATGACCGGGAAGAAGATGTTCCACGACCAGGTCGAGCCCCAGAAGTGGGACTCCCAGCCCGGCATGATGCGCAGCGCGCCGTCGGGCCAACCCATGTACCAGTCAGGCTGCGAGCCCGCGGTGACCTTGGTCGGGTCGTAGGGGCCGAACTTCCACACCGGGTTGAGCGAGAAGAACGCGCCGAGCAGGGCGGTCACACCGAAGGTGATGAAGAAGAAGCCGGTCATCTTGGAGATGTAGTTCGGCACCATCGGGTAGCCGACGACGTTCTTCTCGGTGCGTCCGGGTCCAGGCCACTGGGTGTGCTTGTGGTAGATCAGCAGGATCAGGTGGGCACCGATCAGCGCCAGCAGGATCGCTGGGATGAGCAGCACGTGGATCGTGAACAGACGCGGGATGATGTCGTCGCCTGGGAACTCGCCTCCGAACAGGAAGAACGAGAGGTACGTCCCCACGATCGGGATCGCCATCATGAACCCGTCCGCGGCCCTGATGCCGGTGCCGGAGAGCAGGTCGTCGGGGAGCGAGTAGCCGGTGAAGCCCTCGAGCGTGCCGAGGAGCAGCAGCGTCGCGCCGATGACCCAGTTGATCTCGCGAGGCTTGCGGTGCGCGCCGGTGAAGAACACGCGCATCATGTGGATCATCATCGAGGCGATGAACAGCATCGCCGCCCAGTGGTGGACCTGACGCAGCAGCAGGCCGCCGCGTACGTCGAAGGAGATGTCCAGCGTCGAGGCCATCGCCTCGGACATGTCGATGCCGCGCAGCGGCGCGTAGGAGCCCTGGTAGGTGATCTCGGCCATCGAGGGCTTGAACCACAGGGTCAGGAAGGTGCCGGTGACGAGCAGGACCACGAAGCTCCACAGCGCGATCTCACCCAGCATGAACGACCAGTGGTCGGGGAAGATCTTGCGGGAGAGGAACTTGCTCAGGCCACCGAGGCCGAGGCGCTCGTCGGCCCAGTTCGCGGCTGCGCCGGCCTTGGTCGGCTTGCCCGCCGGGGCAGCGGCGTTGGTGCCGTTGCTGGCGGCAACCTTGGACGTGTCGGTGCTCACTGTCCGCCCTCCTTGTAGCCGTACTGCTCAGCATCGGCGGCGTGGTCCTTGGACCAGTCGTCGAAGATCGTGTCGATGTCGTGAGTGTTGCGCTCCCAGTAGCTGACGCCCACAGGCTCAGGGTAGTCCGAGAGGGCAACGAGGAAGCCGTCCGCGTCGACGCCCAGGGGCAGCTGCGGGAGGTGCCGGCCGGCCGGGCCGAAGATGACCTTGCCGTGGTCGGCGAGGTCGAAGGTCGACTGGTGGCACGGGCACAGCAGGTGGTGCGTGGTGCGCTCGTTCAGCGAGATCGGGCAACCGACGTGGGTGCAGATCTTGGAGTAGGCCACGATGCCGTTGACCGACCAGTTGCGGGTCACGTCGTTGGCGATGTCGTTGGGGTCCATCCGCAGCAGGATCGTCGCCGCCTTCGACTTGGCGATCTGCAGCGGCGCGCCGTGCAGGCTGCCGTCGAAGATCGTCGAGGGCTCGGCGTTGACCAGGTCACCGATCTCCAGGTCGCCCGGGCGGATCGGGGTGCCGACCACGTCGCGTACGACGCGCACGCCGGCGTCCCAGACGGTGTGCTCGAGGCCGGCACCGGGGTAGGGCTGCTCCGCGGTGATCTGGGCGTTGGTCTGGCCCAGGTCCTTGAGCATCACGATCGCGGGCAGACCGAGCAGGGCGGCCGAGCCGATCATCGCGTTGCGGATGAAGGGGCGGCGGGCCATGCCGGACTCGTGGAGCGCGGCCTTGAGCTCGGCGACCGCGACCTCGCGGGTCGCGGGGGAGGAGGCCGCCGGGTGGCGGTCCTCGGTGTGCTCGATGTCGACGACGAGCTTGCGGGCCCACTGGATGACGCCGATGCCGAGGAAGAGCAGGGCGAAGCCCAGGGTCGATCCCAGCGCCAGGTTGGAGGCGCCGTAGCCGGCCCAGACGTCACCGTCGTAGCCAGGCTCGACGGCGAAGTACGCAACCACGAACAGCACCGAGCAGAGCGCAGAGAGACCGAAGAAGAGGCTCACCTGGCGCTCGGCGCGCTTCTCCGCCTTGGGGTCGACGTCGGTGGGACGCCAGTGATGCTCATGCAAGCCCGGGTCGGGCAGCAGCGCGTCCGTGTGCGCGTTGAGCTCGGGGTGCGAGTCGTCGTGCTTCTCGATCTCGCTGAGGTCGCTGCTCACTTGGCAGATCCCTTCTTGGTCTGGTTGGTGCGCGTGGTGTGCGCGGCGATCCAGAAGGCGAAGGCCACCAGGACGCCGAGACCGACGACCCAGGCGACGATGCCCTCGGTCACCGGACCGAGCGAACCATTGTTGAAGCCGCCGTAGTCGGGCTGTTCCTTCATCGACTCGACGTAGGCGATGACAGCCTTCTTCTCCTCCGGGCTGATGTTGCCGTCGGAGAAGGTGTCCATGGACTGCGGACCGGTCAGCATCGCCTGATAGATGTGCTTCGGGTCGGTGTTGAGGATGCTCGGAGCCTCGCCGCCGCGCGGCATGGCGCCGCCGGCACCGGTGAAGTTGTGGCAGGCGGTGCAGTTGGTCAGGAAGATCTGGCCACCGAGGGCGACCGCCTCCTCCCGCTCCTTCTCCGAGGCGAAGGTCTCCGGGTCGTACTGCTCCCGGTCCGGGACGGCCGGGCCGGGGCCGAGGCTGGCGACGTACGCGGCCAAGGCGTCGATCTCGTCCTGGTTGAAGCTGGGGTCCTTGACCTCGACCTGGGCGCCGGGCTGGGCCATCGGCATCCGGCCGGTGCCGACCTGGAAGTCGACGGAGGCGGCACCGACACCGATCAGGGAGGGCCCGTAGAGCTTCCCGTTCTGGGTGGTGATGCCCTCACCGTTGGAGCCGTGGCAGGTGGAGCAGTTGATCATGAAGAGCTCTTTGCCCTCGGCGACGAGAGCAGCGTTGTCCTTCTCCTGCTCGGCCTGGGAGGCCGGGGCGAGCGCGGCGTACGCGCCGCCGGTGCTCAACAGGGCGACCAGGAGCACGGCGGCACCGGCCAACGGGCGGCGACGGTGCCGCGACAGTCGACCGACGGAGCGGTTCAGTAGACGCACATTCAGTCCTTGGTCACTTGAGGAGGTAGATGGTCGCGAACAGGCCGATCCACACCACGTCGACGAAGTGCCAGTAGTAGGACACGACGATCGCGGAGACGGCCTGCTCGTGGGTGAAGCGCTTGGCGACGTACGTCCGGCCGAGCACGAACAGGAAGGCGATCAGGCCGCCGGTGACGTGCAGACCGTGGAAGCCCGTCGTCAGGTAGAAGACCGAGCCGTAGGGGTCGTCGGGACCGGTGATGCCGCGGTTGAGGGCGATGCCCTCCTGCACCAGGGCTGCGTACTCGGTCGCCTGACCGGCGATGAAGACCGCGCCCATGAGGTAGGTGAGGATGAACCACTCACGCAGGCCCCACAGGCGGACCGCGAGCAGGGAGCCCTTACGTCCGACCTGGCCGCGCTCGGCGGCGAAGACGCCGAACTGGCAGGTGAACGACGACAGCACGAGGATGGTCGTGTTGACCGCCGCGAACGGGATGTTGAGCCCAGCGGTGTTGGCTTCCCACACCTCGGGGCTGACCGCGCGGATCGTGAAGTAGGCCGCGAACAGCGCCGCGAAGAACATCAGCTCGCTTGCGAGCCAGATGATCGTCCCCACGCTGACCATGCTCGGACGGTCGTGATGCCCGTGCAGGCGGGCTGTTGGAAGAGTCGATACTGTCGCCACGCCCGCCATTATGTCCTGCCCCCTTTCCAGAGTCTTCTTGGGACCCTGTGTGTCGTGTTTCAGGGTGCTGCTACACCCATAGACACCGCTCAGGTTCGGGTTGTGACATGTGGCCTCAGAGCCTGGTGTTGGCGCTAGCATCGGGGTGTGACCGATACCACCTCGAATTCACTGAAGATCCTCGTCTACAGCGACGACGTCGACGTACGCAAGCAGGTGATCCTCGCTCTGGGGCGCCGCCCGCACCCGTCTCTGCCGGAGGTGGAGTACGTCGAGGTGGCCACTGAGCCGGCCGTCCGCGCTCAGCTCGACGCCGGCGGCCTGGCGCTGGCCGTGCTCGACGGCGAGGCCGCTCCGGCCGGCGGGCTGGGGATCGCGAAGGCGGTCAAGGACGAGGTGAAGGACGCTCCGCCCATCGTGGTCCTCATCGGTCGTCCTCAGGACGCATGGCTCGGCACCTGGTCGCGTGCGGAAGCCACCGTGCCGCACCCGCTCGACCCGTTCGAGCTGGCCCGGACGGTCGTGGGACTGCTGCGGCCCGTTAACGTTGGCGCATGACGTCCGCGCCCCACTCCTGGCCCGAGGTCCTCACCACGCTGGTCGCGAGACAGTCCCTGTCCGCGCACCAGGCGGCGTGGGCGATGGGGGAGATCCTCTCGGGAGAGGCGACGCCCGCGCAGGTCGCCGCCTTCGCGGTGGCGCTGCGTGCCAAGGGCGAGACCGTGGACGAGCTCGCCGGGGTCGCCGACGGGATGCTGGCCAAGGCCAACCCGATCTTCGTGCCCGGGCGGGTGCTCGACATCGTCGGCACCGGTGGTGACCGGTCCTTCTCGGTCAACATCTCCACGATGTCGGCGATCGTCGCGGCTGGCGCCGGGGCCAAGATCGTCAAGCACGGCAACCGGTCCGCCTCCTCCAAGTCGGGATCGGCCGACGTGCTCGAGGCCCTCGGCATCCGGCTCGACCTCGACGTCTCCCGGGTCGGCGAGGTGGCCGAGGAGGCCGGGATCACCTTCCTCTTCGCCGCGGCCTTCCACCCTGCGATGCGCCACGCCGCCGCCGCGCGGCGCGAGATCGGCATCGCGACCGTCTTCAACCTGCTCGGCCCGCTCACCAACCCGGCGCGTCCCGCGTCCTCGGCGATCGGCTGCGCCGACGCCTCCGCCGCGCCGGTCATGGCCGGCGTCTTCGCCCGCCGTGGCGTCGACGCCTGGGTCTTCCGCGGCGACGACGGCCTCGACGAGCTCACCACCACCACGACCTCCCGTGTGTGGATGGTCTCGCAGGGCGTCGTGACCGAGGCGACCGTCGAGCCCCTCGACCACGGCATCGGCCGGGCCACCGCCGAGGACCTGCGCGGCGACGACGCCGCCTACAACGCCGCTGTCGTCCGCCGTCTGCTCGCCGGGGAGAAGGGCGCCGTACGTGACGCTGTCGTGCTCAACGCCGGTGCTGCTCTTGCCGTCCACGACGCCGGGTCGGGCAGCGTGGACGAGCGGCTTGCGGGCGGGATCGCTCGTGCGGCCGACGCGATCGACTCCGGGGCTGCTCAGGCTGTGCTTGACCGGTGGGTGGCGGCTACTTCTCGCTGAGGGTTGCCTGGGGCTGTAGATGATTGCGCGCCGAGTCGGCGCATCCGCACGCCTCGCTCGCTTCGCTTCGCTCCAAGGCGTGCAGATGCGCCGACTCGGCTACACGCCGGGCTAGTCCAGCCCGATGGAGAATGCGGCTTCCAGGTCGACCTGGGAGTAGGTGCGGAAGGCGATGTGGGTCTCGGTCTCGAGCACGCCGGGGACCTTGTTGACCTTGTCGGCGACGACGTTGGCCACGTCCTCGTGGGCACGGACGCGCACCAGGGCGATCAGGTCGATCTGGCCGGTGACGGAGTAGACCTCGCTGACGCCGTCGATGGCGGCGACGGCCTCGGCCACCTCGGGGATCTGGGAGACCTCGGCATTGATGAAGACGATCGCTGTGATCACGCAGGTCACGTTAGCGGATCGTCCTGGAGCGCGTTCGAGGACCCGCCATCGGCTCCGCGCCGCCCAGCACGCACTCTCGCGGCGTTGACGCTTCTCGAATTACGCCCGGTAGTCCTTCGAAGCGTCGCCTTGCGAGAGCACGCGCTGGACGACGCGGAGCTCGATGCCACGTCCTCAAACCCGCTCGAGCGCCGCTGCCCGCCGGCCCGCACCGCCGATCGGACAGGTCCACTCGCCCTCGACATGGGCGAGGCGTACGCCCGGGGACTCCAGCCAGCGCAGCACCAGCTCGGTCTCCTCGGCGCTCGCGGCCGGCACCGGGCCGGGGGCGTCCAGGACCGTCTCGGCGCTGAGCTGGAGGTCGGCGACGTAGGCGTGCGCGTTGGCCTCGCGCGGGATCACTCCGGCCGCGGCGAGGCGCCCGTGACGGACCACGTGGACCGCCCAGCGACCGTCGTCCTCGCGCCGGATCGCGGTGAGATCGGGCAGCCGGGTCAGGGCGGTGAGCCGCTGGGTGCGCGCGGCGGCGCGCAGGTAGGAGGTGAGCCGGTCGCGGTGGACGGCCGCCTCCTCGAACCGCTCCTGCTCGGCCAGGCCGGTGAGCCGCTCGGTGACCGTCTCGACCACCTCGTCGGGCCGGTGGAGCAGCGACTCGCGGACCCGTGAGACCAGGGTCGCGTACGTCTCGGCGGGGACGCTCTGGTCGCACGGGCTCAGGCAGCGGTGGAGCTCGGCGAGGACGCATGGGGTCTTGCGCGGCAGCAGCGGGAGCCGGTCGGCGCACTGCCGGATCGGGAAGGTGTCGTGCAGCGCCTGGAGCGCCTTCTCGGCGACCTTCCTGGAGCCGAACGGGCCGAGATAGTCCGCGTCGTCGTCGAGCACCTGCTTGACCAGCGACAGCCTGGGCCACGGCTCCTGGGTGAGCTTGACGAAGTGCATCTTCTCCGGGCGTCGCGAGCGGCGGTTGTAGGGCGGCTTGTGCTCGGCGATGAGCCGCAGCTCGCGCACCGCCGCCTCCAGCGCCGTCGCGCACTCGATGCCCTGCACGGTCGCGGCCAGCCCCACCATCTCGCCCATCCGGGAGCGAGTCTCGGAGGCGGTGAAGTAGGTGCGTACGCGGGTGCGGAGGTCCTTGGAGGTGCCGATGTAGAGCGCCCGGCCCTTGTCATCCTTGAACAGGTAGACGCCGGGGGCGTGGGGCAGGTCCTCGGCCAGGTGACGCTTCTTGCGCTGGGCGGTGGTGACCTTGGCCGAGAAGACGGCCAGGTCCTCCAGCGTCTGCACGCCGATGTTGCCGAGGCGCTCCATCATGCCGTGGAGCACGTCGACCGTTGCCCGGGCGTCGGAGAGGGCTCGGTGGTTGGGGGTCGTGGGCGAGCCGAAGACCCGGGCCAGCGAGCCGAGCTTGTGGTTGGGCGCCTCGTCCCGGGTGACCACCCGCCGGGCGATCTTCACCGTGTCGAGCACCTCGAAACGTGGCCAGGGCCGCTCCTGCTTCGCGGCGAAGTGCTTGAGGAAGCCCACGTCGAAGGGGGCGTTGTGAGCGACCAGCACACAGCCCTCGGCGAACTCGAGGAACGCCGGGAGCACCGACTCGATCGTGGGGGAGGAGGCGACCATGGAGTTGGTGATCCCGGTCAGCACGGCGATCGAGGGCGGGATGCCGGTGTGGGGGTTGACGAGGGTCTGGAACTCGCCCAGCACCTCGCCGCCACGCACCTTCACCGCGCCGATCTCGGTGATCATGCCGCCGTTGTCGGGGCTGTTGCCGGTGGTCTCCAGGTCCACCACGCAGAAGGTCAGGTCGCGCAGCGGCCTGCCGAGCTCGTCGAAGCCGCGCTGGGCCTCCCAGCCTCCGGTGGCCTGCTCGCGCTGGCGGCGGGCCACGGCACGGGCTCGCATCTCCTTCCGCGCCTCTGTCACCGCCGCACTGCTCATGCGAACACATTAGCGAGTGCCGCCGACAGTCCTTCGCCACTAGGGTGTGGCCACCGACAGGGGAGGTGTGGGCGATCGCTGCGAGAAACAGCGGCACCGAGGGATCGACGTCCGGGAGCGAGGACCGGCCCTGGGCCAGGTGGTTCGCTCGCTCGGGCTCGTTGCAGGTCGAGCCGGCCGAGGCCGGCGAGCAGGCCCGGACGCTGCTGAGCGAGGACGGACAGACCGCCGCGCTGCGGTTCAACGAACGCGTGCTCGACACGCTGACCGGCGATCTGGCGGGCCTGGTCGAGTACGTCACGGTGCTCGACGGCGCCAAGGCCGACGAGGTCCTCAACACTCAGAAGCTGATCGACCACGCCTTCGCCCGGGTCTCCGGCCAAGGTGTCGACCGGTTCGTCGCCTGGCTCGCGGAGCTGCGTACGCAGGGCCATCCGGCGATCGCGGTCCAGGCGCTGCACGCCTACGGCAGGCTCGCGGACGGTGACCTGGCTGCCGTGGCGACCTCGCTGGAGTCCGCCGCGGACCGGGTGATCCTGATCGCGGCCGCCGCGCTGCACCGCCCGCCCGAGGACGCGGCCCGGCTCGCGATCGAGACCGAGCACGACGCCTCCATCGCGTACGCCGTCATCCACGACGTACTCCGTCAGCGGACCGTCCCCGACATCGCCCGGTTCCTCCGCGCGCTGCACCTGCTCGGCGCGCCGGATCTGGTCAACGACACCGTGAAGCAGTTCGCGGCCCCGTCCAGCGGTCGCTCGAACCTCGACAAGGCCCTGCTGTACGTCGCGCTCGACGCCAGTCCGAGGCTGCGCGAGATCGCGCTGGACCTGCTCTGGCGCACCCTCGGCTCGATCGGTGACCTCGGCCGGGCACCCGGTCCCGCCCAGCAGCAGGATCTCGTCGCGGCGTTCTGGGAGCTGTGCCCGGGCGGCCGCGTGCTCGAGGACTGGTTCAAGGTGCGCCTCGACGGCAGCGAGAACGCCGAGGAGGCGCGCGAGCACGTGGTGCTGCTGCTGCGCGGCAGCCGGGGACCCGGCCGCGACAGCCTCCTGGCAGCCATGGCCGGCGACGCGACGCCGATGAACCTGAAGCGCATCTGCGAGACCCTCATCGAGGAGGGCAACGAGGCCCAGGCCGCGATGCTGGTTCGCGCGCTCGCCCACGGCGGCCACATCGAGCGGCTCGGCGACTTCCTCGACCGGTGGTCGTGGGCGCAGCCGCCCGCCGAGACCATGCGGAACCTGCTCCACTGGGTGCTCACCCCGGAGGGCGCGGACCGCGAGCCGATGGGATCCGCTGTCGTGGAGGGCATCGCCGGCTATCTCGCCGACGGCCACGGCCGGACGCTGGGCGAGGACCTTCGCCGACAGGCCGCGACCCTGGTCAGGCTCCGCCCCGCCGAGGAGATCGTGGGCCTGCTCGGGCACGTACCCTCCCGGGTCGGGAGACGCGGCCGATCGGCCGTCGCAGCCGACGTCGGCTGGAGGCTGGCCGAGGATCTGCTCGTCTATCCGGCGCCGACCGAGGAGACGTACGTCGCCTGGTACGCCGAGTGCCTCGCCGCCCTCGAGGCGGCCGGCTTCACCGACGCCGTGCGTACGTCCTGGCATCACCTCGCCGACGAGGCGATCAACCGCCGGGGCGCCGGACCCACGATCGCCGAGACCGCCCACCAGCTCCTTCGCAAGGAGCTCGCCGGCACGGCCGACAGGCTGCTGATCCGCTACCTCGACCAGGCGCAGAGCGTCACGCCCACCGACATCGTCGGCATCACCACGCGGCTGCGCCTGCACCGCTACCCGGAGGCGAGCCGCGCCGGCGTCCTGCGCCGCTCGGTGGGGCGGTGGCAGGACCGGGCCCGGGTCGATGCCGTCGTGGAAGCCCTGGTCGCCGCCGGCCAGGAGGAGGAGGCCGAGTGGGTCAGGGCCGGGTCGTCGTGAGCCGGGTCTGCCTGAGGTAGCGACGCCCCGCACCGACGAGGAGGACGAACGCGCCCGAGGCGACGATCATCACCAGGGCACGCAGGCTCCACACGCTCCACACGGAGGCGTCGTCGATCCGGTGACGGACGGCGCTCAGCAGCGTCAGCGCGACCAGGTACAGCGCGAGCACGACGAACGGGCGGTTCGCCGGGTCGCGAGAGACGAGGCGCGCGCCGTGGTTCTTCGCGTCGTACCAGCCCAGGCCGGGAACCCGGAGATGATGGAGCCAGGGGAGCACGAGCAGGACGAGCGATCCCCAGCCGATGACCGCCACGCCCTTCCACACCCGGTCCCACGCGGACTCGTTGACGACCAGCGCGATGACGACGAAGGCCGCGTACGCCGCGAACGGGAGGAGCCGCTGGGCACCTGTCCCGAGCAGGTCGGAGCGCACGGCCAGGACGACGCAGGTGACCGCGTACAGGATCAGGATCGGGATCGTGTTGAGCACGGCCAGGGTCTGCCAGTCGCCGCCCACCGCCACCAGGACGACCAGCGCGAGGACCAGGTTCACGAGCAGGATCAGCCAGAAGGAGTCGCTGGTGCGGCCGGGGAGCCGTGATGCCCGCGGCTCGTGCAGGCCGCTGGGGACGTACCTCTCCGCGCTGAGCGCGTAGACCTCGCGGCTGAGGGCGTAGGTGAACACGATGCCGGACCCGATCGGGGCGATGATCGCGGCGATGCGGATCAGCACGACCAGCCAGTCGATCGGCGCCCCGGCCAGCGTGGCTGCGTCGGTCAGGCGGGCGTAGGAGGTGCCGTGCTCGGCCCCGGAGGCGGACATGTGCTCGGCGTAGACCAGTTGGAGGGCGGAGTAGAGCAGGAACGAGCCGACGACCGTGCCGTAGACCGCCCAGCGCACGCGTCTGGCCACCTCGCGGCGGCCGCCCCGGACCTCGCCGGTCACGTCCAGGGGCGCCTGGAAGCCGATGTAGGCGTAGATCACGCCGCTGGTGATGAGGGCGCTCAGCACGCCGGTCGACGTCGGCCCGGGCGCCGGTCCTGCGCCCGTGGGGCGTCCGGGAACCGCGAGCACCAGGAACACCACGAAGATCACCGGGATGGCGATCTTGAGCAGGGTCAGGGCCGCGTTCGTACGGAGCACGAACCGCCGGGGCAGCAGCACGAAGGCGATGATCGCGGCGGTCACCGCCACCGCCAGGGCGGAGCCGACCCCGGTGAGCCCGCCCTCGCCGGCCAGGGCGGGGACGACCTCGGCCAGCCCGTTGACCGCGGCCGCCGCCTGGGCGGCCGGGTTGATGGCGTACGAGATCCACAGGGATGCCGCCAGGATGATCACCACCAGCGGCCCGAAGGCGTCGTGCGGGTGGAACAGCAGCCCGCCGGTGCGCTGGGAGATGAGCCCGAACTCGACCATCACGACCGCGATGGTGAGCATGAGTACGCCGCCGGCCGCCCAGCCGAGGAGCGCGGCCTCGCCCAGGCTCTCGTGGAGGCCGGGCACGGCCAGGAGCCAGCCGGATCCGATGACGCCGCCCGCGGCGAGACCGACGACCTCGACCAGGCTCAGCTTGTCGCCGTCCTCGGCGGGTCGCTCGTCCTTCTCGGGCTCAGCCGGGGCGGGCTCGACCGGCTTGACGGGCTCGGCCGGCTCGACGGGCTGGGCAGGCGCCGCCGCGGGCACCTGCGCCCGTCGCATCGCCTCGAAAGCGATCGCGGTCATCAGGCCACCGATGGCGGCGACCCAGAAGCTCGACTCGTGCAGCAGCTCGCGAAATCCCGGCGACTTGAGAGCGTTGAGCTGGACGCTGCCGTAGATGGACATCACGAATCCCGCGGCGCACAGGATCATCCTGCCGATCGCGCTGAGGGTGTGCCGCACGCGCTGGTCTCCCACTCCCGATGATTCGAACGTCGAGAGAACCTATCGAATCAGGGCGGTATGGCGCAGGAAGCCTGCTGGATCAACCCAGCAGCGGCGAGAGCGAGGAGAGCGGGACGGTGCGGGCGCCGGCGCGGCGTACATCCTTGACGACCTCGGCGTCGTCGGTGGCGACCAGGATGACGCGGCCGGCGGGCTCGGCGTCGACGAGGTCGCGGATGACGTCGTCGGCGATGACGCCCTCGGGGGAGAAGAGCACCTTGACGCCGCGCGGAGGCACGGCGGTGGGACGTACGGATGCGGAGTGGGCGTCGAAGACGACGGTCGTCTCGGCGCCGGTGCGGGCGGCGATGGGCGCGATCGCCCGCAGCAGCCGCAGCCGCTGGGCATCGAGCGCCGAGTCGGGCCACAGCGCCTTGGAGACGTTGTAGCCGTCCACGATCAGCCGGACCCGTGGCATGGCCAGGAACTGCTCGAGGTGGGCGCTGCTGGTGACCCCGGCACCGGCGGCGGCGTCCGCGGAGGCCAGCTCGGCCTCCACCCGCTCGCCCGGGGTGCCGGTGACCGGTGGCAGCGCCAGCTCGCGACGGAGGCCTCCGGCCGCGTCGAGCAGCGTGTCGAGCAGGAACCGGGCGCGCAGCGAGGCGTCCTCGCGGTCCGTCTTGGACGTACGCCGCTCGGCGGCGGCCTCGCGCTCCAGCTTGTCGATCTGGCTGCGGAGCTGACGCAGCTGGCGGTCACGCGCGGCGAGCTCGTCCTCGGCACGGGCGAGCGCCGCGCGGGTCTCGGTCAGAGCCGCGTCCAGTCCTGTGCCGGCCTCGCGGGCGGCGGCCCGGGCCTCGCCGAGCTTGCGTCGCAGGGCGGTGTTGTCGGCCTTGAGGTCGTCGAGGCGGGCCTTGCGGTCGGCACGGACCTCGCGGATCTCGTCCTCGGCCGCGGCGAGCTTGCTGCGCAGGCGGGCGACCTCGGCGTCGACCACGGGCACCGCGGCGGCGTCGAGCCGGTCCAGGGCCTCCTTGAGCGAGACCTCCCAGCCGTCGGGGCGGATGAGCCAGACGACGGCGGCCGCCTCGGCCGGGTCCTCGGGCAGGACCACGTCGTCGGAGGAGCCCTGGGGGACGTACGCCGGGCGCAGCTGGCTGCCGACCTTCTCCCGGACCTCGTCGTCACTCTCGAGCACCGAGGCGATCATCGCGCCGCCGGCCTTGGCGCGCCGGGCGGGCGCGAAGTCGGCGATCCGCTTGAGCGCGGGCGGGAGCCGCACCACGTCGGGAAGCACCCCGGCCGTGAGCGCGACGATGCGCCCCCGGACCGTGTCGGGGAGCGTCGCGTACGCGGAGACCTCCATGTTCCAAGTGTAGGGACCCGGTCCGCGATCGCCGCCTCGAATACCGTGCTGCGATGGTGATGACACGCCGCACGCAACCGGACGAAAGCAAAAATGTCGGTGCTCGGTGAGACCGTCACAGCATGACGACGAGAATCGACTGTGACACCTGCCTCGTGCGGGGACTGGCGTGCCACGACTGCGTGGTCACCGTGCTTCTGGGGCCGCCTCCGGAGCTGACCATCGAGGACGACGAGCGCCGGGCGCTCGACGTGCTGGCCGAAGGTGGACTGGTCCCGCCGCTGCGCATGGTGGAAGGGATGTAGCCGAACTTTTGGGCGTGGGTGGTTGGCAGGTGGGGGATGCCGTCGGCTAGTGTGCGCAGGAACTTGGCGCTCGTGGGAGTGGGTCAACCGGCCCACGCGAGTGTCGCGCTTAGTCCAGGCCCGCTTCGGGGCGGGCCAGGAGCCGGGGAACCACACCGGTCGTACGCCGCGAAAACGGAGTGCGATCACCTGGGGTGCATCCGCCGCAAGGGCGATCTGGGAGACCAGATCGAGGAGCGGTGGTAAGGCAGGTCGTGCCTGAACCCGTCAGCTCACCCGGTAGGCGTCAACGACTACACAAGGAGACCGTCCGCTCGTGACACGCGACCGGAAGCGACTCATTGCCGGAGTAGCCGGCATCGCCGCCATCGGTGTCGCCGGGATCATTCCCGCAGCGACCCCCGCCCAGGCAGAGCCCGACATCGACGACGTTCGCAAGAAGGTCGACAAGCTCTACACCCAGGCCGAGGCGGCCAACGAGGACTACAGCAACGCCAAGCTGCGGCTTCAGGACCTCAGGGACCAGCTCGACGACCTCAGCTCCGACGAGAAGCGTCAGAGCAAGGAGCTCGACAAGATCCGCGCCGAGCTCCGTGACTCCGTGCTGCGGCAGTTCGAGGGCTCCGACGTCTCTGCCGTCGGCCAGGTGATCACCTCCGAGGACCCGCAGGAGTTCCTCGCCGGTCTCTCCACCGTCTCGTCCTACAACGCGCTGCAGGCCGACCTGCTGGCTCGGTACAACACCGAGGCGGAGGCCCTTCAGGTTCGCCGCGAGGCCACCGAGGACGCCAAGTCCCAGATGGCCAAGGTCAAGTCGACCATGCAGCAGAAGAAGAGCGAGATCGACAAGAAGTACGAGGCGGCCCAGGCCGAGCTCGACGAGCTGGAGGCCGATGAGCTGGAGGAGTTCCAGTCCACCGACACCAGCATCCCCTCCAACCTGCCGCCGCCCTCTGGCCGCGCCAAGGTGGCCGTCGACTACGCCCTCGCCCAGGTCGGCGACGCCTACGTCTACGGCGCCACCGGCACCGAGTCGTGGGACTGCTCCGGTCTCACCATGGGTGCCTGGGGCCAGGCCGGCGTCTCGCTCCCGCACTCCTCCTCGGCGCAGTACAGCAGCGGACCCCAGGTCTCGCGCGACCAGCTCGCCCCCGGTGACCTGGTCTTCTACTACAGCCCGATCAGCCACGTCGGCATCTACATCGGCAACGGCATGATCGTGCACGCCTCCAACCCGAGCACCGGTGTGAAGGTCTCCCCGATGGACGAGATGCCCTACACGGGCGCCGTCCGCCCGGGCTGAGAGTTTGACCCAGCACCCCGAAGGGGCCGATCGTTCGCAGGTGCGAACGATCGGCTCTCTTCTTTCCCGCCCGGTCCTGATCGGGACCGGGCTGGTGCTGGTGATGCTGCTCGCCGGGTTCGTCGGCTGGCGGCTGACCGGCGGGGGCGAGTACGTCGCGCCGACACCGAGCACCGCGCCGGTCGTGCGCGCCGACACCGAAGGCGCCCGGGCCTCGCTGGCGGAGCTGGTCGACGGCGTACGTGAGGGGGCGAAGCCCGAGGGCGATGACGCCGCCTCGGTGGCGGTGCGCAACGCCCAGGCCATCGGCCTCGGGGACGTCACCGCGAGATACGTCGCCGAGGCGGACAACGTGGAGCAGGACGGCTCCTGGACGGCCGACGTCGAGATGTCGTGGCGCATGCCCGGCGATCCCGCGCTGACCGAGGAGCTGAAGGTCGGCTTCGACGCCGACGGCGCGATCACCGGGTTCTCGGCGGCCCAGGGCACCCGGCTGCCGCTGTGGCTCAGCGGCCCGGTCGAGGTGCGCCGCACCGGCTCCACCCTCGTCGTCGTCCAGGCCTCCGCCGAGGTCGCCGACCGCTACGCCGAGCTGGCCACCACCGCGGTCGCCGGGGTCCGCAAGGTGATCCCCTGGAAGGACCCGCGCCTGGTTCTCGAGGTGCCCGCGACCGGCCTCGACTCCGCGCTCGGCGCGCAGCCGGGCACCTACGCCGCCGTCGCGGCGGTCACGGCGACCGTCGACGGCTCCACGAAGGTCGGGACCCCGCTGCACGTGTGGGTCAACCAGGGCGTCATCGGCGACCTCGACGCCCCCGGCGCCCAGATCGTCATCAGCCATGAGGCCACCCACGCGGCCACCGACGCCGCGACCAACACCCGCCGGCCGATGTGGCTGGTCGAGGGCTTCGCCGACTACGTCGCGCTCCGCGACACCAAGCTCCCGCTGTCCAAGACCGCCGGCCAGATCCTCGCCCAGGTCCGCGAGAACGGCGCCCCTGACCACCTGCCGGGCAAGGCCGAGTTCAACACCCGCTCGGAGCACTTCGGCGCCGAGTACGAAGCCGCCTGGCTCGCCTGCGAGGTGCTCGCCGAGGCCGGCGGCGAGCAGGCCCTGGTCGACCTCTACGAGGAGACCGGGCGCGGCATCGGCCTGGAGAAGGCGCTGCAGGCCAACTTCGGCTTCGGGGAGGACGAACTGACCGCGCGCTGGCGGACCCATCTGTCACACTCGGCTCGATGACGGGGGCAGAAGTGAATGCAACGCGGCGTACGTCCTGGGTGGTTCTCGTCCTCGGGGCGGTCGCATTCGTGGTGCTCGCCTGGCTGCTGATCCCGTGGCATCCCTACCCGGGCGGCGCGCTCGACCTGCCCGACGAGCGTGACGTGTTCACGCCCGAGGAGCTCGAGCGGATGCTGGCCTACTCCGGCACCGCTCGCTGGATCAGCCGGGCCTCGCTCGTCGTCTCGCTGGTGGTCGCCTGCGTGCTCGGGTTCACCCCGCTGGGCCGGCGTCTGGTGGCACGGATACGCGGACCCTGGCTGCTCCGGGTGGTGCTCGCGGTCGCCGTCGTCACCCTCCTCGGCTGGATCGCGACGCTGCCGTTCGCGGTGGCGATCCACCGGCTGCAGATGCGCTACGGGCTCTCCCGGCAGGCGTGGGGACCCTGGCTGGGCGACTCGCTGCTGAACCAGGTCGTCGGCATCGTGACCACCTGCGTTGCGTTGCTCGCCCTCTTCGCCTGCATCCGCCTCGGCCGGCGGTGGTGGCCGGCTGTCGCCGCCGCCCTGGTCGCCGCCCTGGTGGTGGTCGGCTCGTTCGTCTACCCGGTCGTCATCGAGCCGCTGTTCAACGACTTCGAGCCGCTGCCGCGTGGCCAGTTCCGCACCGAGGTGATGGCGATCGCCGAGCGTGAAGGCGTCGACCTCGACGACGTCCTGGTGGTCGACGCCTCCCGGCGCACGACCTCGCTCAATGCGTACGTCACCGGCTTCGGCTCCACCCGCCGCGTCGTCCTCTACGACAACCTCGTCGACTCGCAGCGGGGCGCGGCCGCGCGCGGGGCGGTCCTCTCCGTCGTCGCCCACGAGCTCGCCCATGCCAAGCACGACGACGTCCTGGTCGGCACGGTCATCGGCGCCGCCGGCGCGGTCGCCGGCGTCGGTCTGCTGGGCCTGCTGCTGTCCTACCGCCGCCGTGACGAGTACGCCACCCCCGAAGCCGTCCCGATGCTGATGGCGGTCTTCGCGCTGGCGAGCGTACTGGCGATGCCCATCCAGAACGGCCTCAGCCGGCACGTCGAGGCCCGCGCGGACGTCGACGCGCTCCACGCCACCGGCGACCTGGAGTCGTTCACTCGCCTGCAGCACGACCTCGGCGCCCGCTCGCTCTCCGACCCGTCTCCGCAGGCCTGGTCGCAGTGGTGGTTCGGCTCCCACCCGACCACCCTGCAGCGCATCGCGATCGCGCATCGCGTGCTCGACGGAAAATAGGCCGAGTCGGCTCAAACTGACCAAAAGCACCGCCGAGTCGGCTCGTTCTAACGAGCCGACTCGGCGGGGATCTCGGTCAGGATGCGCCGACTCGGCGCCACCAGAAACTACTTTGCGTAGAGCGCGTCGACCTCGTGGCTGAACTCGCGCATGACCACGTTGCGCTTGAGCTTGAGGCTGGGGGTGAGCTGGCCACCCTCCTCGGTCCAGGAGTCGGGGATGATCACGAACTTGCGGATCGACTCGGCCTTCGAGACCGCCTTGTTGGCGTCGTCGACGGCGCTCTGGATCACGGCGAGCAGGTCCTCGTCCTCGACGAGGTCCTCGATGTTGCCGGACTTGCCGTTGGCCTCGGCCCAGGTGGGCAGGGCCTCGGGGTCGATGGTGACGATCGCGCCGATGAACGGCTGGCCGTCGCCGACGACGATGCACTGGTCGACGAGCACGTGGGCGCGCAGGCGGTCCTCGAGGACGGCCGGAGCGACGTTCTTGCCGCCGGCGGTGACCAGGATCTCCTTCTTGCGACCGGTGATCTTGACGAAGCCCTCGTCGTCGACCTCGCCGAGGTCGCCGGAGTGGAACCAGTCGTCATCGGTCTTCGCGTCCGCGGTGGCGGCCGGGTTCTGCCAGTACTCCTTCAGCACCTGACCACCCTTGAAGAGCAGTTCGCCGTCATCGGCGACACGCACCGAGGTGCCGGGAATCGGTCGGCCGACGGTGCCGATCTTGAACGCCTCGGGCAGGTTGACGGTGAGCGCGCCGGTCGTCTCGGTGAGGCCGTAGCCCTCCAGGACGGTGACGCCGATGCCGCGGTAGAAGTGGCCCAGGCGGTCGCCGAGCGGCGCCCCGCCGGAGATCGCGTAGGAGCAGTTGCCGCCGAGCGCGGCGAGCAGCTTGCCGTAGACGAGCTTGGAGAACAGCTTGTGCTTGGCGGCCAGCAGGAACGGCGCCTTGCCGGTCTCGGTGGCGCGGGAGTAGTCGATCGCGACCTCGGTGGCCATATCGAAGATCTTGCCCTTGCCGTCCGCGACGGCCTTCTGCGAGGCGGTGTTGTAGACCTTCTCGAACACCCGCGGCACGGCCAGCACGAAGGTCGGCTGGAAGGTGCCGAGGTCGGCGACGAGGTTCTTGATGTCGGGGGTGTGACCCAGACGGGTGCGGGACGTGATGCAGCCGATCTGGATGATCCGCGCGAAGACGTGCGCGAGCGGCAGGAACAGCAGCGTGCTGCGGCCCTCGATGTTGAACAGGCCGTCGAGCGAGTCGACGACGACGCCGAGCTCGAACATGAAGTTGCCGTGGGTCAGCACACAGCCCTTCGGGCGGCCGGTGGTGCCGGAGGTGTAGATCAGCGTCGCGGCGTCGTCGGGGGTGACCGCGCTGCGGCGGGCCTCGAGTTGCTCGTCGGTGATGTCGGCGCCGAGCTTGACCAGCAGGTCGATGGCGTTGTCGTTGATCGACCACACGCTGTTGAGCGCTGCGCAGCTCGCGCGGACCTCGCTGATCCGGCTCATGTGGCCGGCGTCCTCGGCGATGATCGCCACGGCGGCGGAGTCCTGGAGGATCCACTCGATCTGCTCGGCCGAGGAGGTCTCGTAGATCGGCACCGTCGTCGCGCCGGCGAACCAGATCGCGTAGTCGATCAGCGTCCACTCGTAGCGCGTCTTCGAGAGCAGCGCGACCCGGTCCCCAGCGCCGACACCCGCCGCGATCAGTCCCTTGGCGACCGCGGAGACCTCAGCGAGGAACTCGGACGACGTCACGTCGACCCAGGAGCCGTCGGCGCCTGGCCGGCTGAGGACGGCGGCATCGGGTGCCTCGGCGGCGTTGCGCACGACGTCGTCGCTCAGACTGCCGGTGGGGGGAACAACGTACGTCGCGGGCGTGGAGAACTCGCGCACTAGGGCCTCCGCATACTGATGGTAGGTGGGTACGAACCGGAGGTTACCCCCGTCACAGCCCGACCATTTCACCGGGATGCTATCCGGTACGCTCCATGGCACCTAGCAAGTCAGGGAGTGAGGACACCACCGATGGCCGATCAGACCACCTCGACGATCGTGATCGAGGCCGCGCCCTCGGCAGTGATGAGGGTGATCGCGGACTTCAAGTCCTATCCGGCCTGGGCCAAGGGCATGCAGGAGGTCAGCGTCCTTGAGACCGGCGTCGACGGGCGGGCCGAGCAGGTCCGTTTCGTGCTCGACGTCGCGCCGATCAAGGACGAATACACCCTGGCGTACGACTGGGACGACGACCGCCAGGTGACCTGGTCGCTGGTCAAGGGCAACCTGCTGCGGTCGATGGACGGCGCCTACGTGCTGCGCGACCTCGGCGGTCGCACCGAGGTCACCTACCGGCTCGCGCTCGACCTGAGCATCCCGCTGATCGGCATGCTCAAGCGCAAGGGCGAGAAGGTCCTGATCGACACCGCGCTGCGAGGCCTCAAGCAGAGAGTCGAGAAGCAGGGCATGCCTTCGTGAGAATCCTTCTCTTCACCGGCAAGGGCGGCGTCGGCAAGTCGACCGTCTCGGCCGGCACCGCGGCGATGTCCGCGGCCCGCGGCCTGCGCACCCTGGTCCTCTCGACCGATGCCGCCCACTCCCTTGGCGACGCCTTCGGGGTCGAAGGGGCGCTGGGTTCGGAGCCGGTCCAGGTCACCGAGCACCTCTACGTCCAGCACGTCGACGCCCAGCGCCGCTTCGAGGAGTCGTGGGCGGAGGTGCAGGGCTACCTGCTGAGCGTCCTGGACACGATCGGCGTGGACCGGATCGCGGCCGAGGAGCTGACCATCATCCCCGGTGCCGAGGAGGTCTTCGCGCTCCTGGAGCTGCGCCGGATGGCCGTCTCGGGGGAGTGGGACACGATCGTGGTCGACTGCGCCCCGACCGCCGAGACGCTGCGGCTGCTCGCCCTTCCCGAGGCCCTGGGCTGGTATCTCGAGCGCATCCTCCCGGTGCAGCGCAAGATGGTGAAGGCGCTCAAGCCGGTGCTGACCAAGGCCGCCGGCGTGCCGATGCCCGGCGACTCCGTCTTCGACGCCCTGGTCCGCCTCCACGACGAGCTCGCGGAGGTCCGCGCCCTGCTGTCGGGCCCCGTGGCGTCCGTACGCATCGTGCTGACCCCCGAGCGGGTCGTGCTCGCCGAGGCACGACGGTCCTGGACGACGCTCTCCCTCTACGGCTACCGCGTCGACGGTGTCGTCGCCAACCGGATCTTTCCGGCCGGCGGCTCCGACGACTGGCGCGCCGGCTGGGTCAAGGCCCAGGACGACGTGCTCGGCGACGTCGGCGCCTCCTTCGAGGGGCTGCCGGTCTGGCGCTCGTTCTACCGGCCGACCGAGCCGGTCGGGGTCGAGGACCTGCGCGAGGTCGCCGAGGCTGCGTACGCCTGGACGGGAAGCGTCGACCCGCTGGCCGTCCCCGAGACCGCGGCCCCGTTCCGCACCGAGACCACCGGCGAGACCACGATCGTCTATCTGGCGCTTCCCGGGCTGGCCCAGTGGGTCGCGCGCGACCAGGTGCAGTTGGGTCGCAACGGCGACGAGCTGGCGATCACCGTAGGGGCCTACCGGCGCCTGCTGACCCTTCCTGCCGCACTCGCCCGGATGCGCGTCAGCGGGGCGCGGGTCGAGGGCGGGGAGCTGCGAGTAACGTTTTCTCGTCAGACGACGAACACCGAGAGCGAGTAGTCGTGAGCGAGCAGCGCCACGAGTGGGCGGACGAGCCGTTGGGGTCGACCGCCGAGGAGCTCGGCCGGCTGATGGAGGCCATTGGCGAGTGGGCCAAGGACTCCCGGATGGGCCACTTCACCGAGGCGGTCGGGGAGCATCTCGATACCGGGGCACCGGAGTGTGCCTACTGCCCGCTGTGCCGTACCGTACATGTCCTCCGGGAGTCGAGTCCGGAGGTCAAGGTGCACCTGGCCAGCGCTGCCGCATCGTTGATGCAGGCCGCGGTCACGGTGCTCAATGCGGCGGCCACGAGTCCGGGTGCTGGCCCTAGTGAAGGCGAGGATGCTCACAGTGATGGCGTGCGGGCTGAGGAAGATGCGACCCGGGACTGGGCGCAGCGCTCGGAGAAGGTCGAACGGATCGATCTCGACGGCTGGAGCTGAGGCATGACGACGACGAAGAAGCTCGCCTGTGGCGTCGACGTCGGTGGAACCAAGATCCTCGGCGGCGTCGTCGACCACGACGGCAACATCATCGAGGACCACCGCGTCGAGTCGCCGGCGAAGAGCCCGGAGGCCATCGAGGCCGCCATCGTCGAGGTGGTCTTGGAGCTCAAGACCCGCCACCCGATCGAGTGCGTCGGCATCGGCGCCGCGGGCTATATCGACAAGGGCCGCTCGACGGTCATGTTCGCGCCCAACATCGCCTGGCGCGACGTACCGCTCAAGGAGCGCCTGGAGAAGGTCCTCGAGCTGCCGGTCGTGATCGAGAACGACGCCAACGCGGCGGCGTGGGGCGAGTTCGAGTACGGCGCGGGTGCCGAGGTCGACAACATGATGCTCGTGACCGTCGGCACCGGTGTCGGCGGCGGCCTGGTGCTCGAGGGCGAGCTCTATCGCGGCGCCTTCGGCGTCGGCGCCGAGATCGGCCACATGCGGGTCGTGCCCAACGGCCACCTGTGCGGCTGCGGCAACCGTGGCTGCTGGGAGCAGTACGCCTCGGGGTCGGCCCTGGTGCGCAACGTCCGCTCCGCCGCACGCGGCGGGTCCCTGCTGGCCCGCGAGGTCCTGGACCGCGCCGAGGGTGACCTCGACAAGATCAAGGGCCCGCTGATCACCGAGGCGGCCCGCGACGGGGACGCCTTCGCGATCGAGGCGCTGACCGACCTCGGCATCTGGCTCGGCGAGGGGATCGCCTCGATCGCCGCCGTGCTGGACCCGGCCGTGGTGGCCATCGGCGGGGGAGTGGCCGAGGCCGACGACCTGCTGCTCGGGCCCGCCCGGCGTGCCTTCCAGGCCCAGCTGACCGGCCGCGGACACCGGCCGATGCTCGACGTCCGCAAGGCGACGCTCGGCAACCAGGCCGGTCTGATCGGCGCGGCTGACCTGGCCCGCAAGTGAGCCAATCCAAGTGAACCTGCACATCGGTGTCGACATCGGCGGCACCAAGGTGCTCGCGGCGGAGGTCTCACCGGCCGGTGAGGTGCTCCGTACCGCTCAGCGCAGCACGCCCGGACGGCGGGTCGAGCTGGAGCTGGTGGAGGACGCGCTGACCGAGGCGGTCACCGAGGTGGCCGCCGGCCGGCCCGTCGCCGGCGTCGGCCTGGCCGCCGCGGGGTTCGTCGACGCGGCCGGGGAGCGGGTCATGTTCGCTCCCCACCTGCCCTGGCGCGGTGAGCCGACTCTGACCCGGCTCTCCGCGCGATGGGGCACCCGGGTGGCGCTCGACAACGACGCCAACTGCGCCGCGCTGGCCGAGCTGGAGCTCGGTGCGGCCCGCGGCGTCGACTCGGCCCTGCTCATCACCCTCGGCACCGGCATCGGCGGTGCCGTGATCCTGGACGGCCGGGTCGTCCGGGGCCGCAACGGCATGGCCGGGGAGTTCGGTCACATGCAGGTCGTGCCTGGCGGGCTCCCGTGCGAGTGCGGCCTCACCGGCTGCTGGGAGCAGTACTCCTCCGGCAACGCCCTGGTCGCCTTCGTGCGCGCCCGTGTGGAGACCGAGGAGTACGCCGGTTGCGCGCTCGACGAGCTGGCCGCGGGTGACCCGCTCAAGATCACCGGCCCGGCGGTCACCGCCGCCGCGGCCCGCGGTGATGCGCTCGCGCTGGCAGCGTACGAGTCGGTGGGGTCGTGGCTGGGGGTCGGAATGGCCGGCCTCGTGGCCGCCTTCGACCCCGAGCTGTTGGTCGTCGGCGGGGGAGTCTCCACCGCGGGCGACCTGCTGCTGGCGCCTGCCCGCACGGCCCTTGAGGCCTCGCTCGTCGGCCGCCTCCACCGCGAGGTGCCGCGGATCGTGGCGACCGCCTTCGGCGCGGAGGCAGGCGTGGTGGGTGCGAGCATCCTGGCTCGCCGCCTCACCGCGGACCAGAGCTAGACGCGAGCGCCGTCGTCCCAGGGGTCGCGGGGCTCCGACGGCATGGTCGCCAGCAGGTAGACGAAGCCGGCCAGGAAGGCGGCGACCAGGCCACCGATGACCCAGCTGTTGAAGTGGCGGCCGGTGATCTGGGTGACCACGATCAGGACCAGCACGGCGACCGGTGCACCGAGCACCCCGATCCAGGCGAGCAGGCGCGCCGGGGTCGGCTTCGGGAGCGGCGGCGGAGGCGGTGGGACGTAGCCCTCCTCGTCGTCGCGCCACATGTCGTCATAGGCGTCCGGCTCGTCGACGGTCTCGACGATGTCGATCTTCTTCTCGAAGAGATCGCGGGCGACGGGCTCCTCCTCGAGGGCGGGGCGGTCGCCGTAGTTCTCGACGATCTCGCGCCATGCTTCGTCGTCCGACGGCTGGCCTTCCGAGGGCACGGAGGCGTCGTCGGAGGCCCCGGTCGCGTCCTCGGGCCGGTCGTCTCGGTCGCTCACTCCTCCAGCCTAGCCGGATCTCATGACAGGGTGCGGGAGTAGAAGTACCTGTCTCGTTATAGGCTCATCGGTCGAAGGCAAATAGGGAAGGCGATGGGGTGTCGACGAAGCTCTTCTACTCGTTCTTGAAGTGGGTCGCGATCGGGCCTCTCCTTCGGGCGGTTTTCCGTCCGTCCTATGAGGGCGCGGAGAACATCCCGCGCAAGGGCCCGGCGATCATGGCCAGCAACCACCTCTCCTACGCCGACTGGCTCTTCATGCCGCTCGGGATGAAGCGGATGGTGCGTTTCGTCGCCAAGGCGGAGTACTTCACCGGAACGGGCCCCAAGGGCTTCCTGCAGAGGATCTTCTTCTCGGGCACCGGCAACGTGCCGATCGACCGTGGTGGCGCGACCGCCGCCGAGGGGGCGCTCATCGCCGCCAAGCGGGTTCTGGCCGAGGGCGAGCTCTTCGGGATCTACCCCGAGGGCACCCGCTCCCACGACGGCAAGCTCTACCGGGGCCGGACCGGCATCGCCAGGCTGGCTCTGGACACGGGTGCGCCCGTGATCCCGGTCGCCGTGATCGGCACCGATGTGATCGCGCCTCCGGGCAAGAAGTTCGGCAAGCTCGTGCACCCGCGGATCATCTACGGCAAGCCGCTGGACTTCTCGCGCTACGAGGGCATGACCAACGACCGCTACATCCTGCGCGCGATCACCGACGAGATCGTCTACGAGATCCTCAAGCTCTCCGGCCAGGAGTACGTCGACATGTACGCCACCGAGGCCAAGAAGCTGGCCGAGGGCAAGAAGCCCGCGAAGAAGTCCTCCGGGTCGCCCAAGACCGGGCCTACCAAGGACGTAGCCTGACGATCCACTCGTCCCACCCGTTCCCGACGCCGGAGGATCCGGTACGCCGGTTGCGCGGTCGTCTGGGTGGGCGGGTGTCGCTGTGGACCTCCGGCTCTGCCGGTTCCTGGGCCGGGCTCACGGTCTCCTCGCTGATGGTGGCCAACGGGTCGCCCGGAGCCGTGCTCGGCCTGCTCGATCCCGACTCGGACCTGCGTGACGAGCTCGAGGAGACCGGCGTGGGGGTCGTATCGCTGCTCCACTGGCGCCATCGCGACCTCGCCGAGGCGTTCGGGGGCACCGCTCCCGCTCCCGGCGGCGCGTTCCGCTCCGGCTCGTGGGAGACGACCGAGTTCGGCCGGCGGCTCGCCGATGCGCCGACCTGGGCAGGCGTACGCCTGGTGTCGATGCAGGAAATCGGCTGGTCCGCGCTGGCGACGTGCGAGATCGTGTCGCTCGAGGTCGGTGACGACGCCGACCCGCTGGTCCACCGGCACGGAAGGTATGAACGATGATCGACGGCTATCTGCGACGGCTCGGCATCAACGGGCGGCCGGAGGCGACGTACGAGACGCTTGTCGACCTTCATCATCGCCATCTCGACACGCTTCCCTATGAGAACCTCTCGATCATGCTCGCCACCATCGGAGCCGTGGGGGCACCGGACCCGGTGGACCCCGAGGTGACGCTGGCGCGGGTCGCGGCCGGCGGCAACGCGGGCTACTGCTTCCACAACAACGGCGTCTTCTCAATGGTGCTGGAGAAGCTCGGTTTCGACGTCGTACGCCGCTTCGGCCAGATGCTCGAGGCGACAGGTCCTTCGGGGACCTTGGACCACCTGGCGATCGAGGTCCGTGGACTGCCGACCGCATCGAACCCGGCGGGCCGGTGGGCTGCCGACGTGGGCTACGGGGACGGCTTCCGTGACCCGTTGCCGCTGGCCGACGGGCATTTCCGGCAGTCCGGCTTCGTCTACCGGCTGGCGCGGGTGGGGGAGACGGGATGGACCTTCCACCATGATCCGCACGGTTCCTTCAACGGGAGCTTCGTCCGCGGCGACGTTGTGCAGGACGCGATCGAGGCGTCGCACCTGCGTCTCTCCACGCCGCCGGAGGGCGACTTCGCCCGCAAGCTCGTCGTGCAGCGGCGTGACGCGACAGGGGCTGACACCGTTCGCTCGATCCGGCACACGCGGACCGGATCCGGTGCGTCGACGCGCGAGCTGCGGGACTTCGAGGAGTGGCGTGCGGCCCTGGGCGGTCTCGGGCTCTCGTTCCTCGGGGTCGAGGAGGACGCGCTGCGCGAGCTCCACAAGCGACAGGCCGCCGAGTACGACGAGTGGTTGCTGACGCGGTAGTCCGCGACGTGCTGAGATGGCGGACATGAGCGACGAACCTGCACCCGAGCTGCTCGACATCGCGGCCGAGCTCTACGGGCTGCCGCTGGCCGACTTCACTCCGGAGCGCGATGCGCGGGTCAAGGATCTCAAGGGGACGCCACTGGCGGGTCCGGTCAAGGCGCTGAAGAAGCCCTCGACCGCGGCGTGGGTGGTGAACCTGCTGGTGCGCTACGAGACCGAGCAGGTGGAGCAGGTGATCTCGGTCGGCGCCCTGCTGCGTGAGGCGCAGACAGGTATGGACGCCGCTCAGCTGCGTGAGCTCACCAAGCAGCGCCGCCAGCTGACCGCGGCGGTGACGACCCGCGCTCGCGGCCTCGCGCGCGAGCACGGTCTCCGGGTGACCGAGGCGGTGGCGACCCAGGTCGAGGCGACGTTGACCGCGGCCATGATCGACGAGTCCGCCGCCCAGGCCGTACGCAGCGGCCTGCTCATCTCGGCATTGGCCGCCACCGGGATCGATGCCGTGAACGCGGCGGACGCCGTCGCGCTGCCGGACGCCTTGGGCTTCGAGGTGCCCGAGGTCGTCCCGCCGCCCCCGGAGCCGCTGCGAGCCGTGCCAGACCTGCCCGACACCGCGGCGCTCGACGAGGCCCGGGATGCGCTCACGGAGGCCGAGTCCGCGCTGTCCGGTGCCGAGGAGGAGCGCGACAAGGCCATGTCGGCCTTCAAGGACATCGAGGCGAGGTCGCTCCAGGTGAAGTCGGAGATCGATGAGCTACGCCGCCGGCTGGCGGACCTCGAGTCGACCGCCGCCGACGTCGACGACGAGCTCACCGAGGCGGAGGATGCCCGCGACGCCGCCGAGAGCGCGGTCTCGGAGGCCGCCGCTGCCCGGGACTCCGCAGCCGCTGAGGTGGAGCGCCTCGGCGGATAGGGTCGGCCTTGGGCATTTCCGGATGCTCGTGAATGTCGAGTTGTTTGGTCGACTATCCTGGCAGGGTGACCGAGACTGCCACCGACTCCGCCGTCGCTGCCCGTTACCGCGACCCCGCGCTCGCCGCCCTGGCGACGACCAGCGCGGTGATCGAGCACCAGCTCGGGCACCGGTCGGTGCGCTCGTTCCTGAGGGACCCGGTCACCGACGACCAGCTCACCGCGATCATCGCCGCCGCCTCCTCGGCGCCCACCTCGTCCAACCTGCAGACCTGGAGCGTCGTCGCCGTACGCGACCCGGCCCGCAAGGCGCGACTCGCCAGGCTGGCCGGTGATCAGGCGTTCATCGAGGCGGCACCGCTCTTCCTGCTCTGGGTCGCCGACCTCAGCCGCGCCCGCGGGCTCGCGGCGGCCGCCGGCGCCCGGGTCGAGGCGACCGACTACCTGGAGTCGACACTCCTCGGTGTCATCGATGCCACTCTCGCCGCCCAGAACGCCATCGTCGCCGCCTCATCGCTCGGCCTGGGCACGGTCTGCGTCGGCGGCGCCCGCAACCACCCCGAGGAGATCGCGGCCGAGATCGGCCTGCCTCCGGGCGCGTTCGTCGTCTTCGGCCTCGCGGTCGGGGTGCCCGACCCCGCCGAGGAGGCTGGCGTCAAGCCTCGCCTTCCGCTGTCCGTCGTCCTCCACCACGAGGCCTACTCGTCCCCGGGTGCCGACGACCTGGCTGCGTACGACGAGCGGCTCGGTGGCTACAACGCCACCTACGGTCTCGGCGGCGGCTGGTCCGAGCGCGTCCTGGCACGCCTCGTCGGGACCGCCAGCATGTCCGGCCGCCACCGGCTCCGGGCGCAGCTCGAGCGCCTCGGGCTCGCCGGTCGCTGAAGACGGGAGGCGGACCGGTCATGGCAGACTCTGGCGCCGTGAGCACCGACTGGCGCGAGTGGCACGAGCGGTACGACGACCCGAGCTCCAGTCTGGTGCGACGTCTGGAGGCGGTGCGCGATGAGGTCAGGCGTCTGTTGGCGGACCGTCGCGGCGCTCGTACGCAGGTCGCCAGCATCTGTGCGGGTGACGGGCGGGACCTGCTGCCGGTCCTCGCCTCGATGGATGGCGATGTCGACGCGATCCTGGTCGAGATCGACTCGGATCTTGCGGATCGTGCGCGGGCCACCGCCGCAGCGCTGGGGCTGGCTCGAGTCGAGGTGCGCACCGGAGATGCCGGGCTTGCCAGCACGCTGGCCGGGGCGCCGCCGGCTGACGTCTTCCTGGCCTGCGGTGTCTTCGGCAACATCACCGACTCGGATCTCGGGGCGACGATCGGCGCGCTACCTGCGCTCGTGGCACCCGGTGGCGCTGTGGTCTGGACGCGGGGCGCGAATCTCGGCGACGGCGAGCTGAGCGCATACCCCGGAGACCCGGCAGATCTCGTTCGCGAGCTCCTCGCCCGTCGAGGTTTCACCGAAGAGTCGTTCGTACGTCCAGCGGACGCCGACTTCCGGGTCGGGGTCCATCGACGGTCCGTGGATGCTTCGCCGACGGCTCTGCCGGAGCGGATGTTCTCCTTCGCTCGCTGAGCGTCAGACGGCGAACGTGTCTCCGGGTTCGGCTGTGATGCTCTTCCGCATCCGGACCAGCGGGACCGGGGCGCCGCCACGGTCATCGGTGATCCGCTCGACCGGCTCGAAGCCGTACGCCGTGTAGAGCGGCTCGCCGGACAGGGTGCCCATCAGTTCGAGGGTTGTGAAGCCCTCCGCTGCCGCGGCGCGCTCGCAGAGGTCCAGGATCAGCCGGCCGACGCCGCGGCGGGCGAAGGTCGGGTTGGTGTACATCGCCCGCACCCTGGCGGGATCGCTTGCCGGGTCCAGGAGTGCCGGCTCGCGGCCCGGGGTGTGGTCGCCGCCGTAGAGCGTCGCCCTCTTGCTCCAGCCGCCGCAGCCGGCGATCTCGTCGTCCTCTTCGACCACGAAGTAGGTGCCGTCCTCGATCAGCTGGGTGTCGATGCCCATCACCGTTCGGCTCGAGGTGATCTGGGCTGCGGTCAGGAACCCCTTCTGGAGCTCTCCGATCGACGTGTTCATGATCGCCGTCAGGGCTGGGATGTCTTCTCGAGTCGCGATGCGGTGGGTGAAGGGCACGTGTCGAAGCCTGTCATGACGCTGTGGCTTCGCCGTCGGGCGGCCGGAAACAGGATTCCTGTGTGAGGTAAGTCACGCGAATTTGCCTCGATCTATTGACGCTATAAAACGATGTCGATAACGTTTTCCAGCGAGTTCGCGCGAGCTCTGAGGTACCACCGACCACCTTTCATTCCGGGAGAACAGGATCGATGATGACCCGAGTTCGAGTTAGACCCCTGCGCGCCTTGAAGGCCAGAAGAACCGCCGCCTTCGCCACCCTCGCCGCCTTGGTGATCACCAGCGGCATCGCCATCCTCGCCGTCGCCGGCCCCGCCCGGGCCGAGGGCTCCACCCTGCAGGCAGCCGCGGCCGAGTCCGGCCGCTACTACGGCACCGCCATCGCCGCGAGTCGGATGTCCGACTCGCAGTACACGACCATCGCGAACCGCGAGTTCAACATGATCACTGCCGAGAACGAGATGAAGATGGACGCGACCGAGCCGTCGCCGAACCAGTTCAGCTTCTCCTCCGGCGACCAGATCGCCAACTGGGCCATCCAGAACGGCAAGCGGGTCCGCGGGCACGCGCTGGCCTGGCACTCCCAGCAGCCGGGCTGGATGCAGAACATGGAGGGCAGCTCGCTCCGCAGCGCGATGCTCAATCACATCGCCGGGGTCGCCGGCCACTACCGAGGCAAGATCTACGCCTGGGACGTGGTGAACGAGGCCTTCGAGGACGGCTCCTCCGGTGCCCGTCGCAATTCCAACCTGCAGCGCACCGGCAACGACTGGATCGAGGCCGCTTTCCGGGCCGCCCGCTCGGCCGACCCGAACGCGAAGCTCTGCTACAACGACTACAACACCGACAACTGGAGCCACGCGAAGACGCAGGCCGTCTACAACATGGTCCGCGACTTCAAGTCGCGCGGCGTACCCATCGACTGCGTCGGCTTCCAGGCCCACTTCAACTCGGGCAACCCGGTGCCGAGCAACTACCACGTCACGCTGCAGAACTTCGCCGACCTCGGCGTGGACGTACAGATCACCGAGCTCGACATCGCCGGCTCCGGCACCTCGCAGGCCGAGCAGTTCCGCGGCGTGACCCAGGCCTGCATGGCGGTGACCCGCTGCACCGGCATCACAGTCTGGGGCGTACGCGACACCGACTCGTGGCGGGCCTCGGACACCCCGCTGCTCTTCGACGGCTCAGGCAACAAGAAGCTCGCCTACGGCTACGTCCTCGACCAGCTCAACACCGCCGACGGCGGATCCACGCCACCGGCGGGGAGCTGCACGGTGAGCGCCACCCGGACCGAATCCTGGAACGACCGGTTCAACACCGTGTTCACCGTCAGCGGCACCGATGACTGGGTGGTCCGGATCAGCACCGGCTCGGGCCAGAGCCTGCAGAACGCCTGGAACGCGACCGTCTCCGGTACGTCGGGAACGCTCACCGCCACACCGAACGGCAACGGCAACCAGTTCGGGATCACGCTCTACTCGGGCGGGAACACCGCGACACCGACCGCGACCTGTACCGCGGCCTGACCCCAAGAAAGCTGAGGCCCCGGCCGCGGATGATCCGCGGCCGGGGCCGTGCCGTCGGATACGCGGCCTCAGAGCTCCTCGAGGGTGTCCTCTCCGGAGGCGGCGTCGTAGAGGTAGACCTGCTCGCCGGCGCGGGGGTCGCGGGCGGAGAGCACGTGGAAGGTGGGCGAGGCCGGGTCGGCGAGGTCGACGACGGACGCGCCCGCACCGAGCACGCCGCGTACGAGATGCGGGGGAGCGGTGGTGTCGATGCGGGTGACGACGCCCGGGGTCACCCAGACGGGGACGCCGGCGAGGAACCCGCTGACCTGGAAGTGCAGGTGTCCGGTGAGGATCGCGCGTACGTCGCTGCTCCGCACCACCCGGCCGAGGGCGGAGATGTTCCGGAGCACGACATCGGCAACGAAGGGGACCGAGGCGAGGTGAAGCGGCGGATGGTGCAGGACCAGGACCGTTCCGTCGCGCACCGGAGTGGCCAGCTCGTTCGCGAGACAGGCCAGCTGGTGCTCGTCGAGGAAGCCGTGGGTGTTGCCCGGGACCAGGCTGTCGATGGTGATGACCCTGAGGTCGCCCAGGTAGCTGACCGCCGCGCACAGGTCCGAGCCCGGATCCAGCAGCCGGCCGCGGTCGCTCCCGTCGGGATCGCGGTGTCCGCTGCCGAGCACCTCGCGGAACGGTCCGCGGGCATCGTGGTTGCCCGTCGAGTAGAGGTGCGGGATGCCGCGCTCGGCCGCGAACGCGCCCACCCGCGCCAGGACCGCGCCGCATCCCGCGGCCGAGCCGTCATCGGCGATGTCGCCGCTGACGACGACGGCGTCCAGCCCAGGCACATGGCGGGCGTCGCGCAGGATGCTCTCGAGCGCGGCGACGGCGTCGACACCGTCCATGTCGACGCCGCTGGCGGTGACATGGGTGTCGGAGAGATGCAGGATCCGGGTCAAGTTTGGGTTCTCGTCTCCGATCGAAGGGTCAGGTGGTGAAGGCCGACATGAGGACCTCGGCGACGCCGTCGTTCTCGCTCTGGACGGCGACGTCGAGGTAGTGGGCGTCGACCTCCTCCCCGATCTGGGTGAGGTCGACCTGGACACAGGCGATCGCGTCGGCGTTGGTGCAGCCAGCCTCGTCCAGCACCGGCGAGCCGGGTGACCGGGCGAGCCAAGCGTCGAGCTCGGCCCGGGGGACCGTCATCGCGCCCTCGATCTGCCAGTCCTGGAACCCGATATAGGTGCAGCTTGCTGCCGAGGTCCCGTCCGGCAGGTCCGGCACGCCGACCGACTGGGCGAGCTCGAGGCAGTCCATCGGCTCGGCCTCCGCGGACTCACCGAGGTCAGCGCCGACCCAGGCGACCAGCCCGACGAGACCGACCAGCAGGATGACCACGAACACAGCACCCGCTACGAGCGCCCGGCCCCACCAGGGCACCCGTCGCGGTGTGCTCATGCCCACTGTCGGGAGCGCTCGACGGCCCGGGTCCAGGAGGCGTACGCCTCATCGGCCGCCTCGCGGCGCGACGCGTCCGGGGAGAAGGTGCGGTCCAGGGCCCAGGTCTCGCGGATCTCGTCGAAGGAGGACCACACGCCGACCCCGAGGCCGGCGAGGAAGGCCGCCCCGAGACCCGTGGTCTCGACGAAGCGAGGGCGGGAGACGTCGACCCCGAGCTGGTCGGCCTGGAGCTGGCACAGCAGGTTGTTGGCGGCCGCGCCGCCGTCGACGTTGAGCGAGGCCACGGGCGTCGGCATGGTCGCCATCACGTCGCGTACCTCGAAGGTGATCGCCTCCAGGGTCGCCCGCACGATGTGGGCACGGGTGGTGCCGCGGGTGATGCCGATGATCGTGCCGCGGGCGTCGGGGTCCCAGTGGGGCGCGCCGAGGCCCGTCAGGGCGGGCACGAACACGACACCCTCGGACGAGGTCACGGTGCGCGCCAGCGCCTCGGTCTCCGCGGCCGCGCCGATGATCTGCAGGCCGTCGCGCAGCCATTGCACCGCGGCGCCGGTCACGAAGATGGAGCCCTCGAGGACGTAGGTGACCTCTCCGTCGGGCGACATCCAGCCGGGCGAGGTGAGCAGCCCGGAGTCCGACCGCTGCGGGGTGGTGCCGGTGTTGGTCAGCACGAACGAGCCGGTGCCATAGGTGCACTTCGAGTCGCCCACCTCGAACGCGGCCTGCCCGAACAGCGCGGCCTGCTGGTCCCCGGCCACGCCGGCGATCGGCAGCGAGAGATCCAGGAAGGAGCGCGGGTCGGTGACCACGCCCTCGCCCCAGTTGGGGCCGATCTCCGGCAGCGCGTCGCGCGGCACCCCGAAGAGGTCGCACAGCTCGTCGGACCAGTCGTTGGTGCCGATGTCGAACAGCAGCGTCCGGGACGCGTTCGAGACGTCGGTGACGTGGTGCAGACCGCGGGTCATCCGGGCGATGAGGTAGGAGTCGACGGTGCCGATGGCGTAGCGCCCCGACTCCACGTGCGCCCAGGTGTGCGGCTCGTTCTCGCGGATCCAGGCCAGCTTCGTCGCGCTGAAGTAGGGGTCCAGGCGGAGCCCGGTCAGCTTCCGGACGCGGGCGTCGTGGTCGGCCATCGAGGCACACATCGCGGTCGTACGCCGGTCCTGCCACACGATCGCCCGCCGCGGTGAGCCCAGCGTCTCCCGGTCCCACAGCACGACCGTCTCGCGCTGGTTGGTGATCCCGATGCCGACGAGGTCGTCGTTGCCCTGGGCCTTGAGGACGGTACGGCAAGCCTCCAGGGTGGCCTGCCAGATCCCCTCGGGCACGTGCTCGACCCGGCCCGGGCTGGGGAAGAGCTGATCGAACTCCTCATAGCCCCGGGCCACGACCTCGCCCGCCTCGTTGACGATCAGGGCGGTGACACCGGTGGTGCCGGCGTCGATGGCGAGGATCGAACTCACTTGGGCGTCCTGACGATGTCGAGGATGCGCCGGTCGATCCAGGACAGGTCCTCGGCCACCCGCATCTCGTAGTTCTCGGTGGCGACCCAGGCGAGGAAGCCCCTGGCGCCCTGCGCCGCGGCGTACGTCTCCACCTCGGCCTCGATCTCTGGGGTGACCTGCACCTTCTCGGCCTCGGTCGACGCGGTCAGGTAGAAGTCGCTGAGGTCCAGGAGCCGCTTCAGCTCGGGGATCGGCGCAGCGTGGTCATCGACCCGGAGGTCGGCCGCGATGTCGTCGTTGCCGCCGTAGCCGGCCTCCTCGCGCACCACCAGGAGGGCCGCGCTCTGCCGCCCGCGGCTGTCGCCGCCGGCCTCGTCGCCAGCGGCGAGGGCTGCCAGGAGACGGTGCTGCAGCGGCTCCTCGGGGGAGGAGGCGAGCCAGGCGGCCTCCATCGCCTCGACCACCTCGGGGCCGGTGAGGATGTTGCCCTGGATCGCGTACGCCCCATTCTCGGTGGAGCCGGTCCGGCCGCCGGCCCAGTCGAAGCAGGAGGGTCCGGTGTGGGAGGCGGCGTTGCCGTCGACGTCGACGATGCCGACCTGGCGGTGGTCCCGGCGCTCGTCCTCCTCCAGGAGCCTCTCGAGGGCGACCGCGGCGGTTGCACCCTCGTCGAGGTGGGCGAGCGCGAGACCCTTGTAGGCGACGTTGGCCTCGGCCTGGGTGGCGATGGCTCCGACTCCGGCGACGGCGGCCGGGACGGCCGATCCGACGGCGAGGAACTTCGAAGCGACGGCCACACCCCAGGTGGGCTCCCCGGTGCCTGGATCAACTGCTCTGGCGACGATGGAGAAGGTCATGGCGCGACCCTATCCACGAAATTTCGTCCGGTTACGGCGTGTTGACGAATTGTCGTACACCTGACGGCGAGGTTGGGCTTTGATTGAGGGATCCCTTCATCCCAATTTCGGAACTGAGTTTCGAACATGACCAGGAAGGACATCATGACAACCCTGGCGAAAGAAGAAACACCCGAGTTGAAGAGAGTGATGGGGCCCTGGCTCCTTCTGCTCTTCATCGTCGGTGACATCCTGGGAGCCGGCGTCTACGCCGTCACCGGGACCATGGCCGGCTATGTGGGCGGCATCCTGTGGCTGCCGTTCCTGCTCGCCTTCGTCGTGGCCACGATGACCGCGTTCTCCTATCTCGAGCTGGTGACGAAGTATCCCAGCGCCGCCGGCGCCGCGCTCTACACGCACAAGGCGTTCGGGATCCACTTCCTCACCTTCATGGTGACCTTCGCGGTCGCCTGCTCGGGCATCACCAGCGCGTCGACCTCGGCCAACACGCTGGCGCAGAACTTCTTCGGCGGCCTGGAGATCAACGGCTGGATGGACGCGCCCAGCGAAGGCGCCGTCACCACCTTGGCGTTGGGTTTCATGGTCCTGCTCGCGCTGATCAACCTGCGTGGCGTGGGCGAGAGCGTGAAGTTCAACATCATCCTCACCGTCGTCGAGATGGTCGCGCTGTGCATCGTGATCGGCGTCGGCTTCTACGTCATCGCCCAGGGCAAGGCGGAGATGTCCGAGCTGATCTCCTTCGACGACTACTCGAACATGGGCGTGGTCTTCGCGGTCACCGCCGCCACCTCGGTGGCGTTCTTCGCGATGGTCGGGTTCGAGGACGCGGTCAACATGGTCGAGGAGACCAAGGAGCCGGAGAGGATCTTCCCGCGCACCATGTTCATGGGCCTGGGTGCAGCCGCGCTCCTCTACATCCTGGTCGCGGTCTCGGTCGTCAGTGTCCTGACCCCCGGAGAGCTCGAGACGATCCGTGAGTCCGAGGGCCGGGCCCTGCTCGAGGTGGTCGCCAAGGGCGCTCCCGACTTCCCGATCGACAAGGTGTTCCCGTTCCTGGCGGTCTTCGCCGTCGCCAACACGGCGCTGATCAACATGCTGATGGCCAGCCGGCTGGTCTACGGCATGGCCAAGCAGCGGGTGCTGCCCAAGCAGCTGGGCGCGGTCCTGCCCGGCCGCCGCACGCCCTACATCGCCATCATCTTCACCACGGTCCTGGCGCTCTGCCTGATCTGGTACGTCTCCAGCGACCCGGACAGCAACATCGTCTCCAACCTCGGCTCCACGACCGCGCTGCTCCTGCTGTGCGTCTTCGCGATCGTCAACATCGCCTGCGTGGTCCTGCGCAACCGACGTGCCGACACCGACAAGGCGTTCTTCACCGCGCCGAGGTGGTTGCCTCCCATCGCCGCCATCCTGTGCATCTACCTGGCGGGCCCGTGGGTCGACCGCGACGGCATCGTCTACGAGATCGCCGGCGGCCTGATGGTCATCGGCGTGATCCTGTGGGCCATCACCTGGCTCATCAACAAGTTCGCCAACAAGGATGACGAGCCGCCGCACTTCCAGGACATCGAGCACATGGACGTCAACCCGGAGGACGACAAGTAAACGGGTGACTTCGGTAAGGGCCGGCGTACGAACTCCTGAGGACGTACGCCGGCCTTGCCGTCTCTGAGATGACTTCGTAACAACCGGGTGATCCGCGTACCCTGAGCCTCGTGAACGACGCCTTCCCCTCCCTCGAGCAGCTGCACGCCATCGGAGCCCTTCAGCAGCCGACCTATTCCGACCCTGCCGCTCTTGCCGCGGCGGTCGAGAAGCTGAGGAACCAGCCGCCGCTCGTCTTTGCGGGGGAGTGCGACCAGCTCAAGAGCTCGATTGCCGCCGCCGGCCGTGGTGAGGCGTTCATCCTGCAGGGCGGCGACTGCGCCGAGGTCTTCGCCGAGGCGACCGCCGACAACACCCGCAACAAGCTGCGCGTGCTGCTGCAGATGGCAGTGGTCCTGACGTACGCCGCCTCCGTCCCGGTCGTGAAGATCGGCCGGCTCGCGGGGCAGTACGCCAAGCCGCGCTCCTCCGACACCGAGACCCGCGACGGGGTGACCCTGCCGGCCTACCGCGGCGACGCCGTCAACGGCTTCGAGTTCACCGAGGAGTCCCGCATCCCTGACCCCCAGCGGCTGCTGGACGTCTACCACGCCTCCTCCTCGACCCTGAACCTCGTGCGCGCGTTCACCACCGGTGGCTACGCCGACCTGCGTCAGGTGCACACCTGGAACTCCGAGTTCGTCCGCAACTCGCCCGTCGGCGCCAAGTACGAGGCGATGGGCTCCGAGATCGAGCGCGCGATCGCGTTCATGGAGGCCATCGGCGCCGACCCGGAGGAGTTTCACCGGGTCGACTTCTACTCCTCCCACGAGGCGCTGCTGCTCGAGTACGAGCACGCGATGACCCGCATCGACTCGCGCACCGAGACGCCGTACAACGTCTCCGGCCACTTCGTCTGGATCGGTGAGCGCACCCGGCAGCTCGACGGCGCCCACGTCGAGTACTTCCGCCACCTCAACAACCCGATCGGCTGCAAGCTCGGCCCCACCGCGACCCCCGACGACGCGCTCGCGCTGGCCGCCAAGCTCAACCCGAAGAACGAGGAGGGCCGGCTCACCTTCATCACCCGCTTCGGCGCGGGGAAGGTGCGCGACGGGCTGCCCGGGCTGGTCGAGAAGATCACCGCTGAGGGCGTCAACGTCACCTGGATCTCCGACCCGATGCACGGCAACACCTTCTCCACCTCCAACGGCTACAAGACCCGCCGCTTCGAGGACGTCCTCGACGAGGTCCAGGGCTTCTTCGACGTCCACCACGCCCTCGGCACCGTCCCCGGCGGCATTCTCGTCGAGAACACCGGCGACGACGTCACCGAGATCATCGGCGGCGGCGAGGAGCTCGACGAGGCCGGCCTCGTGCACCGTTACGAGTCCGTCGTCGACCCGCGCCTCAACCGCGTCCAGTCGCTCGAGATGGCGTTCCAGGTTGCGGAGATGCTGCGCTCGCGCTAGTCACACGCGCTGCAGGAATACCCGGTTAACCGGGTATTCCTGTACTTCTCTGGCATTGCAACACCCCGGAAGTGCAGGTTTTACCGGTTAACCGGGTATTCATTCACGCGCCCAGGCGAGCTGCATGATCTCGTCGCCGTCGTGGAGGATGCTGCGGTTGTTGGTGTCGGTGAAGCCGGTGCGCTCGTAGAGGCGCTGGGCGCGGCGGTTGTCGGTGCGGGTCCAGACGCTGAGGCCCTCCCAGTCGCGTGACTGGAGGTCGCGGATCATCTCGGTGCCGACGTGGGAGCCCCAGACGGCGGGGTCGACGAAGACCATCGAGATGTGGCCGTAGCCGGGGAGGGGTACGCCGTCGACGAGGTAGGTCTCGGCGACCAGCATCCCCGCCGGGCGGGTGCCGTAGTGGGCGAGCAGCGCCAGCTCGGCGGACTCCAGCTTCTCGCGGACCCGGCGGATACGGGCCTCGGTGGCGGTGCGGCGGCGGGCGGCGTTGGCCGCCCGCCAGACGTCGAGCGCAAGGGCGCGCTGCTCGTCGCTGCTGATCTCGGCGACGATGATTCTCGGCATCTAGGCTGCTACAGCGTCATCAGCCAGATGCCGAGCACGAGCATCACGATCATGAAGATCGCGCCCACCCACAGCAGCACGATCCAGGTCGAGGGGTTGTCCTCGGTCTCGGAGGCCATCAGCGAGGAGACGTACTCCTGCTGGGCGCCGTAGTCGCCGAAGTCCTGCTCGAGGGGCTCCGGCTCGCCGGCGTACCCGTAGCCGGTCTGCCACTCGCCGGCGTCCTCGGTGGCGTAGGCCTCCTCGGCGTAGCCGGTCGCGTAGGCGGGCTCGGTCTCGTAGACCTGGTCGGCCGGAGTCTCCTCAGGCGGGGCCCAGTGGCGGGCCTTCCCGTTGCGCGACTCCTGGACGAGCATCCCGGAGGGCTGGACGAAGGGCTGGTACGCCACCTCGGCCGTGGCCACGGAGACCGGCTCGGGCTCCGGGACGGGCTCAGGCCCGGGAAGGGGGCCCGGCTCCGGGGGCGGCTCGGGCGTCGGCTCCGGGTCGGGGACGGGGTCGGGTCCTGGGACCGGAGTCGGCTCCGGGAAGGGCGAGGGGTCCGGGATGGGCGACGGCTCCGGATCAGGGATCACGGCCTCCGTCGCGGCTGCCGGCTCATGCGCAGGCGGAGGAGTGGTGGGCGGCGGGGCGGTCGGCGGTGCGTACGCCGGACGGAGCGCGGTGGTCCCGTCGGGTTCGTCGGTGTCGAGCTTCTCCTCGACGGACGGCGCCTGGCGCCTCGAGGTGCGTTCGGTGGGCTCGTCGTTCGGCTTCGTGGCGGTCGCGGAGCTTGCCGGACCCGGCACGTTGTCGTCGCCGTAGGCGCTGATCCGGGGCAGGCTCAGTGAGGTCTGCGCCGCGTCGGGTTCGTCCTCGACGGCCTCCGGGGCGGTGGCCTCGACGGGCTTCCGGATCACGGTTGCCTCGTTGGGCTCGTCGAGCTCAGGTGTGACGACATCGTTGGCAGCAGACTGTATTGCTTCGGGCTTCGCTTCAGCAGCGGACACGGGTGGCGTCCTTTCCTCTACATCGGTGGAGTCAGCCTCGGCTGCTCGATCGGGCTCCGTGGCGACCTCGAGTCCACACATCGGGCACGCCGGCTCATCGGACAGCCGGTGTCCACACTGTGCGCAGCTGGTCATGCCACCCCCATGGCGTCGAAGATCACTCCCGTGCGGTCCCAAGCCTAGGTCACCCGCCCTTAACCTTGGGCCGATGCCCGCAGATCGCGCAGCAGCGCGATATCGGGGTTGTCCGCGTCGCGAGAGCCCGGAGTCTCCAGGATGAAGGGGACGCCGTCGGTCGCCGGATGCGCGAAGAGCTCCTCGAAGGCCGTCGTGCCGATGTGGCCGCGACCGATCTGCTCGTGGCGGTCGAGGTGCTTGCCGCGTACGTCCTTGGAGTCGTTGGCGTGGATCAGCCGGAGCCGTCCGGGGCCGCCGATCTCGACGATCCGGTCGACACACGCGGTCGCGCCACCGGGCTCGTCCAGCGGGGCACCGGCGGCGAAGACATGGCAGGTGTCCAGGCAGATCCCGGCCTTGGGGTGGAAGTCGACGGCCTCCAGGTAGGCGGGCAGGTCCTCGACGCCGGCGCACAGCGAGCGTCCCTGACCGGCGGTCGGCTCCAGCAGCAGCCAGGGAGCGTCCTCGGCGGAGATCTCGTCGAGCACCGGCAGCAGCGCCTCGCGCACCTGCTTCATCGCGACGGCGTGCTTCTCGATCGCGTCCCCGTCGGGGGAGACGAAGGAGCCGGTGTGGATGACGACCCCTTCGGCGCCGATGTCGGCGGCACGGCGGAGGTTGTGGGCGACCAGGGCCGCGGACCTCTCGTAGGTGGCCGGGGTCGGCGAGCCGAGGTTGACCAGATAGGGAGCGTGGACGAAGGCACGCATGCCGCGCCGTTCGAGCTCCGCCCGGAACGCCTTGTCCTCGGCCGGCTTCCCGGCCGAGAGCGCCCAGCCGCGCGGGTTGCCGACGAAGATCTGCAGCGTCTCGCCGCCGACCGCGTCGGTGTTGGCGAGGGCACCGGCGACGAGACCCTTGCCCACCTGTACGTGGGTGCCGATCGGGTTGCGAAGAGAGGTCCGAGAAGAGGTCAAGGTCAGTTCAGCCAGATCGTGATCTCGGAGCCGTACGGCGCCTCGCCCCCGGCGGGCTCCTGCCGGGTCACGAAGTTGAGGCCGAGCGCGAAGTCGTCCTTCTCCTCCTTGACCTTGAAGCCTGCAGCCTCGAGGGTCTGCTTCGCGGTGTCCTTGCTGCTGCCGACGACGTTGGGGACGGCGACGGCGGCGGGACCCTTGGCGACCACGAGGGTCACGGTCTCGCCCTTGGGGAGGGTGCCGGAGTTGGGGCTCTGGCTGAGCACCGTGCCAGGCTGGGCGTCCTTGTTCTCCTCCTCGGTGATCTCGACCTTCAGGCCGTCGGCCTCGAGCGACTTCTTGGCACGCTCGGCGCTGCGGCCGGTCCAGTCGACGATGTCGACGGGGGCCGGACCCTTGCTGATCACCAGCACGATCGCCTTGCCGGGCCGCACCAGCGTGCCGGCGCGCGGCTGGGAGTTGATGACGTGGCCCTCGGGGACGTTGTCGTTGAACTTCTCGATCGGGTCGCCGATGCCGAGGCCGAGGTCGCGGATCTCGTCCTGGGCGTCGTCGGCGACCATGCCCTTGACCTTGGGCACGGAGTATTCCTCGATGCCCCTGCTCACGCTGATCTCGACCGTCGATCCGGGCAGCACCTTGTCGCCCTGGCCGGGGTCGGAGTCGATCACCACGCCCTTGTCGATGGTGTCGGAGAACTCGGTGTTGGCCGAGACCTCGAAGCCGGCGTCCTGCAGCTGCGTGGTGGCCGCGGCCTTGCTCAGACCGGCCACCGAGGGCACCCGCTCGTAGCGGCCGTCCACGAACCACCACAGTCCGGTCGCCACCAGCGCGACGGCCACCACGGCGGCGCCGATCGCGATCGGGCCCTTCCAGGTCGCCGGCATGCTCCAGCGCTGCTTCGGCTGCGCGGGGGTCGGGGCGATGCGTACGTTCTCCTCGGGCTCGCTCAGCGAGAGCCGTGCGCCAGAGGGGAGGCCGACGCCCGGGGGCGGTCCCGGCGGACCCGGGGGACGGCCCGGCGGGGGACGGGACGGTCCGGTCGGGCCGGAGGGTCCCAGGCCGAGCGCGGGCAGGACGGCGGTCGACTCGGCGGCTGACTCGTCGTGGGCCCGTGCCGGGGAGTCGGCGACCTGTGTGCACTTCTCGGGCGCGCCGGCCCTGGGAAGCGCCAGGTCGGCGGTGAGGTCGGGGTCGTCGAAGATGCCCGCGGACAGGGTCGCCATGACGCGGTTGACCATGCGCAGCAGCACGCCGGCGTCGGCCGGGCGAAGCTCGGGATCGCGGGCGGTCGCGCGGGCGACCAGGGCGTCGACGTACCGCGGGATGCCGGGAGCGGCCTTGGAGGGCGGCGGGACGTCCTCGTGGACGTGCTTGTAGGCGACCTCGACCGGCGAGGGGCCGCTGTGCGGCTTGCGGCCGGTGAGCAGCTCGTAGAGGACGACGCCGGCGGCGTAGACATCGGACCGTGGGCCGGACCTGGACTCGGTGACCAGCTCGGGCGCGAGATAGGAGACGGTGCCGACCAGGTTGCCGGTGGTGGCGTCGTTGGAGTTGTTGTTCATCACCCGGGCCAGGCCGAAGTCGGCGACCTTGACCCGCTGCGAGATCGAGGCGGCACCGGTGGTGATGAGCACGTTCTCGGGCTTGATGTCGCGGTGCACGATGCCGATCGCGTGCGCAGCGGTCATCGCGCTCAGGATCGGCTCGATGTAGGCCAGCGCCTTCGCCGCGCCCAGCGGCGCCTGCGAGGCGATGGTGTCGCGCAGGGTGTGGCCTTCGATGTACTCCATCGCGAGGAAGGCGACGCCGTCGTCCTCGTCCTGGTCGTAGACGGCGACCACGTTGGGGTGGGACAGCTTCGCGGCCGACCTGCCCTCGCGTACGAACCGCTCGGCGAAGTTGCCCTCCTCGTCGAGGTCCTGGTGCATGACCTTGACGGCGACGATGCGGTCCAGCCGCATGTCGTGGGCGACGTAGACCGTCGCCATGCCGCCCTTCGCGACCTTCTCGACGATCCGGTAACGCATCCCCAAGACTTTGCCCAGAAGGGGTTCGGATGCGGTAGCCGAGCCTCCGCCGTGGCGCCCGATGACGTCGTCACGGGGGTCCGCCTCACTAGCCACGCGATCCTCCTGTCTCCGGTCGGAGAAGTATTCCGGACCGGGCAATGGTACGGACCAGCGGGTCCCACTCACGACTTTCCGAACCGGCTACCCCGGCCGGTAATGTGATTGTTATGAGCGACTTGCGGCTGGCGGAGCAGGATCTGGGCGTCCTGGTTGAAGAGTGGATCGACTGGGCCACGGCCGCGTCGTTGCTCGGAGTGACCGTGGGGAAGGTGCGCACGATGATCCGCGAGCACGAACTCGCGGCGGCGGTGCCGCCGGGCGTCAAGGGCCAGCACATCCCGGCCCTGTTCATCCAGGATGGCCTGCCGGTCAAGGGTCTGAGCGGGCTGCTGCACGTGCTCCACGACGGACGCTACGACGACCGCGAGATCATCGCCTGGCTCTTCCTCGACGACGACCTTCCCGGCCGCCCGATCGACGCGCTTCGGGAGAACCGCGGGTCGGAGGTCAAGCGCCGGGCTCAGGCCATGGCACTCTAGACCCGCCCGTTCCGTACGTCTCGGAGGAACCTCGTGAGGTCGAAGTACGCCCTGGTTGGCCTGGTGATCGCCGTCCTGATGGCGCTGGTCGCCGGATGCGGAGGCGGCGGTGACTCCGGCGCGGGCGGTGGCGGGAAGACCGGCACCGACCCGGAGAGCGGCCTCGCCTGGATCGCGGAGTCCGATCTGCCGCCCGAGGGCGTGGAGACGCTCGAGCTGATCGACGCCGGCGGCCCGTTCCCCTACCCGGGCAAGGACGGCAGCACCTTCGGCAACCGCGAGGGGATCCTGCCGGACGAGGCGTCGGGCTACTACGCCGAATACACCGTGCCCACGCCCGGCTCCGATGACCGCGGCGCGCGGCGTATCGTCACAGGCGAGGGTGGGGAGTTCTACTTCACCGAGGACCACTACGAGTCGTTCTCACGGATCGACCGGGGGTGATTGAGATGAGTGGACTGGCAGGGCTTCTGGCCGGGAAGGCCGATCCCGGCGTCTATCGGTGGCACACCGAGCTGGCCGCGGCCGACCTCTCCGACTCGGTGACCGGCGCCGGCTGGTCGCTGGCGCAGATCGCCGTCGTGGCCGAGACCAAGGACGAGGTGCTCGGCGCCATCGGTGCCGCGCTGCGGTTTCCGGCCCACTTCGGCCGCAACCTCGACGCGCTCTGGGACTCGCTGCGCGATCTCTCCGCGCCCACGGTGCTGCTGTGGGAGACCTGGGGATGCGCTGCGTACGCGGATCGTGCCGGTTTCGACAAGATCGTCCGGGTCCTCCAGGAGCGGTCCGCGGAGATCTCCGAGGACCGCCCGGCGTTCACCGTGCTGCTGCGCGGGGACGGCCCGGAGACGGACCTGCCCGACCTGGGCTGATCACCCGACGTTGACGGTACGCGTCGGGTAGCCGGTGGCTCCGTCGGGAGCGGGCGGCGCCTCGTCGGCGGTCTGCGGAGTGCCGGTGCGGTCGTAGGCCCTTGCCTGGATCTGGTGCTCGCCCTCGGTCGCGTCCCAGCGGTAGGTCCACTGGCGCCAGGTGTCGATGCTGTCCTCGGCGGCGAGCGTGGCGGGCTCCCAGGGGCCGTCGTCGACGCGTACCTCGACCTTGCTCACGCCGCGGTGCTGCGCCCAGGCGACACCTGCGACGGTCACCTCGCCGGGCGTCGTGTCCTCGCCCGGGATGTCGATGCGGCACTCGGTCTTGATCGGTCCCTCGGCAGACCAGCCGCGGTCGGTCCAGTAGGCGCGGAAGTCGGCGAAACGGGTGACCTCGAGGTCGGTGAGCCACTTGGTCGCCGAGACGTAGCCGTAGAGGCCGGGCACGACCATGCGTACGGGGAAGCCGTGGTCCTGGGTCAGCGGCTCCCCGTCCTGGGCGATCGCGAGCAGCGAGTCGCGGCCGTCGGTGAGCGCCTCGAGCGGGGTGCCGATGGTGATGCCGTCGGCACCGGTGGACTTGACCGCGTCGGCGTCGGGGGAGAGGCCGGCGCGCTTGAGGACGTCGCGGATGCGTACGCCGGTCCAGGTCGCGTTGCCGATCAGGTCACCGCCGACCTCGTTGGAGACGCAGCAGATCGTCACGCGGCGCTCGTAGAGCGGCATCGCGAGCAGGTCCTCGTAGGTCAGCTCGACCGGGTTGTCGACCAGGCCGTGGATCTTGAGCCGGTAGTCGGCGAGGTCGACGCGTGGGGTGAGCAGGGCGATGTCGATGCGGTAGAAGTCGTCTACGGGGGTCAGGTGGGGCGTGAGGCCGTCGATCCGGAGCTCTGCGCCTCCCGGGAGGGGCGCGGCGGGGGAGACGGCTGCCGGGATGGGCAGCTTCGTCGCGGGGTGCCGGCGGCCGGTGACCACCTTCGCGCCGACGCCGCCGACCGCGCCGACCGCGGTCACGGCGGCCGCGGCGACCAGGAACCTGCGACGGTCGAAGCCGTCGGGCGCCTCTGCCTCGGTGGGCGGGCTGTCGGTGTCGCGTAGGGGCCGGGTGAGGAGGATCAGTGCGGTGATGCCGACCGCGAGGCCGATCACGATCGCGACGATCCCGGTTGTCCCGTTGCCGGCCCGGTCGGCCAGGAGGGCGGCGATGTCGATGGCCCCGAGGAGCAGCAGCATGCCCGCGCCGAGGGCGGGGCGGCGTACGGCCAGGGCGCCGGCCACTCCGAGCAGGACCAGCGTGACCAGCCCGACGCAGCCGAGCAGGATCGGCTTGTCGGCGGTGCCGAAGGTGGCGACCGCCGCCTCCTTGAGCCAGCGCGGGGTGAGGTCGATGACCCGGTCGCCGAGCGCGAGCAGGGGAGAGGCGCCGCCGGCGAGGGCGGCGATCAGCTCGGCGACGCCGAGGCCGAGCACGCCGGCGGCTATGCCCGCGACGGGGCCGTACGGACGTCCGAGGAGGATGCGGGATGCCATGCTGTGGGTTCGTGGCCGATCGATGGTCGGATGGGACCAATCCTCCCACTCTTCGGCTGCGAACCCGGAGTGAGATCGGTCATTTGTCGAAAGGGGTGCGCGTGCGGCGAGCGCTGCGGGTCGTGGGCGACGAGACGTCACCCGACCCCGATGACGACCTGGACCCGGCGGCGGTGCTCGCCGCGGTCGCCGGTGGCGACCTCGATGCCTTCGGCCGGCTCTACGACGACCTGGCTCCGCTCGTCTTCGGCGTCGCCCGGCGGGTCGTGCGCGACCCCTCGCGTGCGGAGGAGGTGACCCAGGAGGTGTTCACCGAGATGTGGCGCCAGGCCGCCCGGTTCGACCCGTCGCGCGGCTCCGTCCGGACCTGGGTGCTGACGATCGCGCACCGTCGCGCCGTCGACACCGTGCGCTCCTCGCAGGCCTCGCGAGCGAGGGAGGAGCATGTCGCCCGGCGTGAGCCGGTCGACGTCGCCGGCCCGGAGGACGCCGTCGTCACGGCGGCGGAGCACGAAGGCGTACGCCGCTGCCTGGACTCCCTCACCCCGCTGCAGTCGCAGGCCGTTCGGCTGGCCTACTACCAGGGCTTCACCTATCCCGAGGTCGCCGAGCTGCTCGGCCGGCCGCTGCCGACGGTGAAGTCGCGGATGCGGGACGGGCTGATCCGTCTTCGTGACTGTCTGGAGGCTCGCGATGGCGCCTGACGTACACGGCCTGGTCGGGGCCTATCTCCTCCATGCGTTGGAGCCTGCCGAGCGAGCAGAGGTCGAGGCGCACCTGGCTGCCTGCCCTGACTGCCGGGAGGAGGTCGACTCGCTGCGGTCGGCGACCGCGTCGCTGGCCGATGAGGTCGCCGAGACACCTCCGGCATCGCTGCGCGCGAGCGTGATGCGTACGGCCTCGGAGACTCCGCAGCTCCGGCCCGTCGTCGCGGCGGACCGCGCTCGCCGTCGTTGGTTCGCGGGCGTGATCGCCGCGGTCGCCGCCCTGGTCATCGGTGTCGGCGTGACGGTAGGCGTGGTCGTACAAGACGACGACCCGCCCGCCATGACCGCCGCCGAGGTGATGTCGGCCCCCGATGCGAGGATGCACAAGGAGGAGACGTCCGACGGCGAGCTGATGGTCGCGATGTCCCACGAGATGCACATGGTCGCCGTCGACACCGCCCATCTCGACCGCCCTGCCGGGATGACCTACCAGGTCTGGTGGCACACCGACGCCGGCATGGAGTCCGCCGGCGTCCTCGACGAGGAGATGGCCGTCGCCGTACCGGTCGAGGACGGCGACCTGATGGTCACCATGGAACCCGAGGGCGGCTCCGACAAGCCGTCCGACAAGGTCCTCTTCGAGATGCCCGCCACCTCGCTCTAGACGCTTCGGCCGCCCGGGGTGACGTCTCGGCTAGACCGTGCGCTGGGTGGCGGCGGTGGCGAGGGCGCGCAGGACCTCTGCGGCGTTCGCGTCGAGGACTCCTGACGACTTGGCGTCGTCGAGGGCGGTGAGGCCCTGGTCGGCGAGCTCGGTGATGGTCTTCTCGACCTGCTGCTCCGCGCCGGAGGAGGCGATGATCGTACGTAGCTCCGCGACCTGGTCCTCCGTGAGCGGCTGGCCGAGGGAGCGGTCCAGGAGGTCGGCGTCGGCGGGCGGTGATGCCTTCAGGGCGAGGGCGACCAGGACGGTGCGCTTGCCCTCGACGAGGTCGTCGCCGGCGGGCTTGCCGGTGACCGAGGGGTCGCCGAAGACGCCGAGGAGGTCGTCGCGGAGCTGGAAGGCCTCGCCGACGGGGAGGCCGTAGGCCGAAAGGGCCTCGATCTGCTCCGGGGAGGCTCCGGCCAGGGCGGCGCCGACGTGGAGGGGGCGCTCGACGGAGTACTTGGCCGCCTTGTAGCGCACCACCTTCATCGCCGCTTCGACGTCCGCCGCGCCGCGCGCCTGGACGGTGATGTCGAGGAACTGCCCGGCGATCACCTCGGTGCGGGTGTGGTCGAAGACCGACAGGGCGGCGGAGGTCTCGGAGTCCCCGAACCCAGAGGTACGCAGCAGCTCGTCCGACCAGGTCAGCAGCAGGTCTCCGAGGAGCACGGCCGCGGCATCACCGTAGGCACGGGACCGGCCCGGCCAGCCCGCGGCGGCATGGTCGGCCTCGAAGGCGCGGTGCGCGGAGGGCGCTCCGCGCCGGGTGTCGGAGTCGTCGATGACGTCGTCGTGGACGAGCGCCGAGGCCTGGAGCAGCTCGAGCGCCGCGGCGGCGCGTACGAGCGACTCCTCCTCGGCCGGCGAGGGGGCGGGGCGGACCGCGTGGAAGCCCCAGTAGCAGAACGCGGCGCGCAGCCGCTTGCCTCCGGACATCGACTCGCGGGCCCGGCGCAGCAGCGGTTCGACCTCGTCACCGAGCGGAACCAGCCGCTGGGACTGTGTCTCGAGAAAGGTGTCCAGTGCCCCCTGGACGCGACTGCGGAATTCATCGGCGTCCCACGTTTCATTCACTCTCCGAGCCTAGGGCACTGCCTAGGATGGCCCGATGGTGACTGGACGTGGACGCTCCCTCGCGGAGCTGATCAACCAAGGCGAGCGCTCGTTCTCCTTCGAGTTCTTCCCGCCGAAGGACGAGGCCGGCGAGGAGCAGCTCTGGAACGCCGTGCGCGCGCTGGAGCCCTACCGCCCCACCTTCGTGAGCGTCACCTACGGTGCCGGCGGCTCGACCCGTGACAAGACGGTCGCCATCACCGGCCGGATCGCCGCGGAGACCGAGCTGCTGCCGGTCGCCCACCTGACCTGCGTCGGCCACACCCGCGACGAGGTCGCGGGGATCCTGGACGCCTATGCGGCGAAGGGCGTCGAGCACGTGATGGCGCTGCGCGGCGACCCCGCCGAGGGACCGCGCGCCGAGTGGACCCCGACGCCGGGCGGTCTCGACTACGCGATCGACGTGGTGAAGCTCGCCCGGGAGCGCGGCGACTTCCGCATCGGAGTCGCCGCCTTCCCGGAGGGCCACCCGAGTGCCGAGTCGCTCGAGGCCGACGCCGACGTGCTGGTCGCCAAGGCGAAGGCCGGCGCGGAGTTCGCGGTCACCCAGATGTTCTTCCGTGCGGCCGACTACTTCGGCCTCGTCGACCGGGTCCGAGCTCGCGGCGTCGACATCCCGATCCTGCCGGGGATCATGCCGATCCTGAACCTCGCCGCCATCCGCCGCCAGAGCGAGCTGATCGGCGCCGAGGTCCCCGAGGAGATCGTGGAGCGCCTCAGCGCCGCCGGTCCCGAGCCCGCCGACATCCGTGCCGAGGGCATCGCGGTGGCCGCCGAGCTGTGCCAGGAGCTCCTCGACGGAGGCGCGCCCGGGCTGCACTTCTACACGCTCAACCGCTCCAAGGCGACGCTGGAGATCTTCGCCAAGCTCAACGTCACGGTCTAGACCGCGCTCATTTCTCGGCAGGCCCGATCGACTGCGCGACCAGCGCGGACGACAGCCCGGCGAACGGCAGCCCGGAGCCGGGCGTGGCGTGGGCGCCGGCGGCGTACACGTTCGGGAGAGGGGTGCGCGGCCCGAGACGCTGGAACACCGTGCCGCGCCCCGACCACTTCACGCCCAGCGGTGACCCGCGCCAGCGGCGTACGAGCTCGGCGGCGCCCAGGTCGACACGGTGCACGACGTGCTCGCGCACATCGATCTTGTGGCGCGCCAGCGCCAGCAGGACGTCCTCCATCAGCTTGCCGTAGGAGTGGATCGTCCAGGCGTGCTGCCCCTCGGGGGCGAGCCCGCGGGTGCGTACGACAAGAGTGGGCTCGCCGTGGAGCACCAGTTCGTCGGGCAGATCGACCAGATGCTCGGGCAGCGAGGAGAGCCCGAGATGGAACGTCATCGGCGGGATCGCCGGCAACGTGCGCTCCACGAACGGCCGCAGGGCCGGCAGCGAGCGCGGGTCGAAGGCGAGGACGACCGCTCCGTCGGCGCCGAGATCGATCTCTCCGGCGGTGGTGCTGACCGCGACCGCCCGCCCTTCGCGTACGACGATGTCCTCCACCCGGGTCGCGGTCTGAACCGAGACCCGGCGGGTGGCCATCCGGGCGGCGAGCACCTCGGCCACCACCCCCATCCCGCCCTCGACCCGCCAGGCGCCGAACCGCTGCTCGAGATAGGCGGTCAGCCCGGCCCAGGCAGGTACGTCACGCAGCTCCTGCCCCGCGGCGACGAACGGGTGCGCCGCGACCAGCCGGAGCCGCTCGTCCTTGAACGTCTTGCGCAGCCGCTTGTGGAGGGTCTCGCGGGACCGGAACCGTTCCGCGACGGCGGAGGGCAGCGCCGAGGGCTCCCACGGCACCTCGAAGTAGTGCTGGCGCAGCACCTCCCAGTCCTCGCTGAACCGGGCGACGTAATCGGTCCATCGCTGGCCCATGCCAGGGCCGAGCTCGTCGAAGGCCGCCAACTGGGCGCCGCGGGTGCCGCCGGGGATCGAGACCGAGGTCTTGTCGGCGAACCGGTGCTCGCGGATGACGTCCATCGGCACCAGCTCGAGCTCACGCTCCGCGGGCCGACCGGACTTGCGGAACAGGTCGCGCATGACCGCGGGCAGCAGCGTCGAGGTCGCCGAGGCGTCCCAGGTGAACCCCTCCTCGCGCACCGGCACCAGAGCGCCGCCGAGCTGACCGGAGGCCTCGAGAAGGGTCACCGAGTGGCCGAGCTTGGCCAGCCTCGCGGCGCTGGCCATCCCGGCGTACCCGCCCCCGAGGACGACGACGCTGGTCACTGGACGGGGTAGGGCTTGGTGGTGCCGTCGGAGGGCTCGTCCGGCGGCGGGGCGCCCCGTCTTCCGCGGCGGGTGAGCCTGCGCCAGCCCCCGCGAACGGTGCGGATGATGAAGTACACCAGCACCAGCCCGGTCGCCAGCAGGACCGCGGCGATGCCGGCGGCGGCCAGCGGATGCTCGGTCGCGAACCAGACCACGCCGAGGACCAGGCCGTCCTCGGCCAGGCTGACCACCGAGTTGGAGACCGGCTCGGGGGAGGTGTTGACCGCCAACCGCTCGCTGGCCTTGACCAGATGGGACATCAGCGCCGAGGTGCCGCCCACGACGCCGGCGACAGCCGCGTTGAGCGAGTCGGCCTCGCCGGCGAGCAGGACACCGATCACGGCGCCGATCGTGGGCCGGATGAACGTGGAGATCGAGTCCCAGGTCGAGTCGATGTAGGGGATCTTGTCGGCGACGAACTCGATCGCGAACATCACCCCCGCGGCCGCCAGCACCGGCCAGGTGCCGAGCACGTCAGGGATCTCCTCGGCCCCGGTCGTACGCTGCACGACGCCGAGCACCAGCACGACCAGGTAGGCGTTGATGCCACTGGCCCACCCGCTGGAGAAGGTCAGCGCTAGAGATTCCATGGAGACATCTTGGCCTACGCCACCGACAGTTCGGACCCGGCCCGAGACCAAGCGCACGCGATCCCGTATTTACCTCCGTTGTGCCCCGTGCGGCAGAATGGGCTGATCAACGCAGAGTTCACCCCCACGTCGCAAGGAGACCGGATGACCATGACGACACCCGACGAGAACGAAGGTGTGGTCGTGAACGAGGACCTGGAGGCCACTGTCGAGGTGGCGGCCCTCGCTGCCGAGCCCGTGCCGCGGGAGATGACGTGGGCGATTCGCCTGATCGTCGGTCTGATCGCGTTCAGCGCCGTCGTGGTCGTGGTGATGGTGCTGACCTCCGACGAGTTGGTGCGCGCGTGGGCGGAGGGCAACTCCTCGGCCAAGCGCATCCTGGAGACCGAGGGGCTCGAGGCCCTCATCAACCCGCCCACCGACAACCGGGTCAGCGCGCCGGCGTTCATCGCCCCCGCCATCACCCTGTTCGGCGTGATGGCCGGCATGCTCGGTGTGCTCGCGGTCTTCCTCCGCAACGGCTTCGAGTGGGCCCGCATCGTGATCACGTTCCTGGTCTTCATCTCCGCGGTGGCCAGCGTCGGCGGCATCCTGACCGGCCCGCCGGTGATCATCAGCGTGCTCACCGCGATCGCGATCGTCATCGCCGCGGGGCTGCTGGTGGTCATGTGGCTGCCAGCCAACACCCGCTACATCCACCCGCCGCACCTCATCCGCGGCGCCGTCGCCGACGACTGAGCGACCCGCAGCACCCCTCGACACGCCCCGTCCCCGATTCGTCCTTGTGACTGTCGGTGGCGGGGTGTAGTTTGATCTCGTGTTCGAACAGATGTTCGAACAACCAGGCTCTGGCGGGCGTCGTCCTCGACCCCCGACGCCCGCCGGAGCCGTCCACTGCGGGGTCGACCGTGAGCGAGAAGGACGACCCGATGCATCTGCTGCCGGCGACGACACACAGCTACCTCTTCCGCGCCACCGAGTCCCTCGCGGAGGCGATCGTGGCCGACGACGTGCCGAGCAGGTACGCCATCGCTCATGTCGCCGCCCTCCAGGCCGCGGCGGCGCTGATCGCCGCCCGCACCGACCCCGTCGAGGCCGCGAGCCGTGCCGGCCGCCGTCGTCCGTGGAACGCCTGGGTCCGTCTCAAGAAGGTCGCGCCCGAGCTCTCCGAGTGGGCCGACTACTTCGCCGCCGGCGCCGCCAAGCGCGCCGCCGCTGAGGCCGGCTCGATCCGGGCGGTCACCGCGGAGGAGGCCGACGACCAGGTGCGTGACGCCGACCGGTTCCTCGCCGTCGTCGAGGAGTCCCTCGGGCTGATGGCCCACACCTCTCCGGCCACCCGGCTCCCGCACGACCGCCTCGTGGGCTGATCCAGGTGTGGCGTACGCAGGGTGGGAGGCAGGGCCTACGCTTGGCCCCATGTCAGCTGGCTCCGCTTCCACCAGTCGTCGGGCAGGCGCCCGGACCGTCGCCGTCTGGGACGCGCTCGACCCGGTCCTGGCCTCCGGCCCGCTCGACGTCCTCGACATCGGCGGCGGCACCGGCACCTCAGCCGTACGCATCGCCGGGCTCGGCCACCGGGTCACCGTCGTCGACCCCAGCCCCGACGCGCTGGCCGCGCTCGACCGCCGGGCCCGCGAGGCCGGCGTCTCCGTCGACGCGCGCCAGGGTGACCTCGCCGCACTCTCCGACGTCGCCGACCCGAGCGGTGCCGACGTGGTGCTCTGTCACGGTGTCCTCGAGGTCGTCCCCGATCCCGCGGCGGCGCTGGCAGGGATCCGCGAGGTGCTCCGTCCCGGCGGCACGCTCAGCCTGCTGGTCGCCCAGCGCACCGCCGCCGTCCTCTCCCGCGCTCTCGCCGGCCACTTCGCACAGGCCGCAGAGCTCCTCGACGACACCACTTCGCAGGGGCGCTCCGGTCGCCGCTTCGCCCTCGACGAGGTCACCGGGCTGCTCGAGGCTGCCGGCTTCGCGGTCTCGGATGTTCGTGGCGTACGTGTGTTCGTGGATCATGTTCCTGGGTCGCTGCTCGATGTCGATCCCGGTGCGACCAACGCGCTGGTCGATCTGGAGCAGGCGGCGTCGACGCGCCCGGATTATCTGCCGCTGGCTTCGCAGCTGCATTTGCTCGCTTCGCTTCGCTGACGGCTCGCTTCGCTTCGCCGGTTGGCGCCGACGCGGCGCAAAGGTCCCGCCTCCGCTAGCGCTCCGGCGTGACATTTGCGCCGAGTCAGCGCTTGTCCGCGTCCTCGGAGGATCGGGGTGACCTCCTCCGCTGGCGCTCCGGAGGTCACCCCGATCCTCCATGTCGACATGGACGCCTTTTTCGTGTCCGTGGCGATCAGGCACCAGCCCGAGCTGTGGGACCAGCCGGTGGTGGTCGGGGGACATGCCCGTGGCGTGGTGACCTGCGCCAACTATCCGGCGCGGGCCTACGGCGTGAAGGCCGCGATGCCGGGGTCGATGGCGAGACGGCTGTGCCCCCAGCTCGTCTCGGTCCGGCTCGACTTCGGTGAGGTCGCCGAGGTCTCCCACCAGGTCCGCGAGATCTTCCGCCGCGCCACCCCGCTGGTGGAGGTGGTCAGCGTCGACGAGGCGTTCCTCGACGTACGGGGAGCGACCAGGCTCTTCGGGAGCCCCGAACAGATCGCCCAGCGGATCCGCCGCCAGATCGCCGAGGAGCTGAGCATCACCTGCTCGGTCGGCGTCGCGCCGACCCCGAGCGTGGCCAAGGTCGGCAGCCGCAAGGCGAAGCCCGACGGCGTCGTGGTCGTCCGGCCGGAGGAGATCCCCGGCTTCCTCCACCCGCTCGACGTCGGAGAGCTCTACGGCGTCGGCCCGAGCACCCGGACCCGGCTGCGGCGGCTCGGCTTCGAGACGGTGGGCGACATCGCGCGCACCCCGGTGCCGACCCTTCACCAGATCCTCGGTCCACGCCTCGGCGGCCACCTGCACCGGCTGGCCACCGGCACCGACCGGCGCGAGCTGACCGGGCGGCTGGGCCCCGACCTGCCCGACCGGTCCACCGGAGCCCAGGAGACCTTCGGTCACGACCTCAGCGACCGCGAGGACATCGTCCGCGAGCTGCTGCGCCTCTCCGCCCGCGTCACGCGCAGGATGCGGCGGGCCGGCACAGTCGGCCGCACCATCGCACTGACCGTCCGGTTCACCGACTTCAAGACCATCTCGCGCTCCCGCACGCTGCCCGATCCCACCGACGTCACCCAGGAGGTGCACGCCACCGCTGTCAGCCTCTACGACGAGCTCAACCTCCGGGGCCGGGCCCTGCGCCTGGTCGGGGTCCGGGTCGAGCACCTGGTCACCAGGGAAGGCACCGACCGGCAGCTGGTGCTCGGCGAGCGGGAACGGGGCTGGTCCGAGGCCGACCGCGCCATCGATCAGGTCGCCGAACGCTTCGGATCGAGCCTCGTACGCCGCGCGAGCCTGCTGGATCAGGGGCGGGGTTGACGCACCTGCCACCTCGCTTGACACAATCGGTCGTGGTTGTGCCATGTGGCAGAACGTCAAGGGACAAGAATTTTCTGGGCTCACTACCGCCTTCAGGGTGGCCAGCCTAGACTTGGAGATGCCCCAACAGGACATGGGAGGTACGGTGCCACTCTCGGAAGAGGAGCTTCGCCTGCTTGAGCAGATGGAGCGCGCGCTCTCGGCGGAGGACCCGAAGTTCGCCTCCGCCCTCCGAGGCACGGCTTTGCGCCGTGCCCAACGTCGACACGCGGTCCTCGCGGGCATCGTGCTCGCCGGTGGAGTCGCGTTGCTGATGACCGGTGTGATCTCACGGATGTGGATCGTCGGGGTGGTCGGCTTCCTGGTGATGCTGGCCTCGACCTCCGTGCTGCTCACCGCTCTTCGTGGTGCTGCCGCGGTCGAGGAGGACGATGGGGACCACACGCCCCGCACCTCGTTCCTCGACCGGGCCAGCGAGCGCTGGAAGCAGCGCCGCCGCGACAACGACCTCTAAGAAACGACCTCTAAGAGGAGATCAGCTCCCGCTCGGACCGGGTAACCGGTCCGTCGGTCGCTGGTGCCGGCGGACGGCGGAAGACCGACGCCGGCCACAGGCGTGCCCGGCGACGGGCACGCCGATCGGCGTTCTCCCTGAGCGTGGCCGAGACCAGGCGTACGTCGTCCCCGACCGCCACGGTGTCGCGATGCTCCGCGTAGCGGTTGCGCTCGACGGCGGCGACGATCCGCTGCAGAGCGAGCATCGGCTCGCGACCCTGCAGATGCGGAGCCAGGCTGGTGGCCTCCTCCCGCGGTGAGCGGGTGCCGGACCAAGGGAGACCCAGGTCGATCGCGGTGTCACCCAGCTCGGTCCAGCCGGCCTCGGCATCACCCGCGAGCCGCGTCGTACGCCGCCGGCGCCGGATCACGGCCGGCGCCGCGAGCGCGATCAGGCCGACCAGAGCCCCGATCCCCAGACCGGTCCAGACGGCGCCGGCGTTGGACTCCTCGGTGCCGGTATCGGCCACCTCCGCCGTGTCGGGCTCCTCGCGCTGCGGTCGGTTGGGCACCGGCGCGACGCTCGTGCCGGCGCTGGGAAGAGGGGCCTCCGGCTCGTTGCTGGCATTGCCCAGCGCACCCGTGGTGTAGCCGGGCTCGCTGGTGTCGGCGGCCGCCGGCGTGGGCTCGAAGCGGATCCAGCCGATGTCCTCGAACCACAGCTCGGGCCAGGCGTGCAGGTCGCGGCCGCGGAACTGCCACACGCCGTCCTCGTCCCGGTCGCCGCCCAGGAAGCCGAAGGCGACCCGCGCCGGGATGCCGAGCTCGCGAGCGAGCACGGCCATGGCCGTGGCGTACTGCTGGCAGTAGCCGACCTTGTTGTCGGTCAGGAAGTCCAGCAGGGCCGCGCTGTCGGTGCCGACGTCACGCTCCAGGCTGTAGGTGAACTCGCCGCTGTGCCGGAACCAGTTCTGCAGAGCGACCGCCTGGGCGAACGGCCGGTCCTGGCCGGCGGTCCGCTCCAGGGCAATCTGCTCGATCTCGTCGGGGAGCAGCGGCAGGTCGGTCATGCCCGGTGGGGCGCCGACGCCGGGGTCCCCGGCGGCGAGAAGGCGCTCCTGGGTCGGCTCGACGGGGGCGGCGGTCATCCGCCACCTCGTCCCGGCCACGGTCTGGTCCCTGCCCTCGGTGGACATGAAGTCGAGGGTGTCCTCGTCATAGCGCCACGGCCCCCTCGCGGTGACCTCGAGGGGATGGGCGAAGATCGGGAGCCAGGTCGACTGGAACTTCGCGCTGGCCTTCAGCTGATAGGTCGTCGGATCGCCGAGCAGGGTCGGGTCGGACATCGGCGGCTCGAAGGTGGCCACGCCGCTGTTGTCGGAGGGCACGTCGCGGTTGCCCGAGGTCCACTCCGTGCCGGTGAACTTGGTCAGGGCCCCGACGCGTAGATAGGACGGGGGAGTCTCGGTGTCGCCGTAGACGGGAGTCACCGACACCATCACCTGGTCGCTCTGCCGGCGCAGGTCGTCGTAGAGCCCGACGGTCGGGTTGATCACTCGCAGCGGCCCGTCGCCGTCGCCCGGACCCAGGCCGGGCAGGGAGACGCTCGGGCTGGGCAGCCAGGCCGGGGCGAGCAGGGCGATCGCGACCGCGGAGACGCCGATGACCGCCGGCCCGGCGGCAGGCGCCACCGGGAGGTCGTCGTCGAGGCGCCGGCCCCAGCGGCCGAGCTGCTGGGCACGGTCGAGGCGCAGCATCACCAGGAACGAGGTCGCGGTGAGCGCGAAGACGACCCAGGAGACCCCGCCCCAGCCGCCGGCGCCGATGATGCTGAACGGCACCGTGAAGACGCCCAGCACCACGAGCCCCATCATCGGCGGGCGCCGCAGCGAGACCGCCAGGATGTCGGCCAGCAGCACCGCCGCGACACCGCCCGGGATGAGGTACGGCGCCACCTCCGCCCCCGACATCGGCAGGTCGAACGGGTTGAACGCGACGTACGCCTCGGTCATCTCGGCCGTGACCCGTGCCCGGCCGCCGCCGGTGACCGGGAAGGGGTGCTGCACGACCAGGAGGCTGGTCGCGATCGTGCCGAGCAGCACCTGCAGCAGGACCACGACCGAGCCGTGCACGCGCAGCAGCCGCGCGGAGATGCCGGTGCCGACCACGAGCAGGCCGGCAACCAGGATCGGGCCGAGATAGGGGAACCGGGTGCTCGTGAACGAGCCCCAAGACGACAGCGCGAACAGCACGGTCAGGAAGCAGGTCAGTGGCACCGCCATGGCGGGCACGACGCCGCGGGTGTCGCGTGAGGTCATCATCGCGATGCCCCGGCTCCCGCTGCCGCGCCCCGGGTGCCGAGCTCGCGCCAGCGCGTGGCCACCGAGTCACCGACCCCGAGCTCGACCGCCTTCCAGCCGTTCTGGATGAGCAGAGGTACGCCGCTGGGCCGTCGTTGCTCGGGCGCCAGGTGCACCGCGCTCCAGCCGTCGACGGCGAGCGAGAAGGCGAGTGCGGACCCGGTGTGGTGACGCACCCGGCGAAGTACGCCGGCGTCCTCCTCGTCCAGCGAGCCGAGCACCGCCACGGTGACTCCGCCCTGTCCGGCCTCGCCGATCCAGGAGGCGTCGATGCGGTGGTGCTGGACGGTCTCGACCACGGCGAGCGCCTCCAGCAGGGCGGCCGCGTCGGCCTGACCCTCGCGGTCGTGCCAGCCGGCGTTGAGCTCACCGCTGCCGCCGGCGACGCCGGGGGTGTGGCCGCCGGAGGTCACCAGCCGCACGGAGTAGCCGGCCTCCACCAGGTGCACCGCGACCGAGGCGGCGACCACGACGGCGTGCTCGAAGGAGGAGCCGGCGCCCTGGCCGCGGTGGACCGAGCGGCGGTTGTCGAGGAAGACGGTGGCCCGGGCCTGCCAGGGCTGCTCCTCGCGGCGCACCATCAGCTCGCCGAGGCGGGCCGAGCTGCGCCAGTGCACCCGCCGCAGCTCGTCGCCGCGCCGGTATTCACGCACCGTGACATCCTCGGCGCTGCCACCGAGGAACGCCCGCGGCCGGGAGTCGCCCGACGAGGTGGCGTTGCCGGTGAGGGGAGTCGAGGGCAACGGGACCACCCTCGGCGTGACCGTGAACGGGACCGTGGACTGGAAGGCGCGGTTGAGCTCGACCAGGCCGAACGGGTCGGCCACGGTCACCCGCATCGGGCCGATGTCGAAGCGGCCCCGGATCTCGGAGCGGATCTGGTAGCCGAGCTTGTGGCGCCACCCGAAGCCGATCCGGTCGACCACGAAGCGCGGCCGGCCGCCCAGCGCGTAGGGCACCGTCTCCTCCAGCAGCAGGGTCCCGGTGGGGATCCGGCCCTCGTTGGCGATGGTGAGCTCGACCCTGGCGGGCTGGCCGGCCTCGGTCAGGTGCGGCTCGATGTGGCGGACGAGCGCGAGCCGGTAGCGGCCCCAGGCGGCGACCACCGCGGTGACCAGCGGCAGCGCGACCAGCAGCATCCCGATCCGAGACAGCGTGGACTGGTCCAGCAGGATCCCGCAGACGATGGCGGTGATCCCGGCGGCCAGGAAAGCCCGGCCCCGGACGGTCAGTCCGGACAGTGCCTCACGCATCGCGCCCCTCCTTGAAGTCGGCCCGAGGGTCAGGTCTGTGGCACGTGCACGGTGGACACGACGGCCTCGAGGATGTCGGTGACCGACCGGCCGTGCATCGCCGCGGAGGCGCTGGGGAGGAGACGGTGGGCAAGGACCGGACCGGTCAGCCTGCGTACGTCATCGGGGAGGACGAACTCGCGTCCGTGCAGAGCGGCGTGAGCCTTGGCGGCCCGCAGCAGGTGGAGGCTCGCCCGCGGCGAGGCGCCCAGGGCGAGCTCGTTGTTGGTGCGGGTGGCCGCGGTCAGGGCCACGGTGTAGCGGCGGACCGCCTCGGAGACGTAGATCTGGTTGACGACGCCGACGAGCTTGCGGATCTCCACGGCGTCGGTGACCGGGTCCAGGTCGTCGAGCGGGTTGGACGCGCTGTGGCTGGCCAGCATCGCGATCTCGGAGGCGACCGGCGGATAGCCGACCGAGACCCGCGCCATGAAGCGGTCGCGCTGCGCCTCGGGGAGGGCGTACGTCCCCTCCATCTCGATCGGGTTCTGGGTCGCAATCACCATGAACGGCGAGTCCAGCTGGTAGGTCACGTTGTCGACGGTGACCTGATGCTCCTCCATGCACTCCAGCAGCGCCGACTGGGTCTTGGGGGAGGCACGGTTGATCTCGTCGCCGACCACGATGTTGGCGAAGATGCCACCCGGGCGGAACTCGAACTCCCGGGTGTTCTGGTTGAAGATCGACACCCCGGTGACATCGCTCGGGAGCAGGTCGGGCGTGAACTGGATGCGGCGCACCGAGCAGTCGATCGAGCGCGCAAGCGCCTTCGCGAGCTGGGTCTTGCCGACCCCGGGCACGTCCTCGATCAGGAGGTGTCCCTCGGCGAGCAGCACGGTCAGCGTGGAGTCGACGACGTCGGTCTTTCCTTCGATCACCTTCTCGATGCTGTCGCGAATGCGGCCCGCGACCCGCACCAATGTCTCGATCTCTGCCCCATTCGATGAGGCCTCCAACGGCGTCGTCACGTCGCGTCCTTCCGACTCACCCAGCGTATGGGAACACCGTACGGGGTAGCGCCTACGAGCGTCTGCGTCATTCACCCGACTGTGACAACAACCGGGGAGCGGGGTGTGGTGTGAAAACGCCTCGTGGGGGAGGAAGGTGGTTTGAAAGTGGGGGATTGTGGGGTACGGTGGGGCAAAGTGGAGGAACGATCCACGTTGAGCTGACCGCGGGGGCGAGCACATGTTCTTCATGGGCACGTACACGCCGAAGCTCGACGAGAAGGGCCGGATCTTCCTCCCCGCAAAGTTCCGAGATCGACTGGCGGAGGGGGTTGTCGTGACGCAAGGTCAGGAGAACTGCCTCGTGGTGTGGCCTGAGGATGTCTTCATGCAGGAGGCGCAGCGGGCCCAGCAGACGCCGCTCACCTCTCGGGACGCACGTGACTACGCCCGTGTCCTCTTTGCGGGGGCCGAGCAGACGACACCCGACAAGCAGGGCCGGATCGGCATTCCGCCGCTCCTGCGCGACTACGCCGGGATCGTCAAGGACGTGGTCGTGATCGGTGTGATGGATCGGATCGAGATCTGGGACCCGGCCAAGTGGGCGGAGTACTCCGCGGGTGCACAGGCCAAGTTCGCAGACCTCGACGAGTCGACGGACTGATAAAGGGACAGATCGACAAAGCGACAAGCAGCAGAGCTGATCGAGAAGCAAACAAGTCAACAGCGGATCCGCAGGACGAGGTCTCAGTCCCGCTCCACTCATCCAGCCATCCGGGGCACCTTCCCCGGCTCCGGACGGCACTTGGTGGTGACGGAGCGGGCATGAGACCTGGCTCTGCGGATCCGTGGCGTTGTCAGCCCGTGGCTCTATCAACGAGACGGGCGGAACACACACCAGATGAAGCCGTGCGATGGGGGTCGAGGCGGTGACGAACCAGAAGCACGTGCCGGTGATGCTCGACCGCATCGTCGACCTGCTCGCGCCGGCGCTCACCGATGGTGGGGTCCTGGTCGACTGCACGACCGGTCACGGCGGTCACACCGAGGCCGTCCTCGAGCGGATCCCTGGATCACGGGTGATCGGCATCGACCGTGACACCTACGCCCTCGGCATCGCGGGGGAGCGGCTGGCCCGCTTCGGCGACCGGTGGACAGGGGTCCACGCGGTCTACGACGAGATCCTCGACGTCGTCGCCGGGCAGGGCCTGAACGAGGTCCAAGCGGTGCTCTTCGACCTCGGCGTCTCCTCGATGCAGCTCGACCAGCGCGAGCGCGGCTTCGCCTACGCGGAGGACGCACCGCTCGACATGCGGATGGACGCCACCCGGGGTCAGACCGCGGCGGACGTCCTCAACAACTACTCCGCGGGCGACCTGACCCGGATCCTGCGGGACTACGGCGAGGAGAAGTTCGCCAAGAAGATCGCCTACGCCATCGTCAAGCGTCGCGAGACGGTGCCGTTCACGACGAGCGGGCCCCTGGTGGAGCTCCTCTACGCGGAGATCCCCGCACCTGCCCGTCGCACCGGCGGACATCCGGCCAAGCGCACCTTCCAAGCGCTGCGGATGGAGGTCAACGACGAGCTCGGGGCGCTGCGTACGGCACTGCCGGACTCGCTCGAGGCCGTCGGTCTCGGTGGCCGGGTGGTGGTCGAGTCCTACCACTCGCTCGAGGACCGGCTCACCAAGCGGGCCTTCGCCGAGGCGACGAAGCTGGACGTACCTCCCGACATGCCGATCGTGCCGCCCGAGGCCGAGCCATCGTTCCGCCTGCTCACCCGTGGTGCCGAGCAGGCCAACGAAGCAGAGATCGAGGAGAACCCGCGCGCCGCTTCGGTGCGACTGCGCGCGGTGGAGCGCACCAAGCCCCGAACCAACCTTCCCAAGTCGAACCCTGGAGCAGCCAGATGAGCATCTCCGCCGCGCCACAGGCGCCTGTGCGCAGCCCGGACCGGGCAACCGAGACGACCCAGACACGGCTCACCGCCGTGCCGGCGCCGCTGCCTGCCCCGATGGCGCCGCGGCTGCCGTTCGTCGTGCTCGTCTCGATGCTGCTCGTCGGTGGCGTCGTGGGTCTGCTCGTCTTCAACACCTCCATGCAGCAGTCGGCCTTCCAGGAGCAGCGCCTCCAGGAGCAGGCGACAACGCTGGCCGCCCGGGAGCAGGCGCTCGACGGTGAGCTGAAGAAGATGGAGGACCCGCACCAGATCGCCGCCAAGGCGAAGGACCTCGGCATGGTCGTCCCGCAGAACGCCGCCATGCTGCGCGTCCCCGAGGCGAAGATCGAGGGCGAGGCGGCCGCGGCCGACCGTTCCGCGACCCCGCCGCTGCACCCGAAGGTCGCCAAGCCCTACAGCGTGCTGGTCGCCGAGCAGAAGGCGGCCGAGGCGGCCGCCGCGAAGAAGAAGGCGGCCGAGCTCGCCGAGAAGAAGCGCGAGCAGGAAGCGGCAGAGAAGCAGGCGGCAGAGGAGCAGCAGCGTACGTCTCCGGGCGAGGCTCGGTAGGGGAGGAGAGCAATGGCCCAGCGACAGGTCAAGCGGAAGGTCCGCCGGCCGGCGCGACGTCCTGCCCCACGGGCCACGCCGAAGGCGACACAGCGACGCGGGCCGGTGCACATCCGGCTCCGCGTCGGCTTCATCCTGGTGGCGATGGTGCTCTCGGTCTTCGGCGGCCGTCTGGTGCAGCTGCAGGGCATCGACCCGCACTCGTACGCCGCGATGGCGGCCGCCGAGAACGTCGTCGACGTCGTGCTGCCGGCCGAGCGCGGCGAGATCCTCGACCGTGACGGCGAGGCGCTGGCCGACTCCTCCGACGGGCTGATGGTGCTGGCCGATCCGAAGCAGACGAAGAAGGACGCCCCGGCCATCGCCGCGTTCCTGGCCAAGGAGCTGGGCGTCGACTACGCCTCGGCGCTCGCCAAGCTCCGCAAGGACGGGAGCCGGTTCCAGTACATCAAGCGTCAGGTGCCCGCGACCCAGGCGACCGCCGCCGTCGAGAAGGCGGGCAAGGAGGGCTACCAGGGGCTGTGGACCAGCCGGGACCCGCTGCGCAACTACCCGAACGGCGACGTCGCGGCCAACCTGGTCGGCTTCCTCGGCAACGACGGTCCGCTGGCGGGCCTCGAGGCCGCCTTCGACAAGCACCTCGCCGGCAAGGACGGCCATGCCGAGTACGACGCGACCAGCCCGGTCAGCGGCACCCGGATGCCGCTGGGCACCAACAACCGTGTCGACCCGGTCGACGGCAACGACCTGAGGCTCACCATCGACCGCGACCTGCAGTACTACGTGCAGCAGACCCTGATGGACGCCGTGCAGAAGTCGCGCGCGGAGTCGGGGATGGCGGTGGTCATGGACACCCAGACCGGCGAGATCCTGAGCCTGGCCGACTACCCGACCTTCGATGCCCGCGACCCGGCGGCCTCGCCGAAGTCGCTGCGCGGAAGCAACGCCCTCTCCAACGTCTACGAGCCCGGCTCGGTGCAGAAGGTGCTCACCGTCGCCGGCCTGCTCGACCAGGGGCTCGTCTCGCCCGCGACCCGGCTCAAGGTGCCGGGCTCCTACCGTTCGGGCGACGCCGACATCCACGACTACTACGAGCACGGCATGGAGAAGCTCACCCTGGCCGGGGTGATCGCGAAGTCGTCCAACATCGGCACCGTGATGGCCGCGGACAAGTACGAGGACGGCCAGCTGCGCGACTACCTGGCCGCCTTCGGTCAGGGCCGGCGCACCGGCCTCGGTCTCGACACCGAGTCGGCCGGTCTGCTCGCCGCGCCGGAGACCTGGAACGCGGCCGACGAGGACCGCATCGACTTCGGCCAGTCGATCTCGGTCAACGCGGTGCAGATGACCGCCGCGGTCAACACCATCGCCAACGGCGGCGTACGCATCGATCCCAGCCTCATCGCCGGGAGCGCCACCAACAACTCCGGCGCCGAGGTCGGCACCGACACCGCCCAGCGCAACCGCGTGGTCTCCGAGGAGGCCGCCTCCCAGACCGCGGAGATGATGGAGCGGGTCATCAACGACCCCGTCAACGGCACCGCCAAGGCGGCCGCCGTCCCCGGCTACCGCGTCTCCGGCAAGACCGGCACCGCGCAGCGGGTCAACTCCGAGTGCAAGTGCTACGACGGCACCACCACGGTCTCCTTCGGCGGTTTCGCCCCCACCGACGACCCGCGGTTCACCGTCTACGTGGCCATCCACAACCCCGGCAACGGCGGTGGCGGTGGCACCGTCACCGGCCCGGTCTTCTCCCAGATCATGTCCTTCGCCCTGCGCCGCTACGGCGTCCCGCCGACCGGCACCGCGCCTTCGAAGATGCCCACTGGTTGGTGAGTTGCCCGGTTGCAGGAATACCCGGTTAACCGGGTATTCCTGCACTTCTCGGGCATTGCAACACCAGAGAAGTGCAGGCATTGCCTGTGCGCTGTGACGGATGAGACAGCTGTTCCGACCCCAAATGCATAACATAGGTATGTTATGTTTCTTGGGTGAGCACGACTTCTGCCTCCGGACGTGACCTGTCGCTCGCCCTCGAGAAGGTGGTGCGACTGGTGCGGGAGGTGTCGACCGCGGGGGACGTGTCGCCGACGGCGGCCACGGTGCTGGCCGGGCTGGCGAGGACGGGACCGCAGCGGGTCACGGACCTGGCAAAGGTCGCCGGGGTGTCCCAGCCCGCGATGACGCAGCTGGTCAACCGGCTTACCCGGCAGGGGATGCTCGCCCGGGTCGCCGATGACGCCGACCGGCGGGCGGTCCTCGTCGAGGTCACCGACGCCGGACGAGAGGTCCTCGAGACCAGGCGCGGACAGCGAGCCAGTGTGCTCGACGCCGCCCTGGCCCGGGTCTCCACAGAGGACCGTGCCGCCATCGCGGCGGCGCTCCCTGCCCTCGACAGGCTCGTCGACGCCGTGCTCGATTCCTGACGCGCCGGCCTGCCGGCGACGCGTACGAAACCAACGTCTGAGAAGAGGCAAGAAGAATGAGCTCCCACCAAGGGGCAGCTGCCGCAAGTCCGTTCAAGCAACCACGCGCCGTGTGGGCGGTCGCGTTCGCGTGCGTGGTGTCGTTCATGGGCATCGGGCTCGTCGACCCGATCCTCCCGGTGCTCGCCGAGGAGCTGGCGGCGACGCCGGCTCAGGTGTCGCTGCTGTTCACCAGCTATCTCGTGGTGACCGCCGTGGCGATGATCGGGGTCGGCTGGGTCTCCAGCCGGATCGGCGCCAAGTGGACGCTGGTCCTCGGCCTGGTGCTGATCGTCGTGTTCGCCGGGCTGGCCGGGACCGTCGACGGTGTCGACGGCATCGTCGGCTTCCGGGCCGGCTGGGGCCTGGGCAACGCGCTGTTCATCTCCACCAGCCTCGCCGTCATCGTCGGCTCGGCGACCGGAGGGTTCGCGGGAGCGATCATCCTCTACGAGACCGCGCTCGGCCTCGGCATCGCGGTCGGACCGCTCCTCGGCGGCGTCCTCGGTGGCATCTCCTGGCGCGGCCCGTTCTTCGGCGTCTCCGCGCTGATGGCGATCGCGCTGGTCGCCACGCTGGTCTTCCTGCCGCCGATGCCCAAGCCGGAGAAGAAGGTCACCCTCCTTGCGCCGCTCGCCGCGCTACGCCACCGCGGGCTGCTGACGATGGGCATCATGGCGCTGCTCTACAACTGGGGCTTCTTCACCCTGCTCGGCTATGCGCCCTACCCGATGGGGCTGCACGACCCGCTCCAGCTCGGCTGGGTCTTCTTCGCCTGGGGCATCCTGGTCGCCGTCTTCGCCGTGTGGGGCGCGCCGTGGGCGCAGCGCCGCTTCGGCACCGCGCCGACCCTCTACGTCAACCTGCTCGGACTCGGCGCCCTGCTCGCCGTCATCGGCTTGGGCGTCTCCTCGCCGACCGTGGTCATCGTGGCCGTGATCCTGTCCGGCATCTTCGTCGGCCTCAACAACACGCTGACCACCCAGGCCGTCATGCTGGTCTCGCCGGTGGAGCGGCCGATCGCGTCGTCGGCCTACGGTTTCGTACGCTTCATCGGCGGCGGCCTCGCGCCCTTCGCTGCGGGCAAGATCGCCGAGGCGACCGACCAGTCGGTGGCCTTCTACGTCGGGGCCGCGGCGTTCCTGATCGCGATCCCCGTCCTGGCCAGCGGCCACAAGCTGATCACGGCCGCCGAGTCGGCCGAGACCGCCGAGCCGGTCACGCCGACGCTCGAGCCCGTCGGCCCGGTCCGGGGCGAGGGTCGCCCGGTGCTGGTCGCCGTCGGCGCCACCCTCGACGCCGATGCCGTCGTCGACCGGGCAGCCGAGATGGCCGCCGCTGAAGGAGCGCCGCTGGAGGTGGTCCACGTCCGCGAGACAGAGGTCGTCGAGGAGCTGGCCATCGACGCCGAGGCGCCGGAGATGGCGGCCGCGACCGTACGCGCCCACCTGGATCGTCTCGCCGCCCGCGGCGTGACCGCGACCGGCCTGGTGCTGCACAGCGTCGGCGACCACGCCAGCGCAGGGGTGGAGCTGGCCAGGTACGCCACCGAGGCCCGCGTCCGCACGATCGCGCTCGGCTCCTCGCCCAGGGGCCGGGCCGCCCAGCTCGCCGACGGCTCGATCACCTCCGCGGTCGTGCGGAACGCCGGCGTACCTGTCGTGCTCGTCGTTCCCGGCCAGGAGCCGCACGAGCTCAGCGCCGCGGCATTGACCCAGCTGCGCCACGCCTGAACGCCACGCCTGAGGTCGGCCCGGCGGGATCTCGTCCCGCCGGGCGGATAACCTTCGCCAGGTGAGCAGTGCGTACGAGACGGCGGATCCCAAGAGCCCGACCCGCCCGCGAGTGACCGAGCCGGTGACGCTGGCCGATCTGGCCGGCGAGTTCGGTCTGGACGTACGCGGCGAAACCCGCGTCACCGGGGTCACGCTGAGCTCCCAACGGGTGCTGCCCGGTGACCTCTACGCCGCCGTCCCCGGCAGCCGGGCGCACGGCGCCAGCTACGCCGCCAGCGCGGTCGAGGCCGGAGCGGTCGCGGTGCTCACCGATGCCGCCGGCGCCGCCGAGCTGGAGGCGCAGGGCCTCGGCGAGGTGCCCGTGCTGCTCGTCGAGCAGCCGCGCAAGGTGCTCGGCGCGCTCTCGGCCCGCGTCTACGGCAACCCGTCGGGCAGGCTGCGGCTGATCGGGGTGACCGGCACCCAGGGCAAGACGACGACGACCCGGCTGGCCGAGAGCGCGCTGCTCGACGCCGGCCACCGCGCCGGCGTCATCGGCACCGTCGGCACCCGAATCGGCGGGCGCGACGTGAAGACGCCGCTGACCACGCCCGAGGCTCCCGACCTGCACGGTCTCTTCGCCCGGATGGTCGAGGAGAGGACCGAGGCGTGCGCCATGGAGGTCTCCTCCCACGCCCTGGTGATGGGGCGCGTCGACGGGGTCGTCTTCGACGTCGCCGTCTTCCTCAACCTGGGCCGCGACCACCTCGACTTCCACGAGACGGTCGAGGACTACTACGCGGCGAAGGCCGACCTGTTCACCCCGGAGCGGGCGAAGTTGGGCATCGTCAACATCGACGACGAGCACGGCCGGCGCCTCGCCGCCGAGGCGACCATCCCGATCCTCACCTACGCCCTGCACGACGACTCCGCCGACTGGCGCGCCACCGACGTCGAGCTGCGCCCCGACGGCTCCAGCTTCACCGTCCACGGCCCCGACGGCCTGGAGTTCCCGGGCGCGAGCCCGCTGGCCGGCGACTACAACGTCAGCAACACCCTCGCCGCCCTGGCGAGCATCCACCACGCGTACGGCGAGGAGACGGTGGTGCGCGACGTCGCCACTGCTCTCGCGAAGGGCTCCGGGGTCCCGGGACGCCTCGAGCGGATCGACGAGGGCCAGCCGTTCACCGTCGTGGTCGACTACGCGCACAAGCCGGACGCGGTCGAGGCCGCGCTCGGCACGCTCCGCCCGCTGACCGAGTCCCGGCTGATCGTCGTGATCGGGGCCGGGGGAGACCGCGACACCGGAAAACGGCCGATCATGGGGGAGATCAGCGCGCGCCTGGCCGACCACGTGATCGTCACCGACGACAACCCCCGCACCGAGGACCCGGCGAGCATCCGGCGACAGGTCCTGGAGGGCACCACCGGCGGCAGCGCGAGTGTCGAGGAGATCGGCGACAGGCGGGCCGCGATCGTCCGCGCCATCAGCCTCGCCGAGCCCGGCGATATCGTCGTCGTCGCAGGTAAGGGGCATGAGACGGGCCAGGAGATCAACGGCGTGACCCACCCGTTCGACGACCGCGAGGTCGTCCGTGCGGCGTTGGCCACACAGTGATCGATGTGCTGATACGGCGGGGTGCCGCAGAGCCGGCGAAGCCGTAGGGAAGAATGCCCGGGGCCGGTGTCTTCGCTATGCACACCGGCCCGGGGGCAAGGACATGGAACGGCATGGCAAGGAAGGCACCCGGCTGACATGAGAGCGATCTTGCTGAGCGGAGCGATTGCGCTTCTGTTCTCGCTGCTCGGCACCCGATTTGCGATCGTACAGTTCACGAAGTTGGGCTACGGCCAGGAGATCCGCGAGGACGGGCCGACCACCCACCGAACCAAGCGCGGCACCCCGACCATGGGTGGCGTCGCGATCGTGATCTCGGTCGTCGTGGGCTACTTCGCGGCCAAGCTGTTGACCGGGGACGCCCCGAGTGCGACGGCCTACCTGCTGCTCTTCCTCCTGGTGGGGATGGCCGCGGTCGGCTTCGTCGACGACTTCATCAAGGTCTTCATGCAGCGCAACCTCGGTCTGCGCGCGTGGTCCAAGATGGTCGGGCAGACGCTGGTCGCGGTGGGCTTCGGCGCTGTGGCGATCCACCCGGGGCTGGCCAACGCCGACGGCATCACGCCGGCGGCCGACCAGCTCTCCTTCATCCGTGACTTCGGTCCACACTTCCTCGGTGGGGACGGGATCCTCTACTGGCTCGGTGGAGCCCTCCTGCTGGTGATCTTCTGGATCATGGTCACCGGCACGTCGAACGCCACCAACCTCACCGACGGCCTGGACGGGCTGCTGGCGGCCTCCTCGGCGATCGTCTTCGCCGCCTACACGATCATCTCGATCTGGCAGAACAACCAGCGCTGCGGTCGTCCGAGCGTGGAGATCGGCACCTGCTACGAGGTGCGCGACCCGCTCGACATGGCGATCCTCGGCGCCGCGATCAGCGGCGCCTGCATCGGCTTCCTGTGGTGGAACGCGAGCCCGGCGAGGATCTTCATGGGCGACACCGGCTCGCTGGCGCTCGGCTCTGTGCTGGCCGGGTTCGCGATCCTGTCGCACACCGAGTTCCTGCTGATCATCCTAGGCGGCCTCTTCGTCACCGAGACGGTCTCGGTGATCCTGCAGACCGGTTGGTTCAAGATCACCCGCAAGGTGACCGGCACCCCGAAGCGGATCTTCCGGATGACACCGATCCATCACCACTTCGAGATGCTCGGCTGGGAACAGGTGACCGTGGTGATCCGGTTCTGGATCATCACCGGTCTCTGCGTCGCGGCCGGTCTGGGAATCTTCTACGCCGAATGGGTGGCGACCATCTGATGACTGAGCCAGACGACAAGGCAAAGAAGCTCGACAAGCTCGGCCGCAACGACTCCTGGGAGGGCGTGAAGGCGGTCGTGGCCGGCTTCGGCGTCTCCGGTTTCGCCGCCGCCGACAACCTCACCCACCTGGGTGCCTCGGTGATCGCGCTCGACGAGTCACCGGGCGACGAGGAGCGCCAGGAGAAGGCCAAGCTCCTCGGCATCCTGGGTGCCGACGTACGCCTCGGCGAGGGCGCCACCCACGTGCTGCCCGACGACGTCGACGTCGTGGTCACCTCTCCCGGCTGGCGACCGACGGCTCCGCTGCTCGCCCAGGCGCGCGAGCGCGGGGTCCCGATCTGGGGAGAGGTCGAGCTCGCCTGGCGGCTGCGCGACCCCGACAACGCCGCCCCGTGGCTGGCGGTCACCGGCACCAACGGCAAGACCACGACCGTGCAGATGCTCGACAACATCCTGCGTACGGCCGGGCTCCGGTCCGTCGCCGTCGGCAACGTCGGCCTGCCGATCGTCGAGGCCGTGATGGACCCCGAGCCCTACGACGTCTTCGCCGTCGAGCTCTCCTCCTTCCAGCTCCACTACACCTCCTCGATGGGCGCCCAGGCCGCCGTCGTCCTCAACATCGCCGAGGACCACCTCGACTGGTACCCCTCGATGAAGGAGTACGCCGCCGACAAGGGCCGCGTCTACGAGGGCGTCGAGCGGGCCTGCGTCTACAACCTCGCCGACGAGGCCACGCTGCACCTGGTCGAGGAGGCCGACGTCGTCGAGGGTGCCCGCGCCATCGGCTTCACCCTCGGCACCCCGGCGGTGGGTCAGCTCGGGATCGTCGAGGACATCCTGGTCGACCGGGCCTTCATCGAGGAGCGTCAGACCTCCGCCGCGGAGCTGTGCCAGATCTCCGATCTCGCCTCCTCCGCACCCCACTACGTCCAGAACGCGCTGGCCGCGGCCGCGCTCGCCCGGGCGCACGGGGTCTCCCAGGCCGCCGTACGCGACGGGCTGAAGTCGTTCCGCCCCGACGGCCACCGCATCGAGGTCGTCGCCGAGGCCGGCGGCGTCACCTGGGTCGACGACTCCAAGGCGACCAACCCGCACGCCGCCCAGGCCTCGCTGCAGGCCTACGACCCGGTGATCTGGATCGCCGGCGGGCTGGCCAAAGGCGCCCGCTTCGAGGACCTGGTCGCCTCCATCCACGACCGGCTGCGGGCCGTCATCCTGATCGGCCAGGACCGCGACGTCATCGCCTCCGCCCTCGCCGCCCACGCCGGCGACCTGGAGATCGTCGAGCTCGACGACCCCGACGGCGTAGCCGCTCTCGCGGAAGCCGTCGAGATCGCCGCCGCGCTGGCCAAGCCCGGCGACACCGTGCTCCTGGCCCCCGGCTGCGCCAGCCAGGACCAGTTCCGCGACTACAAGGCCCGCGGCGACGCCTTCGCCGACGCCGTACGCCGCCAGCTCTGACCCCACCGGCCTCGGCCGGGGCGACACGCGGGGGAGATGCGCCGCGAACGCGGAGACGGCGGCGAGAATGTAATGGACGTACGTCGCACCGCAACTGGGAGGTAGGCCGTGACGACCACCAGCCCCGACCAGACCGGTTCCGGCTCGGCCGAGCAGGCCAAGGCGTACCCGAAGTCGGTTCTCGGCTACCTCAAGGCCTGGTTCCACGCGCTGAGGGTGGCGCTGAACCGGCCGCTGGCCGCCTACTACCTGCTGCTCACGAGCACCGCGCTGCTGCTGACCATCGGGCTGATCATGGTGCTGAGCGCCTCGAGCGTGTGGGCCTACACCCAGATGGACAACTCCTACGCGATCGTCGGGCGGCAGGTGCTGTGGGTGATCATCGGCATCCCGTGTGCGTTCATCGCCTCCAGGATCCGGCCGAAGCACCTGCGACGGCTAGCCTGGCCGGGATACGTCATCGCCTGCGTGTTGCTCTTCCTGACCATCTTCCTGGGCCACGACGTCAACGGGCAGCAGAACTGGATCGGCGCCGGCCCGGTCAAGATCCAGCCGAGCGAGATCGCCAAGCTCGGGATCGTGCTGTGGGCGGCCCACGTCTACGCGCTCAAGGAGCGCCGCCTCGACAGCCTTCACGAGGTGCTGATGCCGGTCCTGCCCGGCATCGCGCTGGCCACCGGGCTCGTCCTCGCCGGCCGGGACCTCGGCACCGCCCTGGTCTTCTTCGCGATCGTGCTCGGGATGCTGTGGGTGGTCGGGGCGCCCGGGCGGCTGTTCGGGATGGCGATCTCGATCATCGGTGTCTCGGTGCTGTTCCTGATCAGCACCGACACCGAGCGACTTGCCCGGCTGACCAGCTTCGCGGACCCGTTCAAGGACTACCACGGGCAGGGCTGGCAGCCCTCCCACGGTCTCTACGCGCTCAGCTCGGGCGGCATCCTGGGCCAGGGGATCGGAGCCTCGCAGCAGAAGTGGGGCGACCTGCCCGAGGCCCACACCGACTACATCTTCGCGGTGCTGGGCGAGGAGCTCGGCCTGGTCGGCACTCTGCTCGTCGTCGGCCTCTTCCTGACCCTCGCCTTCGCGCTGGTCAAGGTCGCGCGCCAGACCGACCGGCCGTTCGTACGCTACTTCAGCTTCGGCGTACTGGTCTGGCTGCTGGGCCAGATGATCATCAACGTGGGCATGGTGCTCGCGCTGCTGCCGGTGATCGGCATCCCACTGCCGCTGGTCTCCTACGGCGGCTCGGCGCTGATCCCATCGATGGTGGCGCTTGGCGTCGTGATCGGCTTCGCCCGTCGTGAACCGGCGGCAGCCGCGGCGCTGAAGCAGCGTAAAGCCTTGGCAAAGGATCGGGCGCGCCAGGCAGCCGCTTACCGGTCCGCTCAACGCAACCGATAAGTTCGGACGCATCATGAAGGCCCTCCTCGCCGGCGGTGGCACCGCTGGACACACATCCCCCCTGCTCGCCACGGCTGATGCCCTGCGCCGACTCGACCCCAGCGTGGAGGTGACCTGCCTCGGCACGCCTCGCGGCCTGGAGAACCAGGTGGTCCCCGCCGCGGGCTACCCGCTCGAGCTGATCCCGCCGGTCCCGATGCCGCGCCAGCTCAGCAGCGACCTGCTGAAGGTGCCGGCCAACCTGAAGGGTGCGGTCGACGCGACGTACGAGGTGCTCGACCGGGTCCGGCCCGACGTGGTCGTCGGCTACGGCGGGTACGTCTCGGTGCCGGCCTACATCGCCGCGAAGCGGCGCCACATCCCGGTGATCGTCCATGAGGGCAACTCGATGCCCGGCTACGCCAACAAGGTCGGTGCTCGCCTCGCCGACCGGGTCGCGGTGAGCTTCCCGGACACCAAGCTGCCCAAGGCCGAATACATCGGGCTGCCGATCCGACGGATGATCTCGACGATGGACCGCTGGGCGCTGCGCGCCGAGGCGCGTAGCTTCTTCGGGCTCGACCAGCACCGCCCCACGATCGTGGTCACCGGTGGCTCCCAGGGCGCCCGGACGATCAACGAGTCCGTCTCCGGCGCCTACCCGGCCCTCGCCAGCAACGGGATCCAGGTGCTCCACGTGATCGGCCCGAAGAACGAGATGGTCTCGCCCGGTCCGGGCTACCACGTGCTCAACTACGTCGACCGGATGGACCTCGCACTGGCCGCCGCCGACCTGATGATCTGCCGCTCCGGCGCCAACTCGGTGATCGAGGCGAGCGCCGTGGGAGTGCCGGCTGTCTACGTACCTCTCCCGATCGGCAACGGCGAGCAGGCGCTCAACGCGCGCGCCGTCGTCGACGCCGGTGGGGCCGTGCTCGTCTCCGACGCCGACATGAACGCCGCCTGGGTCACCAGCCACGTACCCCCGATCGTCACCGACCGCGCCCGGCTCGAGGCGATGTCGAAGGCCGCCAGCGACCTGGTGCCTCGCGACGCCGACGAACGGCTGGCACGGATGATCTTCGAGGTCGTAGCAGGAGGCAGGTCATGAGAGTTCCCGTTCCCGAGCACATCCTTCCCGCCGAGCAGCTCGGCAGGGTCCACTTCATCGGCATCGGTGGGGCGGGTCTGTCCGCGATCGCCCGGGTCATGCTGGCCCGCGGGATCGAGGTCTCCGGCAGCGACGGCGCCGACTCGTCGATGGTCGCGGCGCTGCGCGAGGAGGGCGCGACCGTCTACGTCGGCCACGACGCCTCCCAGGTCGACGGCGTCGACACGCTGATCGTCTCCACCGCGATCCGCGAGGACAACCCGGAGTACGTCGCGGCCGTCGAGAAGGGTCTGCGGATCTACCCGCGCTCGGCCGGCCTGGCCTCGGTGATGGAGGGCCGCCGCGTCCTCGCCGTCGCCGGCACCCACGGCAAGACCACCACCACCTCGCTGCTCACCGTCTCCCTGCAGGCCGCGGGCGCCGCGCCGACCTACACCGTCGGTGGCGAGCTGGCCGCCTCGGGCACCAACGCCGCCGAGGGTTCGGGCGACCTGTTCGTCGCCGAGGCCGACGAGTCCGACGGCGCCTTCCTGGTCTACAAGCCGTACGCCGCGGTCGTCACCAACGTCGAGGCCGACCACCTCGACCAGTGGGGCACCGAGGAGGCCTACCGCGAGGGTTTCGCCCAGTTCGTGGGGCGGCTGGCTCCCGACGGGTTCCTGGTCGCGGTCATCGACGACCCCGGCGCCGCCGACCTGCGCCACGTCGCCCACTCGCTCGGCCGCCGCTTCATCGGCGTCGGTGAGTCGGAGCTGGCCGACGTACGCGCCGTCGACGTCGTCCTGGAGGGCACCACCTCCTCCTTCACCGTCGTCGACGGGCTCGACGAGCTGGGCCGGGTCACGCTGCAGATCCCCGGGCGCCACTACGTCGCCGACGCGTTGGCCGCTCTCACCGTCGGCCTGCGCCTGGGGCACTCCTTCGACCTGCTCAAGGCGGGGCTGGAGTCGTTCACCGGGACCCGGCGGCGGATGGAGCGCAAGGGAGAGGCCGCAGGCGTACGCGTCTACGACTCCTATGCCCACCACCCCTCCGAGATCGCAGGCGATCTCGTCTCCGGCCGGTCCGTGGCGGGGCAGGGACGGCTCATCGTCGCCTTCCAGCCGCACATGGTCTCCCGCACCCGGATCTTCGGTGAGGAGATGGGCCGCGTGCTCGGCGCAGCCGACGAGGTCGTCGTCCTCGACGTCTACCTCGCCCGGGAGGACTACGACCCCGAGGTCACCGGCAAGCTCGTCGCCGACGCGGTGCCGCTGCCGCCCGACCGGGTCGTCAGCGTCGCCGGGCTCGAGGAGGCAGCCGTCGAGCTGGCCCGCCGCGCCCGTCCGGGTGACCTCGTTCTGACCCTCGGGGCAGGTACCGTGACGGAGGTGGGCCCGATGGTGCTCGCCAGGCTACGTACGGCAGAGCAGTAACGCTGGGGGAGGCGAGCATGGCGGAGAAGGGGTCAGGCGTCGAGACCGAGATCGCCGAGGCCCTGGAGATCGCCCAGTCGGCGTCCGGGGAGCGCGAGATCGACCTCGGCTCGGAGGAGGCCAAGGCCGGGGCTGAGTCGAGCGCCGAACCGGAGCCGGAGGAGTCTCAGGACGAGCCTGCGCCGGTCGATCCGGCGACCCTGAAGAGCCGCAAGGCCTTCGCCCGGCGCCAGTGGCGCCGGCGCTGGCTGGCGTGGCGCTACCTCATCGTCGGCACCCTGGTCATCGCCCTTCTGCTCGGCGGGATCTGGGCGGTCTACTTCTCCACCTGGCTGCAGGTCAAGGGCACCTCGGTGCACGGCTCGATGAAGATGACCAGCGCCAAGGAGGTCGTCGAGTTCGCGGCCGTCCCTGTCGGGGAGCCGCTGGCCACCGCCGACCTCGAGGCCGTGCAGGTGCGGGTGCTCAACGGGCTGCCGATGGTGCGCTCGGTCAACGTCTCGCGCGAGTGGCCCGACAAGATCCGGGTCGACGTCACCGAACGTACGCCGGTGGCCGTCGTCTCCATCGGCGGCCGGCTCCGCGCGCTCGACGAGACCGGCACCGTCTTCTGGGACTACAAGAAGGCGCCGTCCGGTCTGCCGATGGTGAACACCGTGACCGGCACCAACTCCGACGCGCTCCGCGAGGCCGCCGCAGTGGCCTCGGCCCTCCCGGCGAGCCTGGCCAAGAGGGTCGACCACGTCGAGGTGACCACCGTCGACTCGATCTCCCTGGAACTGCGCAACGACAAGCGGGTGGTGTGGGGGAGCAGCGCCCAGTCCGACACCAAGGCCGACGTGCTGGTCGCGTTGATGAAGGCGGAGCCCGACGTGGCCCGCTACGACGTCTCCGTGCCCGGCCAGCCCGTCACCAGCAAGAGCGTCGACTGATACCGGACGGCAACGGATCGGCACAACTGATCCGCGTCCGCGTGTCGCGCCAGTTTGAGGACGTACGTCTGCCTACTGTTCTGAGAACGGCGAGGTTGACATAACTATAACCCTCAGGCTGAGGGTAAGGGTTCAGAACCTGCCGTAAGAACCAACCAGCGATCGAAGGGGCGACCACCGTGGGAGCTGCACAGAACTATCTGGCGATCATCAAGGTCGTCGGCATCGGTGGCGGCGGCGTCAACGCTGTCAACCGGATGATCGAGGTCGGCCTCAAGGGGGTCGAGTTCATCGCCATCAACACCGACGCCCAGGCGCTCCTGATGAGCGACGCCGACGTCAAGCTCGACATCGGTCGCGAGCTGACCCGCGGTCTCGGTGCCGGCGCCAACCCGAGTGTGGGGGAGAGCGCCGCCGAGGACCACGCCGACGAGATCGAAGAGGTCATGAAGGGCGCCGACATGGTCTTCGTGACTGCCGGCGAGGGTGGCGGCACGGGCACCGGTGGCGCCCCGGTCGTGGCCCGCATCGCCCGCTCCCTCGGCGCCCTGACCATCGGTGTGGTGACCCGCCCGTTCGCCTTCGAGGGCCGCCGTCGCGCCAACTCCGCCGAGGACGGGATCGCCAAGCTCCGCGAGGAGGTCGACACCCTCATCGTCATCCCCAACGACCGGCTGCTGTCGATCTCTGACCGCAACGTGTCGGTGATGGACGCCTTCCGCCAGGCCGACCAGGTGCTGCTCCAGGGTGTCTCCGGCATCACCGACCTGATCACCACGCCCGGCCTGATCAACCTCGACTTCGCTGACGTCAAGTCGGTCATGTCCAACGCCGGATCGGCGCTGATGGGCATCGGCTCCGCGCGCGGAGACAACCGCAGCGTCGAGGCCGCCGAGATGGCCGTCTCCTCGCCGCTGCTGGAGGCATCGATCGACGGCGCTCACGGGGTCCTGCTCTCGATCGCCGGTGGCTCCGACCTCGGCCTCTTCGAGATCAACGAGGCCGCCGCGCTGGTCGCCGACGCGGTCCACCAGGAGGCCAACATCATCTTCGGTGCGACCATCGACGACGCGCTCGGCGACGAGGTCCGGGTCACCGTGATCGCGGCCGGCTTCGACGGTGGCATGCCCAAGCGCCGCGAGGGCCAGTCGGCACTCGGCACCATGCAGAGCCGCTCCAGCTCCCAGTCCGCCAACAACGGCGAGACCGCCGCCGTGGCCACCGCGGTCGCGAGCCGGCGCACCGAGGAGGCCGAGGAGACCCCGGCCGCCGCGCCGGCCACGCCGGCCAAGCCGGCCCCGGCCACGCCTCCGCCCGCGGCTCCGCCGGCCGAGCCCGCCCCGGTCGCCAAGAAGCCCGCTCCGAGCGTCCAGTACAGCGATGACGAGCTCGACGTTCCCGACTTCCTGAAGTAAACACAGCCTCAAGTAAGCACAGTTTGAAGTAGGTCCCTTTCTTGTATTCGTTCCGAGCCTCAGCAGGCCTCGTCGACCTGGCGTTCACCGACAGGTACGGCGGGGTCAGTCTCGCTCCCTACGCCGAGCTCAACCTGGCGGTCAACGGTTCGGACTCGCCGGAGGCGAAGGCCGAGAACCATCGGCTGCTGCTGGCCGACTTCGCCGACGGCGCGCCCTACGCCGACCTCTACCAGGTCCACGGCAACGCGGTCGTCGACGCGGAGTGCGGCACCCGCCCCGAGGCGGACGGAATCGTCACCACCGAGCGCGACCTGGTGCTGCTGGTCCGCACCGCCGACTGCGTACCCGTGCTGTTCGCGGACGAGGCGGCCGGGGTCATCGGCGCGGCGCACGCCGGACGCAAGGGGATGGCGGCCGGGGTCGTGCCCGAGACCATCGCCCGGATGCGCGCCCTCGGCGCGAGGCGGATCAGCGCCTGGGTGGGGCCGCACGTGTGTGGCAAGTGCTACGAGGTGCCTGCCGAGATGCAGGAGGAGATCGCCGCGGTCGAGCCGGCCGCGCGCGCCACCACGAGCTGGGGCACCCCGAGCCTCGACGTCGGTGCCGGAGTGCTCGCCCAGTTGGCCCGTGAGGGTGTCGAGACGGTCGACGCCGGCCGCTGCACCCGCGAGTCCGAGGACCTCTACTCCTACCGCCGCGACGGCGCCGGCATGTCGCTGGGCGCCCTGATCCGGCTGCGTGGTGCCTGATGGCGACCGATCGCGCGGATGAGATCGCCGCGGGGCTCGCCGAGACCCGCGAGCGGATCGCGCTCGCCGCCAAGGCCGCCGGTCGCCCCGCCGCCGACGTCCACCTGGTCGTGGTCACCAAGTTCTTCCCCGCCTCCGACGTACGCATCCTGGCCGGACTCGGCGTCACCGACGTCGGCGAGAACCGCCACCAGGAGGCGGCGGCCAAGGCGGCCGAGTGCGCCGACCTCGGGCTGCGCTGGCACTACATCGGCGGGCTCCAGTCCAACAAGGCGGCCGCCGTGGCCGGCTACGCCGACGTGGTCGAGTCCGTCGACCGGTCCTCGCTGCTGCCCCGGCTCAGCCGCGGCGCGGGGGAGCGCGGCCAGATCCTCGACGTGCTCCTGCAGGTTTCCCTCGACCCGCCCGGGCGCGAGGGTCGTGCCGGGGCGGATCCTGATGACGTACGTGACCTGGCTGCCGAGGTCGAGACGACCGACGGGCTCCGGCTGCGAGGCCTGATGGCGGTCGCGCCTCTCGGTGAGGAACCGGAGCAGGCTTTCGTCCGGCTGGCGCGGATCCGAGAGGACTTCCTGGTCGAGTATCCCGAGGCGACGGTGCTGTCGGCGGGGATGAGCGGCGACCTGGAGCAGGCGATTGCCCATGGCGCGACACACGTACGTGTCGGGTCTGCGGTCCTCGGAGAGAGGCCAACTGTCAAGTAATGTCTCGGTCAGCAATACTTTGGGGAAGGTGGCTACATGAGCGGCGCGATGCGCAGGTTCGGTGAATACCTCGGCCTGCTCGAGGACACCGGGTACGACGACGATGTCTACGAGGGTGACGACGACGAGACCCGCTCCCACCAGGCCGTCAAGGCGCCGGTGCGGTCGAAGCAGTCACGTCCGGCTCCGGTGGCTGACCTTTCCGAGCGGCGACGAGCAACGGTGGTGCCTGCAGTGGCAGAGCTTTCCAAGATCATCACGCTGACCCCGACGTCCTACAACGAAGCGCGTCAAATCGGCGAGAACTACCGCGACGGCACGCCGGTGATCATGAACCTCACCGAGATGAACGATCCGGACGCGAAACGGCTTGTCGACTTTGCGGCCGGCCTGATCTTTGCTACCTATGGGAACATCGAGAGGGTCACCAACAAGGTGTTTCTTATCTCACCTGCGAACGTTTCGGTCACGGCTGAGGCCAAGCAGAGGATCGTTGAGGGCGGCTTCTTCAACCAGAGCTGAGGCCTTCGACACCTGCTCGTAGGTGCCTTGATGCGGTCCGCATCTGGCATGTCTACGGACAGGCGCTAGAGTTTCGACAGCATTACCTGATGCCGCCCCCCGGCGGTGCAGTCCGTACGTCTGAGTCAACCGAGTAATGAATGGGTGAGGTCATGCCGCTGACGCCAGAGGACGTGAGCAACAAGCGCTTTACTCCCGTCCGGCTCCGCGAGGGCTACGACATGGGCGAGGTGGACCAGTTCCTCGACGAGGTCGAGGCCGAACTGGCACGTCTCACCCGGGAGAACGACGACCTTCGCGGGAAGTTGGCATCTGCGCAGTCGGGTGGGGGTCCGTCCTTCCCGATGGCTCCCGAGCCGCCTGCTCCTGAGCCGATGCCGGCTCCTGAGCCGGTCTCGCACCAGATGCCGATGTATCAGGAGGCACCGCAGACCGGCGGCATCGAGACGATCCGGGTCGAGACCGTGCCGGAGGCGTCCAACGCCGCCGCGCGCCTGCTCGAGCTGGCCACGCGCAACCACGACGCGCTCATCGACACGGCCAAGAACGACGCCGACAAGATCGTCGGCGAGGCCCGGACCAAGGCCGAGCGCCTCGAGGCCGAGTCGAAGTCGAAGGCCGACCGCATGGAGGCCGACGCGCGCACCCGTGCGCAGATGCTCGACAGCGAGACCGCCGAGCGTCGCCAGCAGCTCTTCGGCGAGCTCGAGCGCGAGAAGGACAACCTGACCACCGAGGTCGACACCCTGCGCAACTTCGAGCGTGAATACCGTTCCCGCCTGAAGAGCTACTTCACGCAGCAGCTCGACGCGCTCAACAACTCGGCTGAGTCACAGGCGCCCGTGATGGCTGCCGCCGTCAACGAGTCGGGCCCGGCGCCCAAGCGCCTGCGCTCCATCCTGGGGGAGGACGAGGGCTGACGCCTTCGTAGTCAGGCTTCCATCGGCCGGTCCCGCCTCGCGGGGCCGGCCGATGCGTACGTCCACTGCGGTCCGCCTGAGTCCGTCGGCTCAGGCAGGAACGCGTTGTAGCAGGTGAGGCGGGTCCTGTAAGAGGATTTCGGAGTTTTTCCACGCTGCGGACCAATATGCGTGCAGTTTCGGTGTGTTAGTTGAGCGGAGCCGAATCCCGGGCTACATTCCGGGCACGCACTCCGCACCGACTCGGCGGCGCGAAGTGACGGCAGGAGAAAGGGGACTCCATGTCTGTACCGATGAGGTGTCGCGCCAGCGCGGCAGTCGGGCGCGTCCAGGTGGCGACGCCCGAGCTTTCTGGGAATACCAGCTCCTACGTCATGGCTTCCACGTCGGTGGCCACGGCGAGCGCCTAGCCAAACCTGACCAGCCTGCGGCCCGGGGGGCCGTGTCTCACACCAGAAAGCGAGTGCCGTGCCTAAGAAAGCAACCAAGACCGTCGTCTCTCCTGACCAGCTGAAGGTCAAGGACGGCGAGGACCCGTGGACCAAGGATGAGCTCAACGAGGTCATCGACGAGCTTCACGAGATGAGGGCTCACAGCCTCGAGGTGCTCACCGCTCTCGAAGCCGAGCTCTCCGGCCTGATGAAGGACTCCGGCGACGGCGCCGGCCAGGACCAGGCAGACATGGGAGCGACCAGCTTCGAGCGTGACCACGAGCTGACCGTGGTCAACAGCGAGAAAGACAAGCTGGCCCAGATCGAGCGTGTCCTGGGATACCTCGAGGACGGCTCGTACGGCATCTGTGAGTCGTGTGGGGAGCCGATCGGCAAGATGCGGCTCATGGCGTTCCCGCGTGCCACACTGTGCATGACATGCAAGCAGCGCGAGGAGCGTCGCTGAGCGACGCACATACCGGTCCTGAGTCCGACGTGCGCCCTGTTCGATGGGCAGAGTTCGCGACCGTCGCAGTGTTTCTGCTGGTCATCGACCAGATCACGAAGCTCTGGGCGGTCGCGACGCTCGTTCCCGGGCAGCCGCAGGAGCTGATCGGCTCGGTGCTCCAGCTCAACATCATCCGCAACCCGGGAGCGGCCTTCTCGACGGGGACCGGCTACACCTGGGTCTTCACGACGCTCTCGATCGCGGCCACCATCGGTGTGCTCTGGTTCTCGCGCCGGGTGCGTCATCGGGGCTGGGCCTTCGCGCTCGGCATCCTGGTCGCCGGCATCAGCGGCAACCTGGTCGACCGGCTGCTGCGTGAGCCGGGCTTCTACGTCGGGCACGTGGTCGACTTCCTGCAGCTGCCCAACTGGCCGATCTTCAACGTCGCCGACATGTGCATCAACGTGGCCGCGGTGATGATCGTGATCCTCTCGTTCAAGGGGATCGGGCTCGACGGGTCGATCGACGGCGGCGCCGCGGACGAGTCCGAGAGCGCGTCGGACGATGAGTCCGAGGGCGAGAAGAAGTGAACTTCGGTCACGCCGACCAGCGCACGCTGCACGTCCCTGACGGTCTGGAGGGGGAGCGCGTCGATGCCGCCATGGCGCGGCTGTTCGGCCTCTCCCGCACCCGCGCGGCAGAGCTGATCGCCGAAGGGCTGGTGACCGTCGACGGCTCGGTCGTGGCCAAGAGCGACCGGGTCAGTGCCGGGTCGATGCTCGACGCGACGATCCCGTCGCAGGCCGACCCGCTCGAGATCAAGCCCGAGATCGTCGAGGGCATCAAGATCATCTACGACGACGACGCCTTCGTGGTGATCGACAAGCCCGTCGGCGTCGCCGTCCACCCCTCGCCGGGCTGGCAGGGGAAGACCGTCGTCGGCCACCTCGTCGCAGCCGGCTTCCGGATCTCCACCTCGGGTGCCAAGGAGCGCGAGGGCATCGTCCAGCGCCTCGACGTCGGCACCTCGGGCGTGATGGTGATCGCCAAGTCCGAGCACGCCTACTCCGTCCTCAAGAACGCGTTCCGGCAGCGTACGGTCGACAAGACCTACCACGCGCTGGTCCAGGGCCACCCCGACCCGCTCGAGGGGACGATCGATGCACCGATCGGGCGCAACCCGAAGTACGACTACAAGTTCGCGGTCCGCGCGGACGGGCGTCAGTCGGTGACCCACTACGAGACGCTCGAGGCGCATCGGTTCGCCTCGCTGCTCGAGATCCACCTCGAGACCGGGCGCACCCACCAGATCCGCGTCCACATGTCGGCGCTGAAGCACCCGTGTGTCGGCGACCTGACCTACGGCGCCGACCCCGCCCTGGCGCGGCGCGTCGGGGTCGAGCGGCAGTGGCTGCATGCGGTGAAGCTCGGCTTCGAGCACCCGGAGACCGGTGAGTACGTCACCTTCGAGTCGACCTACCCCGACGACCTCCAGCACGCGCTCGATGTCATCCGCGACTCCGACTGAGGCGGTGCTTCGCCCGGCGGAGTCCGAGGACATCGCCGAGATCGTCCGCACCTATGTCGAGGCACGTGCCGCCGCGCCGATGCCGGCGCCGATCTACCCGGAGTCAGACATCCGGGAGTGGCTCGCGGTCAAGGTCCTGGCGCCCCAGAAGGGGTCGCAGGTCTGGGTCGCGGAGGTCGACGGCGTCGTCTCGGCCTTCGTCGCCTTCACCCCGACCTGGCTCGACGACCTCTTCGTCCACCCGCGTGCCCAGGGCACCGGCCTCGGCATCATGCTGCTCGACCTGGTGAAGTCCCTGACCCCCGATGGCTTCGGCCTGTGGGTCTTCGAGATGAACACCCCCGCCCGGGCCTTCTACGCCCGCCACGGGCTGCGCGAGGTCGAGCGCACCGACGGCTCCGCCAACCAGGAGAAGACCCCCGACGTACGCATGGCCTGGCCCTAGCCGAGGCGTCAGTCCGGTAGGTCGAGAAGTCACTTCTGGCGGGCGAATCGTCAGCTCATGCGGCCGAGTCGTCCCGTGCGGCGACCGAGTCCGCCGTGGCTCGAGGCGTACGCCGCAGCCAGCGGTCAGTGAGGATCATCCCGACCATCGGCCCGACGAGCATGAAGATGCCGCGGAATGCGTCGGGAGCATCGGCGATGTCGCCGCCGGGCAGCAGTCCGAGAAGAACCGCCGCGAGAACGAGAAGGCTGAAGCCGAGGAGCCGATCGGAGGGGTCGTTGGCTCGTACGATCTGCCATAGGGCTCCGATGGCGATCATGGCCAACCCCGCGAGCGAAATGGACTGCGACTCCGAGAGCCACCGCGGGTCGGCGATATGGAGCCCGAAGGTGACCAGGATGACCGCAACCAGGACCCAGCGGGCCCGAGTCGTGTCCGGCTTCGGTGTGGATTCAGTGGACGGCGGCACGGCGAGAGTGTGGCATGTCGAGGACGGGCGCGCCGGCAGAACGGCTGAGGCGTCACTTGCGTCGGCCGAGATGGCACGTCGATGCCTACTCGGCCGACGTACCTGACGCCTCGCCCTTCAGGTGGTCCATCTCGGCCGCGATGAGGGCGATCTCGGCGGGTCCGACGCGGCAGCAGCCGCCGACGTACGCAGCCCCTGACCTCGCCCAGGAGAGGGCCTCTCCGGGCCGGAAGTGAGGGGTGCCGGTCCAGGCGCCGTCGGCGTAGGTCTCACCGGTGTTGGGGTAGACGACGGCGGGCTCGCCGGTGGCGGTGGCGAGCTGGACGGCGGCGGGTACGTCGGCCGGGTCGCAGCAGTTGACGCCGACGGCGACCACCGAGCGGATGCCCGCGGCCAGCGCCAGTGCGTCGGCCAGGGGCTGGTCGGCGCGGGTGCGGGTGCCGGTGCAGGAGTAGGAGAACCAGACCGGGAGGCCGATGTCGTCGAGGAGGTCGACGAGCACCTCGGCCTCCTCGATGTCCGGGATGGTCTCGACCGCGATGAGGTCGGGGTCCTCGGTCTCGAGCAGCGCCAGCCGGGGCGCGTGGAAGTCACGCAGCACGGCCGCCGAGACGCCGTAGCGGCCGCGGTACTCCGACCCGTCGGCCAGGTAGGCGCCATAGGGTCCGACCGAGGCGGCGACCAGGCGTCCGGGAGCCTCCTCGGCGACCCCGCGAGCGACGCGGACGCTGCGGCGCAGCAGCTCGGTGGCGTATGTCTGGGTCATCCCGGCCTCCACGAATCCGGGCACGCTGGCCTGGTAGCTGGCGGTCGTGGCGACGTCGGCCCCGGCGGCGAAGTAGGCGCGGTGTACCGCGGCGATCTCCGCGGGCGACTCGTCCAGCAACCGGGCCGTCCACAGGGCGCCGGAGACGTCATGACCGCGTGCTTCCAGCGCGTTGGACAGGCCGCCGTCGAGGATCGTCACCATGACTCAAGACTGTACGGCCAGCCGCCCGAGAAACGCCCTGGGGTGTCAACGAAACTGTCGGTGCCGCCAGATAGTCTGTAGTCCTTCCCCCAGGTCGTCCGTTTGTAGCACGGGCTCCTGCGCCCGCTCCATCCGTTCGACCTCGAGGAGGGCTCCACGCCAATGGCGGCCGGCTCCAAGGACTCATTCGTCCACCTGCACGTTCACACCGAATACTCGATGCTGGACGGAGCCTCGCTCCTCGACGGGTTGTTCTCACGCACCGCCGAGCTGGAGATGCCGGCGATCGCGATGACCGACCACGGCAACATGCACGGCGCCTACGACTTCTGGTCGAAGGCCCGCAAGCACGACGTGAAACCGATCATCGGCATCGAGGCCTACATCACGCCGAACACCCCGCGCGGCGAGCGCAAGCGGGTGCGGTGGGGCAAGGGGGACCAGGCGCAGGAGGGCGGCGACGACGTCTCGGGCGGTGGCGCCTACACCCACATGACGATGTGGGCCGAGTCCACCGAGGGGATGCACAACCTCTTCCGGCTCTCCTCGCGCTCCAGCCTCGAGGGCTACTACTTCAAGCCGCGGATGGACAAGGAGATCCTCGCCGAGCACTCCAAGGGGATCATCGTCTCCACCGGCTGCCCCTCGGGCGCGATCCAGACCCGCCTGCGGCTGGGTCAGTGGGACGAGGCGCTCAAGGAGGCCGGCGAGCTGCAGGACATCTTCGGGAAGGACAACGTCTTCCTCGAGCTGATGGACCACGGCATCTCCATCGAGAAGCGGGTCCGCGACGACCTGCTCAAACTCGGCAAGGCGATGAACATTCGCCCGGTCGCGACCAACGACTCCCACTACAACAACCCCGAGGACGCCGCCGCCCACGAGGCGCTGCTGTGCGTCCAGTCGGGCAGCCGGATGACCGAGCCGCCCTACTCCAAGGGCGGCAAGCGATTCGCGTTCGAGGGCAGCGGCTACTACATCAAGACCGCCGCCGAGATGCGCGAGCTGTGGGGCCAGCAGGACCTGATCGAGGCCTGCGACAACACCCTGCTGATCGCCGAGCGCTGCGACGTCCAGTTCACCGAGTCGACCGGTGGCTACATGGCGCTCGCCGACATCCCCGAGGGCGAGACGGAGGAGTCGTGGCTGCGCAAGGAGACCTGGCGCGGCATCGAGCTGCGCTACCCGGGCGAGAAGACGACCCAGGAGGTCCGCGACCGCGTCGAGTTCGAGATCGACGTCATCCTGCAGAAGGGCTACCCGGGCTACTTCCTGGTGGTCGCCGACTTCATCCAGTGGTCGAAGGACAACGGCATCCGGATCGGGCCGGGCCGTGGTTCCGGTGCCGGCTCGATCGTCGCGTACGCACTGCGGATCACCGATCTAGACCCGCTCGAGCACGGACTCTTCTTCGAGCGGTTCCTCAACCCCGAGCGTCCCTCGATGCCCGACTTCGACATCGACTTCGACGACCATCGCCGCGGCGAGACGATCAAGTACGTCACGGAGAAGTACGGAGCCGAGAAGGTCGCCCAGATCGCCACCTTCGGGCGGATCAAGGCCAAGCAGGCGATCAAGGACGCCGCCCGCATCCTCGACCACGGCTTCGCGATCGGCGACCGGATCACCAAGGCGCTGCCGCCCGACGTGATGGGCAAGGGGGTTCCGCTCAAGGAGCTGTTCAACCCCGACCACAAGCGCTACGGCGAGGGCGGCGACTTCCGCGCGCTGCACGACACCGATCCCGACGTCCGCAAGATCTACGAGACCGCGCTCGGTCTCGAGGGCCAGATCCGGCAGACCGGCATCCACGCGGCGGGCGTGATCATGGCCTCCGAGCCGATCATCGACATCGTCCCGCTGATGGAGCCCAAGCAGGACGGCCAGGTCGTCACGCAGTTCGAGTATCCGACCTGTGAGGCGCTCGGCCTGGTCAAGATGGACTTCCTGGGCCTCTCCAACCTCCACACCCTCGAGGACGCGCTGGTCAACATCCGCGCCAACCGAGACATCGACCTGGTGCTGGAGGAGGTCCCCTTCGACGACAAGCCGACCTACGAGCTGATGCAGCGCGGCGACACGCTCGGCGTCTTCCAGCTCGATGGTGGCGGCATGCGGGCGCTGCTGCGCTCGATGCTCCCCGACCGGTTCGCCGACATCACCGCGGTCTCCGCGCTCTACCGGCCCGGTCCGATGGGTGCCGACTCCCACAACAAGTACGCCCACCGCAAGAACGGCCGCGAGCCGATCGTGCCGATCCACCCCGAGCTCGAGAAGCCGCTCGCCGAGGTGCTGGGGGAGACGTACGGCCTGATCGTCTATCAGGAGCAGGTGATGTCGATCGCCCAGGTCCTGGCGGGGTTCTCGCTCGGACAGGCCGACAACCTGCGCCGCGCGATGGGCAAGAAGAAGAAGGCCGAGCTCGACAAGCAGTACGCCGGCTTCCAGGCCGGCATGCTCGAGCGCGGCTACTCCCAGAAGGCGATCGACACGATCTGGGAGATCCTGCTCCCGTTCTCCGACTACGCCTTCAACAAGTCGCACTCGGCGGCCTACGGCGTGGTCACCTACTGGACCGCCTACCTGAAGGCCAACTACCCGACCGAATACATGGCCGCGCTCTTGACCTCGGTCAAGAACGACAAGGACAAGATGGCGATCTACCTCAACGAGTGTCGCCGGATGAAGATCGCGGTGCTGCCGCCCGACGTCAACGAGTCCGCCCACGACTTCACCGCGGTCGGCAGCGACATCCGCTTCGGTCTGACCGCGGTCCGCAACGTCGGCGCCCAGGTCGTCGACGGGATCGTCGAGGCCCGCACCACGAAGGGCCGCTTCGCGGACTTCAACGACTATCTCTCCAAGGTGCCCGAGCGGGCCTGCAACAAGCGCGTGATCGAGTCGCTGATCAAGGCCGGTGCCTTCGACGACATGAAGCACCGCCGCCGCGCCCTGGTGGCGATCCACGAGACCGCGGTGGACCAGTACATCGACATCAAGCGCAACGAGGCGATCGGCCAGGACTCGCTCTTCGGCGGGCTCGACGAGGACGGTGGCGACGGCTTCGGCGTCTCGGTGGCCATCCCCGACATGGACGAGTGGGACAAGATGACCCTGCTCGGCCACGAACGGGAGATGCTCGGCCTCTACGTCTCCGACCACCCGCTGATGGGCCTGGAGCACGTCCTCGCCAACGGCACCGACTGCACCATCGGTCAGCTGATGACCGACGAGTCCCGGCCGCACAACACCACCGTCACGGTCTCCGGGCTGGTCACCAACGTCAACCGGCGCATCACCAAGAAGGGCGACGCCTGGGCGACGGTGACCCTGGAGGACCTCGAGGGCTCGGTCGAGGTGCTGCTCTTCCCCTCGTCCTACCAGCTGGCCGCGCCGCATCTGGTCGAGGACTCGATCATCCGGGTCAAGGGCCAGCTCTCCCGCGACAAGGACCAGCCCGAGCTGCGTGGCCAGGAGGTCACCGTCCCGGACCTGACCGGCGGCCCGGGTGCCGCCGGGGGACCGGTGGTGATCTCGCTGCCCTCGACGCGGTGCACGCCGCAGGTGATCGCGTCGCTGCGTGACGTACTGACCACCTATCCCGGAGTAGCCGAGGTCAGGCTACGGTTGATGACACGGGACGCGACCCGGGTCATGAAGCTCGATGACCGGCTGCGGGTGGCACCGACTCCCGAGCTGTTCGCCGACCTCAAACACCTCCTCGGACCAGGATGCCTGACAATCTGATCGTGCCGCCGCCGCCCAGTCTCTACGCGACCGGTCGCCGCTCCGCCGCCCGCCCCGACCTGTCCCGCCCGGTGCTGGTCCAGGTGGCCATCATCGTGGCCGCCTTCGTCGTCGGCGGTCTGGCAGCCGGTCTCGCAGCGGCGACGCTGTGGACCCCGCCGACCGGGATGGTGCTCGAGGACAAGTGGTACCGGGGGCTCATCTCGATCGATCCGCCCGCCATCGGGCAGAACATCGACCAGGGCGTCTTCGCCGCGACCGCCTGGTTCTCGGTCTGCGCGATCGTGCTCGGCCTGCTGGTCGGCATCGCGGCCGCGGTCTGGCTCAACCGCTCCGAGCTGGTCACCCTCGCTGCGCTCACGGTCGGCGGTGCGATCGGCGGCGGTCTGATGCTGCTGGTCACCTCGCTGCTCTCACCCGAGGACCCCAACGGTCTCGCCAAGGGTGCCGCCGACGGCACCGTGCTCGAGGACAGCTTCCAGCTTGCCTCGCCGTGGCTGATCCTGCTCGTCCCGGGCTCGGCGATGCTGGCGCTGATGGTGATCTTCCTGATGTGGGCGCCGCACCCTGTCGCGGATCATGAGCTCGACGAGCAGCAGGCCGGGACCGAAAGGTAAATTCGCCGGACAGTTCGCCGTCGGTCGGCGTAGATTCAGCAGGTTGGACGGTTGGCACAATGCCGACCGACAGAACCTGAAAGTCACTGATGTCAGAGAACACTCCCGGTCAGAGCCCATCCGGACCGGAGGCGACAGAGATCCTCGACCTCGGCGGGAACCCTGCCGGAAAGAGCAAGAAGCCGCTGATCATCGGCGCGGCAGCCGTCGCGGGCGTCGCTGTGCTGGCGACCGCCGGCACCGTCACCGCAGTCGCACTGAGCAACGCCGGTGGCTCCCCGGCAGAGGCGTTCCCCGCCTCGACCGTCGCCTATGCCGAGATCGACCTGACCGAGGCCAAGGACGCCCTGCCGACGCTGCGCAAGCTGCCTTCGCTCGAGAAGGAGCTCGGCCTGGAGCAGGGCGAGGACCCGCGCGAGACGCTGTTCACGAACGCCTGTGACGACCTCGACTTCGCCGCGGACGTCGAGCCGTGGATCGGCTACAAGGCCGCGGTCGGCGCAGTCCCCACGGACGCCGAGCCGGTGCTCGCGTTCGCCCTCCAGGTCACCGACGAGTCCGATGCGAAGGCTGGCCTTCCCAAGCTCGCCGAGTGCGGCGGCTCGGAGTCCGCGTGGGCGGTCGCCGACGGTTGGGCGCTCATCGCGGAGACCGACTCCGATCTGGCCACGATCGAGAAGGCGGTGGAGGCCGGCACCCTGGCCGACGACGCCGGCTTCGAGAAGTGGACCGGTGACGTCGGCGGCACCGGGTTCATCACGGCGTACGCCGCCAAGGAGCTGCCCGACGCCATCGCCAAGGCGGCTGAGAACGGCGCGTTCGACGAGGCCGAGGGCGAGCTCGCCGAGAACCCGATGGGTGGGATCGCGCCGATGCCCGACCCGGCCGCCTTGGCCGACACGATTCGGTCGGCGATGAAGGACTTCGGTGGCGGGGCCTTCACCGTACGTGCCGAGGAGAACGCCTTCGAGCTCGAGGCGGCCTCGACGGTGGGCGAGCAGGCCGAGTCCATGGAGGCCGGCACCATCGCCGGCACCCTGCCGAAGGACACCACCGCGGTGATCGCGGCGAACCCGGCCGACGGCTGGCTCACGACCGGCCTGGCCGGGAGCGGCGCGGAGGACCAGTTCACGCAGATGCTCGGGATGGCTCCCGGTGACCTCGAGAAGCTCCTCGGTGACAGCTTCGCGATCGCGGCGGGCGAGATCGACCTGAGCGCTCCGGACTCCCTGGACGTCGGCATCAAGCTCGATGGTGCCGACTCGGCCGACGTCGAGAAGTTCGTCGGCGACCTCACCGCCGGTTTCGGTGCCGAGGGCATCGTCAGCGTCGACAGCGAGGGCGACGTGACGTCCGTCGGGATGGGCGACTACGGCAAGGAGCTGCTCGCCGACGGTGGCCTGGCGGAGACCGACAAGTTCAAGAACGCGGTCCCGAACGCCAAGGACGCCTCCGGGGTGGTCTACGTCGACTTCGACGGTCTCGACGCGCTGGTGACGGCCGAGGCTCCCGAGGTCGCCGACGACATCGAGGCGCTCGGCCAGCTCGGCTTCAGCGCCTACCTGGACGGTGACACCTCGCGAGCCCTGGCTCGCGTCACCGTCGACTGACCTGCTGAGCCGAGTCGGCTCGAACTGACAGGATCCATCGCCGAGTCGGCTCGTCATGACGAGCCGACTCGGCGTGGGTTTTGGTCAGTTCGCGCCGACTCGGCGGGTCATCTGGCGATGGGGGCTGTGGTGGCGTACGTGATCTTGATCAGGTCGGCGGGGGAGAGCTCGATGTCCAGGCCGCGTCGGCCCCCGGAGACGTAGATCGAGTCGTACGTGGTCGCGGTCTCGTCCAGGACGGTCGGGTGCGGACGCTTCTGGCCGACGGGTGAGATCCCGCCGGCGACGTAGCCGGTCGCACGCTCGGCCGCGGTCACCTCGGCCATCTGCGCCTTCGAGCCACCCAGGGCGCGGGCCAGCGCCTTGAGGTCGAGCTGGCCGGTGACGGGGACGATGCCGACGACGAGCTTCCCGTCCAGCGAGGCCATCAGCGTCTTGAAGACCCGCTTCGGCTCGACGCCGAGGGCCTCGGCGGCCTCCAGGCCGTAGGACTCGGCGCGCGGATCGTGCTCGTAGGGGTGCAGGGTGTAGTCGATGCCGGCTTGGGTGAGGGCGACGGTCGCCGGGGTTCCTCCGCCGGCTCGCTTCCCGGACTGTTTCTTCGGCATCAGTTGGGGGACCACTTCGTGCGGGCGACCTCGGTCGCGGGCAGGGAGGGGATGACGTTCATCGCCTTGAGCTCGGAGCGAAGCAGGTCGGTGGCCATGCCGAGGCGTACGCCGGCGTCGGGCGCCTCCAAGAGCGCCTGCCGGTCGGGCATGGGCAGGGGAGTGGTGGCCGAGATGGTCCAGGAGAGGAACTCCGGGTCCTTGGGGAGCGAGCCGGAGAACGGGTCGTCGCGGAACTCCAGGAGCGCGGCCCGGTAGGCGGTGAAGGTCGCTCGTGCGGTGTCGACGATGGCGTGCGGGACCGCGACGTGATCCTCGGGGAGGTCTTCGATGTCGGCGACGGGGAAGTCGCCCGAGCTGACCAGGCTGTCCATCCGGATCCGGTCGACCGCGAGCACCTCGAGGTCGAAGGAGCCGTCGTCGTGCCGCTCCACCTCGGTGATCAGCAGCTTCACGCCGACGCGGTAGAGCGACTGCGCGCCGGTCTCACCGACCTCGTAGCCCTCGCGGATCGCGACCGAGCCGAAGTGGCGGTCCTCCTCTTCCTGGCGGAGCAGGTGGTGCACCATCGCGCGGTAGCGGTCCTCGAAGACGCGCAGCGGCAGCGTCACGCCGGGAAACAGGACCGCGTTGAGCGGGAACATGGGTAGTCGCTGGCGCTCGTTCACGGGCACCAACCTATGGGGGCCGCGGGCGTGTGCGCCCGCGAACCCCCGTGTTGTTTCAGCTGCCGACCCGAGCCGTCAGTCGTCGTAGACCGCCCGGTCGATCTTGGTGTGGTAGCGCTGACCGGCGGTGGCGCCGGCGAGTGCTCCGACGAGCATCACGGCCAGGAGTGCGATGCCGGTGATGATGGCGCCCCAGCTGAGCTGGTCGGTGCTCAGCCCAACGCTGGGCAGGTCGACCTGCCGCATGATGTCGTAGTTGGTGCCGAACACCGTGCCGACGACGGCGGCGATGATCATCACGACGATCGCCACGATCCACACGCCCAGGCCCTGTCGGAGGGCGTCGAAACGGGACATCCGGGCGGCGACGTACCCGCCGGCGTAATAGCCGACGAACATCACCACGGCGAGCGTGATCGCCGCCGCGATGCCGACCGTGCCGGACATCTCCTGCAGGTCCGTCTGGGTCCAGTTCTGGTTGGCCCCGATCGCCGAGGCGACGGCGCTGATGATCGCCCCGAGAAGAACGGTGACTCCGATGGCGACCAGCCAGCCGAAGAAGCAGGCGCCCCAGTTCATGCCTCCGTAGGTGTCGTGGAGAGCGGCACGTCGGCCCTCCTCGGCGTGGCGATGGTGCTCGACGGCATCTCCCGCGCGCAGGGGTCCGGCCTCGCCCTCGGCGTTGTGCGGGCGCTCGACGCGGTCATCGTGGCCGACGACCGCCGGGCCACCGGGCTGGTAGTCGCGGGTCGAGGCGTGGTTCTCGTCGACGCCGGGCTGGTTTTCGTCTGCGCGCTGATGTTGTCGGTGGAAAGGTCGTGTCAGTGCCATGACGATCCTCCTTTGGTGGGTCAGACGTCCGAGTACCCGGATCAGGGCGCCGTATGCGTCTCTCTGCGGCGTGTCGCGCAGCGTCCACGTGGCGTCGGCAGATCGGCTCCGGAGCCCGTCCACTCGTAGACTTGAGGCATGATCCGCCGCATCGACCTGAGGGGTGCCGACAGAGGCTCCGCTTCGACCATCGACTACCGCGCCGCCGTTCCGCGCGCCGAGTTCGACATCGAGGCGGCCACTCATGCGGTGCAGCCGATCATCGACGCCGTCCGCGAGCGAGGCCAGGAGGCGATCGCCGAGTTCTCCGAGAAGTTCGACGGCGTGCGCGTCGAGGACATCCGGGTTCCGGCCGCGGCGCTGACCAAGGCCCTCGACGAGCTGGACCCGGCGATCCGGGCCGGTCTCGAGGAGTCGATCGCGCGGCTGCGTACGACCTGTGCGGCCGAGCTCGAGGAGGACGCGGTCACCGACCTGGCGCCCGGCGCTCGGGTGACGCACCGCAAGGTGCCGGTGGGGCGCGTGGGGCTCTACGTGCCTGGTGGTCTGGCTCCGTTGGTCTCCTCGGTGCTGATGAACGTCGTCCCGGCGCAGGTCGCCGGGGTGCCGTCGATCGCGCTGGCCTCGCCGCCGCAGAAGGAGTTCGGAGGGCTTCCGCAGCCGACGATCCTGGCCGCGTGCGCGCTGCTGGGTGTCGACGAGGTCTACGCCGTCGGAGGCGCTCAGGCGATCGCGATGTTCGCCTACGGGGTCGATCCTTGTGAGCGCGTCGACATGGTCACCGGTCCCGGCAACATCTACGTCGTCACCGCGAAGCGCCTGCTCAAGGGGCAGGTCGGGATCGACTCCGAAGCCGGCCCGACCGAGATCGCGATCCTCGCCGACGAGACCGCCGAGGCCGCCTACGTCGCCGCCGACCTGATCTCGCAGGCCGAGCACGACCCGCTGGCCGCCTCGGTGCTGGTCACCGACTCCGAGACGCTTGCCGCCGACGTGGAGGCCGAGCTCGACAAGCAGGTCGCCGCGACCAAGCACGTCGAGAGGATCCGTACGTCGCTGACCGGCGCGCAGTCGGGCATCGTGCTCGTCGACGACATCGACCAGGGCGTCGACGTCGTGAACGCGTACGCCGCCGAGCACCTCGAGATCCACACCGCCGACGCCGCCCGGGTCGCCGGCCGGATCCGCAACGCCGGCGCGATCTTCGTCGGCTCCTACGCTCCGGTGTCGCTGGGTGACTACTGCGCCGGGTCCAACCACGTGCTGCCCACCGGCGGCTGCGCCTGCCACTCCTCGGGGCTCTCCGTGCGAGCCTTCACCAAGTCGATCCACGTCGTGGACTACTCCCGTGAGGGACTGGCCGCGGTCAAGGACCACGTGGTCACGCTCGCCGAGGCCGAGGACCTGCCGGGCCACGGCGCAGCGGTGTCGGTGAGGTTCTCCTCATGACCTGGCCGCCGATCCGTGCCGAGCTCGCCGGGATCGAGCCCTACGGCGCTCCGCAGCTGGACGTCCCGGTCCAGCTCAACGTCAACGAGAACCCCTACCAGCCCTCCGCGGAGACGGTCGCCGACATCGCGGCCAGTGTCGGCGAGGCGGCGCGCACGCTCAACCGCTACCCGGACCGCGAGTTCGTCGCGCTGCGGGAGGGGCTGGCTGCGTACCTCTCCTCGGATGTGGAGGCGCAGATCACGCCGGAGCAGGTGTGGGCGGCCAACGGGTCCAACGAGGTGATGCTGCAGCTGCTGCAGGCCTTCGGTGGTCCGGGGCGCACCGCGATCAGCTTCGCGCCGACGTACTCGATGTATCCGGAGTACGCCCGCGACACCAACACCGAGTGGGTCGTCGGACACCGCGAGAGTGACTTCGCGATCGATCTGGAGAAGGCCCGCGCGCTGGTCGAGGAGACCCGGCCGCACGTGGTGCTCCTCCCGAGCCCCAACAACCCCACCGGCACCGCGCTGCCACCGGAGGCGGTCACCGTGCTGTGCGAGGCGGTCGGAGACGGCGGCATCGTCGTGGTCGACGAGGCCTACGGCGAGTTCCGGCGGACCGGGGTGCCCTCGGCGCTGGAGCTCCTCTCCGAGCACCGCAACCTGGTGGTCACCCGCACGATGTCGAAGGCGTTCGCCGGAGCCGGGCTACGGCTCGGCTACCTGGCGGCCGACCCGTCGATCTGTGACGCGATCCGCGTCGTACGCCTGCCCTACCACCTCTCCGCGGTCACTCAGGCGGCGGCGAGCGCTGCCCTGCGACACGCGCCGGAGCTGCTGGGCTACGTGGCCGATCTTCGCGAGGAGCGGGACACGCTGGTGGAGTGGCTGCGTGAGCAGGGGCTCGAGGTCGCCGACTCGGACGCCAACTTCGTCCTCTTCGGGCGCTACGCCGACCGGCACGCGGTCTGGCAGGGGCTGCTCGACCGCGGAGTGCTGATCCGCGAGACCGGGCCCGAAGGATGGCTGCGGGTCTCGGTGGGCACCCCACAGGAGATGGACGCTTTCAAGCAAGCTTTGACCGATGTGAACGGAGCACGAGCATGAGCAGGATCGCCCGGATCGAGCGGGAGACCTCGGAGTCGAAGGTCGTCGTCGAGGTGAACCTCGACGGCACCGGACGGGTGGACGTCTCGACGGGCGTCGGGTTCTACGACCACATGCTGACCGCCTTCGGGCGGCACTCGCTCGTCGACCTGACCGTCCACTCCGAGGGCGACGTGCACATTGACGCCCACCACACCGTCGAGGACACCGCGATCGTCCTCGGCCAGGCGCTGCGCCAGGCGCTCGGTGACAAGAAGGGCATCCGTCGCTACGGCGACGCGACCGTCCCGCTCGACGAGGCGCTCGTGCGCTGCGTCGTCGATGTCTCCGGGCGGCCCTACTCGGTCCACACCGGCGAGCCGGAGGGCCAGCAGTACGTGCTGCTCGGCGGCTCCGGGGTGCCCTACCTCGGCTCCCTGACCCAGCACATCTTCGACTCCATCGCCCACCACGCCCACCTGACGATGCACGTCAACGTGCTCGCCGGGCGCGAGCCGCACCACATCGTGGAGACGCAGTTCAAAGCGTTCGCGCGGGCGTTCCGCGACGCGATCGCCTACGACCCGCGCGAGACCGGGATCCCGTCGACGAAGGGCGCACTGTGAGCGAGCGTCAGCGAGTGAACAATCGAGTACCTACAGCGCCGCGTTCGTATTCTGGCGCTTGCGTCACGGACGTGGTGCTGTGAGTGCTCCGTCGGTGGTGGTGCTCGACTACGGCTCCGGAAACGTACGCTCCGCCGTCCGCGCAGTCGAGCGCGCCGGTGCCTCGGTCGAGCTGACCGGTGACCTGGACGCCGCGATGGCGGCCGACGGGCTGCTGGTGCCGGGTGTGGGTGCCTTCGAGGCCTGCATGAAGGGCCTGCGCGCGATCCGCGGCGAGCGGATCATCGCCCGGCGGCTCGCCGGCGGGCGTCCGGTCATGGGGATCTGCGTCGGCATGCAGATCCTCTTCGAGACCGGCATCGAGCACGGTGTCGAGACCGAGGGCTGTGGCGAGTGGCCCGGCGTCGTCGAGCGAATCCAGGCGCCGATCGTGCCCCACATGGGCTGGAACACGCTCGACGTGCCGTCCGGGACGTCCCTGTTCGCGGGCGTCGAGAAGGAGCGGTTCTACTTCGTGCACTCCTACGGCGTGCGCGACTGGACCCTGGTCACCAACGACCGCACCGTCGCGCCGCTGGTCACTTGGGCAGAGCACGGTGGCGACCGGTTCGTGGCCGCTGTCGAGAACGGCCCGCTGAGCGCCACCCAGTTCCACCCGGAGAAGTCGGGCGACGCCGGCGCTGCGGTCCTGCGCAACTGGGTGCTTTCCTTGAAGGCGGCGTAGGTGGCTCAGACCGGAGCCCGGGCGAAGGCCCGCGCCGAGCGCGAGCGGCAGGCCGCCGAGGCTGCCGAGGAGCGGGCCGCCCGCGCGGCCAGGTCCGCCGAACGTCGCGCCCGGAAGGAGCGGTTGACCGGATGGGTTCCGGCTCGCCGGTCCCGGCCGGTCAGTGCGCTCGCGGAGCGCCGGCGGCGCAACGTACGGATCCTGATCGTCGTCCTGCTCCTCCTCAACGCGCTCGTCTACCTCGTCACCGAGGACGTCGGCACGGTGGTCTTCTCAGCCATCGCGTCGGTGCTGGTCGCGCCTGTGGTCTACACGCTGCTGTTCCGCCGCTAAAGTGGCCAGATGGCCAAGACGACCTGGACCTCCGCGGACCCGGTGAGCTTCATCGAGGCTGTCGAGCCTCCGGGGCGTCGGCGGGACGCGGCCACGCTGCTGGAGCTGATGCGGCGCGCCACCGGGGCGGAGCCACGGATGTTCGGGTCCGCGATCGTGGGGTTCGGCGAGTATCACTACAAGTACGCCAGCGGCACCGAGGGCGATGCTCCGGCCGCGGGCTTCTCGCCCCGCAAGGCCGCCTCGGTCGTCTACCTCAACGACGGCATCTCGGCCCACGAAGACCTCCTCGCCCGCCTCGGCCCCCACACCACCGGCGTCGGCTGCCTCTATCTCAAGGACGTCGCCGCGGTCGACCTGGACGTACTCGAAGAGATCGTCCGACGCTCGTACGCCACCCTGACCGGCGGCACCTACGGCAAGCGCGCCGCGGAGGGATGAGCGTCGTGATCGAGGACTTTGCGAAGGCTCACCTGCACGACAAGCTCCGTGGCGCCCGGGAGGCGCTGGTGTGGAAGCTCGAGGGGCTCTCCGAGCCTGACGTCCGCCGGCCGATCACACCGACAGGCACCAACCTGCTCGGACTCGTCAAGCACAACGCCCTCTCCGACGCCCGCTACTTCGGCGAGGTCTTCGGCCGTACGCCACCGGTCGACCTCCCGCCGTGGGACACCGCCGGATGGTGGGGCGCCACCCACCGGGCGACGGAGCACGAGACCCGGGCCGACATCGTCGACCTCTATCGCCGCGTCTGGTCCCACGTGGACACCACCATCGAGGCGCTCCCGATCGACGCTCCCGGCTACGTACCGTGGTGGGACGAGGACGTCATGCTCTTCAACATCATGGCCGCCCGCCTCTGCGACGCCACCCGTCATGCCGGCCACGCCGACATCCTCCGCGAGACCATCGACGGCTCGGTCGGCGTCAACCGCGAGAGCGCCTGAGTGCCGGTGCCGAAGGTGCACAGCTGGGCGATCCCCGAGCGTGAGTACGTACGCCAGGAGGCTCGCCGCGGCAGGCGCTATGCGTACCAGAGCCTCGACCCGGCCAGGACCGCGCTGCTCGTCGTCGATCTCGTCCCGTTCTTCTACGAGGGGAACGCGACGTGCTTCGCGATCACCCCGAACGTACGTCTGCTCGCTGAGGCGCTCCGTGAGGCCGGTGGCGCCGTCGCGTGGATAGTGCCGGGCGACTCGGGCTCAACGCAGTGGGCGCGGGAGTTCCGCGGGGAGGAGGTGGCCGAGATGTTCCGGCGCAGCGGCGGGACCGGGCCAGTCGAGGGGCGGCTCGGGCCGGGGCTGGAGGCACACGATGGCGACATCCTCGTCGAGAAGACCGCGACCAGCGCGCTCTTCCCAGGCAGCTCGACGCTCGACGACCAACTTCGGGAGCGAGGCATCGAGACCGTCATCGTCACCGGCACGCTCACCGAGGTCTGCGTCGCCGGTACGGCCCGCGATGCGGCAACGCTGGGGTATCGCACGATCCTGGTCGCCGACGCGACGGCAGGTCGCGACGACGAGTCCCACAACGCGACGCTGACGACCATCTATCGCACCTTCGGCGACGTACGCAGCACCGACGATGTCCTCGCGCTCGTCGCCGCCGGATGTACGGTCGTGACATGACCGACTACGAGGTCTCCAGGTCCGCGGTCCTTCCTTGCGACATCGGGCGCGCTCACGCCCTGCTCGACGACTTCCACGAGTGGCCCGCCTGGTCGCCGTGGGAGGAGCTCGACCCGGACATGTCGCGCACCTACTCGGGAGCCGAATCCGGTGTCGGCGCGCGCTACGCCTGGTCGGGCAACAAGCGCGCAGGCGCCGGCGCGATGGAGATCACCGAGTCGACGCCGGAGCACATCGAGGTCGCGCTGGAGTTCCTGAAGCCGTTCAAGAGCCGGAGCACGGTGAGTTTCGATCTCGCCACCGTCGCCGACGGCACGCAGCTGAGGTGGACCCACGCCGGGTTGGTGAGCGGTGTGATGGGACTGATGACCAAGTTCTACTCGATGGAGAAGGCGATCGCGCCCGACATGGAGAAGGGGCTGGCCAAGCTGGCGGCCGTGGCCGCGCACCCAGCAGGCACGGACTGATTCCGTCGGCGCGGCTCCGAAACCGATTGCGCACGAAACCCCGCGCGACCTAGGTTGCCGGACATGACACCTCGGCGGTTCGGGATCTGCATCGACGCCATCGACCCGGAGCGGGTCGCGGAGTTCTGGGCAGCGGTGCTCGGCCGGGAGACCGAGACCAGCGGCGAGGAGATCAGGCTGCTGCCACGCGCGGAGGACGACCTCCGGATCCGGTTCCTGCCCACTGACGCGCCGAAGACGCTGCCGAACCCGCACCATCTCCATCTGACCAGCAGCCTGGCCGACGACCAGCAGCGGACCGTCGACCGGCTGATCGGCCTCGGTGCCAGCCACGTCGACGTGGGGCAGCGGCCGGACGAGGACCACATCGTGCTCGGCGACCCGGAGGGCAACGAACTGTGCGTGATCCCGGCCGGCAACAGTTGGCTGGCGGGGACCGGGTTCCTGGGCGAGGTCGCCGCCGACGGGTCGCGGGAGAGCGGGATCTTCTGGAGCGCCGCGCTCGGCTGGCCGCTGGTCTGGGACGAGGACGGGGAGACCGCGGTCGCGACCCCGTCGGGCAGCGCCAAGGTCGCCTGGGGTGGGCCGCCGCCGGTACCGCGCGGGCCGCGGGACCGGTTCCGTTTCGACCTGATCGCGCCCGAGGACACCGGTCCTGCCGACGAGATCCGCCGCCTCGTCGGGCTCGGCGCCACGGTCGTCGCCGAGACGTACGGTGACGGGCGGTGGGCGCGGATGACCGACCCGGATGCGTACGAGTTCGAGCTGCTGGCGCCCCGCTGAGCGAGGACCTGTCTCGCAGCGGGACGGCGGGGCAGGGGTGGCGGCGTACAGAACATAGGATCGTCCCCATGGGTGACTACCTCGAGCTCCTGCCGGCCGTCGATGTGAAGGGCGGGCAGGCGGTGCAGCTGGTCCAGGGCGTGGACGGGTCGGAGAAGCGGTTCGGCGATCCCTACGAGGCCGCGCTGAGGTGGCAGGAGACCGGGGCCGAGTGGATCCATCTGGTCGACCTCGACGCCGCGTTCGGCCACGGCAACAACCGCGAGATCCTCGCCGGGATCGTCGGGAAGCTCGACATCAAGGTCGAGATGAGCGGCGGGATCCGCGACGACGAGTCGCTCGAGGCGGCGATGGCGACCGGCTGCCGCCGTGTCAACATCGGCACCGCCGCGCTGGAGAACCCGGAGTGGACCCGCCAGGCGATCGCGACCTACGGCGACCGGGTCGCGGTGGGGCTGGACGTACGCGGGCGAACCCTCGCCGCGCGCGGCTGGACCAAGGACGGCGGCGACCTCTACGAGACGCTCGCCCGCCTCGACTCCGAGGGCTGCGCGCGCTATGTCGTCACCGACGTCAACAAGGACGGCATGCTCCAGGGTCCCAACCTCGACCTGCTGCGCGCGGTCTGCGAGGCCACCGATCGCCCGGTCGTGGCGAGCGGGGGAGTGACCACCATCGACGACATCGAGGCGCTGATGGGCCTGGTCGGGATCGGCGTGGAGGGTGCCATTGCCGGCACCGCGCTCTACACCGGGTCCCTGGACCTCGCCGAGGCGCTCGACCTCACGCTCGGCCGGCAGAGCCGATCGCCTCGGGCTTCGCTTCGGCCAGGCGGAGACCAGTCATGAGCCTGGCCGTACGCGTCATCCCCTGTCTCGACGTCGACGCCGGTCGCGTCGTCAAGGGGATCAACTTCAAGGAGCTGCGCGACGCCGGCGACCCGGTGGAGCTGGCCGCGACGTACGACAAGGAAGGCGCCGACGAGCTCACCTTCCTCGACATCTCTGCCTCCCACGAGGGGCGGGCGACGACGCTCGAGATCGTCACCCGCACCGCTGAGCAGGTCTTCATCCCGCTAACGGTCGGCGGCGGGATCCGCAGCGTCGACGACGTGGACCGGATGCTTCGGGCCGGCGCGGACAAGATCGCCGTCAACACCGCGGCCATCGACCGCCCCGAGCTGATCGCCGAGATCGCCGACCGGTTCGGCAACCAGGTGCTCGTACTCTCCGTCGACGCCCGGCGGGCGCCGGCGACCGACTCCGGTTTCGAGGTCACCACGCACGGTGGCCGCAAGTCAGCGGGTCTGGATGCGATCGAATGGGCCGCGAAGGCCGTCGAGCTCGGTGCCGGCGAGATCCTGCTCAACGCGATGGACGCCGATGGCACCGAGGACGGCTTCGACATCGACCTGATCAAGGCCGTACGCAGCGAGGTGACCGTCCCGGTCATCGCCTCCGGTGGAGCAGGCAAGGCCGACCACTTCCCGCCCGCGGTGGATGCCGGCGCGGACGCGGTGCTCGCGGCGACGATCTTCCACTTCGGCAAGGTGCGCATCGGCGAGGTCAAGCAGGCGCTCTCCAGCGCCGGCGCGCCTGTTCGCTGACGGGTCGCCTGCGGCAGAATCCCGCCATGGCGGGATTCTGCTTTCGTTTCCTGGATAGCCCGGCGCGCTATCGCACACCCGGGTCGTCGGCGCGGCCATCGCACAGCCCGTCGCCGGGACAGGCTGGCCTGGCGCACTTTCCCGCCATGGCGGGGAAATGCCGCGGCCCTGCGCGGACACGCCGCGCAGATTCCCGCCATGGCGGGAACCTGCGCCGTCGCGCGGACGACTAGCTCAGCAGCGCATCCGGGATCTGCCCGTGGCGTACGCGCTGGGGGTGGTTGCCGACGTCCAGGTAGGCGAGCTCCTTGCCGGTGCGGAAGTCGATCACAGCGACCGCGTCGGCGTCGGACAGCGACGCCCAGCAGGTGTTGCCGAGGCCTTCGGTGGTCCAGTAGGGCTTGCCGTAGTAGTGGCCGGTGGTCTCCTCGTCGAGGATGGTGTGCTCGCCGCTCGAGCGATCGACCATCGCGACGTAGTCGTCCATCGTGCCCGCCGCACACAGCGTCTCGCCCTTGGAGTCGATCGAGAGACCGTGGTGGGCGGAGTCGTTGACGTAGAGCTCGCGCGGAAGCTGGGTGCGCTTGGGGAGCTGGATGACTCGGGTGACGGCGCCGGTGCGGGGCTCCTCGACGGAGCCGGTCGAGTAGCCGACCTTCCCGTCGATATCGGCCGCCTGGGTGTCGAACTCGACCAGGCCGTGCAGGAACGACATCTGGAAGTAGATGAACCGCTCGCCGGGGGCGACCGCCATGGGACGTACGGCTGAGGAGATCGAGGGGTAGCCGGCCTCCTCCAGCTCCTTCCCCATCTCCCAGCGCCGGGAGACGTCGAAGCTGGACTCGTCGACGATCTCGAACCAGCGGTCGCCCTTGATCGCGTCGTGGATCGGGCCGATCTTGATCGGCGGAACCAGGTCGGTGCCGGGGATGGTGCCGAGGCCGAGCTGGTCGAGGTTGATCAGCGGCAGCGAGTCGAGGGAGATCTCCTTCTGGTCGCCGGGCAGGTAGACGCGGCCGATGGAGGCGTGGAAGATGCGCGAGCCGTCCTCGGAGTAGTTGTTCTCGTGGGGCGTCTCGCCCGACTCGAACGTACGCAGCCGCTCACCCGTCCGCGGGTCGCCCGCACCACCCATCCAGTACTCGTGCACCGAGCGCGAGGTCGAGTCCGAGACCAGCAGCTTGGTGCCGTCGGGGGAGAGGCCCATGTGGTCGGTGCGGTGGCCGTCCATCTGCTGCTCGACCACGACGGAGTCCGGCGAGCCCGCGAGCGCCTTCTCGATGTCGATCCAGACCACGTCGGCGAGGCTGGGGCGCGAGACCGCCAGCAGCTTGCCGTCCCGGGTGGTGAACATGTCGTCCACGAGCTGGTCGTTGCCTTCGCCGGGGCCGTAGCGGACGAGGTAGTACATCGCCAGCCGCTCGGGATCCTGGTGGATCGCGGCGATCTCCTCGTCCTTGTCCGGCACCAGGTCGATGTCCTTGCGCAGCACCTCGAAGCTGCGAGCATCGACGATCGAAGCCGTCCCGTCCCAGTTGTTGCCCACGACCATCACGTCCCGAAGCTCTTGAGTCGCGCTCGCGCTCATTGCTGGAGCGGCCGCGGTGAGTGAGAAGACGAAGAGCATGGCGACGATGACTGTTGCCGCACGACGCATCGTGGGACCTCCTGGGGGATTCGGTTATCTGAGACACAACGTCCCGGGGTGTGGGGAGGTTACGGGCGTGGCGTCCGGACCGGGTCGTTCCGTGGAGCGGCACCCAGACGGCGTACCGGCGCGTCTCTTCTTTCGCTGCCGTCGCAAACGTTGCCTCCGGCTTCGCCGGCCGCTTCGCGGTCCTGGACTCCGGACCGGACCGACAAACGATCTGGCTGGCTATCGGGGCGGCGGCGGGGTGTGGTGCGGAGAGATTGTTGCGCTTCGGGTTGGGGTTGATTGGGGCATGAGGGTGGCCCCTTCGGTCCACTTACCATCCACAGATGCGAGGTCGTTCGCTCACCACGAAACCGCATCCTGGTCGACGTCGTAGGTCTCGATTACCCGTCTGGCCCTGCTTGTGAAGCGTTCACAAGGTGTCATCGTCTTGTAAAAGCACGGGAGAGGGCCTCCTCCGCCTGGAGTCGCCGGCTAGAGATCCCAAGCCCGTACGCAACCAAAGGAATCCGCACCCAACCCCGAAAGGGTCGGCGGCCCCAGCCAACGAACAGGGCCAGCCTCAGAACCCGAGACTGGCGTTCTCCAACTGGGTGATCCGCTCCGCCGGACCATCGAAGGACAAGCCCCGCACCTCATGGCGCCCGAAGCAGAAGAGCATCAGCTCGCCGACCGGGCCGGTGATGGTGACGGGCTCCTCGCCGGCGCGGAGGGTGGCGGTGTCGGTGCCGTTGCTGATCACGAGCGGGGTGCCGGCGGAGCGGACCAGGCCCTTGCCGAGCAGCTTCAGGGTGCGCCAGAGGTCTCGCTCGGCAGGGGCGGGGAGCGTACGCGGCTCCCATCCTGGCTGGGCGCGGCGGAGGTCCTCGTGGTGGACGAAGAACTCCACGGTGTTGACCGCCTTCTCGATCGGTCCGATCGCGAACGGGGTGCCCTTGGGGTCGCGGAGGCGGGCGGCGAGAGCTTCGAGCGGCTGGGCTGCGTACGCAGCCTCCGCCATCCTCAGCACGGGCGCGAGCGGTGGCAGGAACATGCCCGGCGCGGCCCACGGGCGGCGTTCGCGTACCAGCAGATGCACCAGCAGGTCCTTGACCTCCCAGCCTTCGCAGAGCGTGGGGGCCGTCGGCCCGAGGGAGACGGCGGTGTCGCACAGGGCGATGCGCTCGGAGCGCGCGAAGGAGGCCACGGCCTGCACCTTATCGAGCCATCCCAGCACCGGGCGGTCTCAAAAAAATTCGTCGCAGGAACGGTGCTGACCTAGGCTTTACCTCGAGATGAGCGACGAGGATCAAATACCCCAGCGGGCCACGACGACCGACGGGTTCAAGGTTCTTGGAGTCGCCATCCGGCGCGAGTGGGCGGTCTTCACCCTCTCGACCCTCGGCTCCGCGCTCTTCGGCGCGCTGACCGTGGCCGACGCCTGGGTGCTGGGCTGGTCCACCGACCACGTCCTGGTGCCGGCGCTGCGCGACGGCGAGATCGGCGCCGGCTGGCTGTGGGCCGTAATCGGCCTCTTCGTCGGTGTGGCGATCCTGCGGGCGGTCGGGGTGGTGGCGCGGCGGCTGGGCGCCGGGGTGATGCAGTACCGCATGCAGGCGCATTCGCGCCGCGCGGTCACCCGCCAATACCTCGCGCTCCCGCTCGCCTGGCACCACCGGCACCCGACCGGCCAGCTGCTCTCGAACGCCAACTCCGACGTCGAGGCTTCCTGGGCGCCGATCGCGCCGCTGCCGATGGCCGTCGGGACGCTCGCGATGATGGTGATCGCGATCGGGCAGATGTTCTGGACCGACGTCGTGCTGGCCTCGGTCGCGATCCTCGTGTTTCCAGCGGTCGTCGTCGCCAACCTGGTCTTCCAGCGCTTCTCCTCACCACTGATGACCCGCGCCCAGCAGCTGCGCGCGGAGCTCTCCGGGATCGCCCACGAGTCCTTCGACGGCGCCCTCGTCGTCAAGACACTCGGCCGCGAGGCGGAGGAGACCACCCGCTTCCAGGACAAGGCCCAGGAGCTGCGCGACGTCAACATCCACGCCGGCCGGCTCCGCGCTGCCTTCGACCCGATCCTGGCCGCGCTGCCAAACATCGGCGTCCTCGCCGTCCTGGCCGTCGGCGTCGGCCGCGTCTCCAGTGGTGCCGCCGCGCCCGGTGACGTCGTCCAGATCGGCTTCCTGCTCACCATCGTCGCCTTCCCGATCCGCTCCTTCGGATGGCTGCTCGGGGAGTTCCCGCGCAGCGTGGTCGGCTACCGGCGGGTCCAGCAGGTGCTGAACGCGACCGGACGCCTGGCCTACGGCACCGCGAAGACCAGCCGCGAGCCGACCGGTGCCCGCGTCCGGGTCGACGGCATCTCCTACGCGTACGCCGATGGCCCGACGCTCCTCGACGGTGTCGACTTCGAGGTCGAGCCGGGGCGTACGGTCGCGATCGTCGGCGAGACGGCTGCCGGCAAGAGCACCCTGACCATGCTGCTCGCGCGGTTGGTCGACCCGGAGGCTGGCCGGATCACCCTCGACGGCACCGATCTGCGCGACCTGGACGCGGGGGAGTGGGCCCGGGTGGCGGCGCTGGTGCCGCAGACGGCCTTCGTCTTCGACGACTCCGTACGCGGCAACGTCACTCTCGGTGCTGACCTCACCGACGACGAGGTCTGGTCCGCGCTCAAGGCGGCCCAGGCCGACGGCTTCGTCACCGCGCTGCCCAAGGGCCTCGACACCACCCTCGGCGAACGCGGCGCGAGCCTCTCCGGTGGGCAGCGCCAGCGTCTCGCCCTGGCCCGAGCGCTCGTACGCCGCCCACGACTCCTGATCCTCGACGACGCGACCTCGGCGGTCGACCCCGAGGTCGAGCAGCGCATCCTCGCCGCACTGCGTGACGGTGCCGGCGACACCAGCCTCGTCGTGGTCGCCTACCGCAAGGCCACCATCGCGCTCGCCGACGAGGTCGTGCACCTCGAGGACGGTCGCATCCGCGACCGCGGCACCCACACCGAGCTGCTCGCCCGCGACGAGTCCTACGCCCGCCTGGTGAACGCCTACGAGACCCCGGAGACCGTCCAGTGACCGCCACCCTCGAGCCCGAGACCCGGGTCGGCAGCGGCGAGGAGCTCGGCGCGATCGAGACCATCCGCCGGGGCATCAAGCACTCCCCGGAGCTGGTCGAGGGCATCCGTGGCACCTTCGCGCTGGCCGTGCTGGCGAGCGTCGGCCAGGTCGTCGTGCCTGTCGTCGTCCAGCAGACCCTCGACAACGGCCTGAGCGGTCCCGACGGCCCCGACCTCGGGTACGTCCTGCGCGCCGGCCTCATCGCGGTGGTCGCCATCGCCGTCACCGGCTGGGCGTCGTTCAAGATGACCAGCCGGCTCTTCACCGCCGCCGAGCGGGGCCTGGCGACGCTGCGTACGAAAGCCTTCCGTCACGTCCACGACCTGCCGATGCTCACCCAGTCGACCGAACACCGCGGGGCGCTGGTCTCGCGGGTGACCAGCGACGTCGACCAGGTCAGCCAGTTCATCGTCTTCGGCGGCCTGCTCTTCATCGTCAGCATCGGGCAGATGCTGATCGCCACCGTCGTGATGGTGATCTACTCCTGGCAGCTCGCGATCCTGGTGTGGCTCTGCTTCGGCCCGCTCTTCCTGAGCCTGCGGTTCTTCCAGCGCAAGCTGTCCGCGGCCTACACGCTCTCCCGCCGCCAGGTCGCCAAGATGCTCTCCGCGGTCTCCGAGCCGGTCGTCGGCGCAGCCGTCGTGAAGGCGTACGCGGTCGAGGACCGCACCCAGGAGCGCATCGATCGCGAGATCGACGCCACCAGCGCCGCCCAGATCAAGGCGCAGGCCTACACCTCGGTCTTCTTCAGCCTCGGCGGTCTCTCCGGCGGTCTCGCCAACGCCGGTGTGATCGTCGGCGGCGTCCTGCTGGCGCTCGGCTACCGGGGCAGCGGCGGGGAGCTGAGCGTCGGCGAGATCCTGGCCTTCGCGTTCCTGGTGACGCTGTTCGTGGGCCCGGTCCAGATGGGTACGCAGATCCTCACCGACGCGCAGAACGCGATCGCCTCCTGGCGGCGCACGATCGGGATCCTGGACACGCCCGCCGACCTGGTCGACCCGGGCGCGGCCGGTGCGGTCCTGCCCCGCGGACCGCTCTCTATCGAGTTCGACGCGGTCACCTTCGCATACCCCGGTGGTCGTCCGGTCCTCCACGACATCTCCTTCGACATCGCGCCCGGCCGCCGCGTCGCCGTGGTCGGCGAGACCGGCTCGGGGAAGTCGACGATCGCGAAGCTGCTCACCCGGGTGATGGACGTGACCGACGGCCGGGTGCGTCTTGACGGCGTCGACGTACGCGAGATCGGCAACGCCTCGCTGCGCACCAGCGTCGTGCTCGTCCCGCAGGAGGGCTTCCTCTTCGACTCGACGCTTGCCGACAACGTCCGTTACGGGCGGCTGGACGCGACCGACGGGGAGATCGAGGAGGCCGCCCGGGTGCTCGGCCTGGGGGACTGGCTGGCCGGTCTCCCCGACGGCGTCCGCACCAACGTCGGGCAGCGCGGCGAGTCGCTCTCGGCCGGCGAACGGCAGCTCGTGGCACTCCTGCGGGCCCAGCTCGCCGATCCCGACCTGCTCGTCCTCGACGAGGCCACCTCTGCGGTCGACCCGCGTCTGGAGATGCGGATCAACCGGGCCCTGGAGCGCCTGATGAGCGGCCGCACGGCGGTCACCATCGCCCACCGGCTCTCCACCGCCGAGGCGGCCGACGAGGTGATCGTGGTCGACGCCGGACACCTCGCCCAGCGTGGCCCGCACAGCGAGCTGGTGGCGCAGGCAGGCTCGACGTACGCCCGCCTGCACGCCTCCTGGGTTGCCCAGCAGGGCAGCTGATCAGGCCGCCAGCACGGTGAACGGAGCCCAGGGAAGGTTGCGGAAGACCGTGAAGGCGACGGTCAGCGCCAGCCAGGCGTAGAGCGCGGTGCGTGAGCGGGCCCATCCGGGAGCGGGAGGGCCGCCGACGCGGCCGCGGAGCCAGAAGAACCAGAGCAGCGCGAGCAGCGGCACGCCGAGCAGGAACATCAGCGCGTTGTGGCCGATCGCGCCGGCGACGTCACCCGACAGGAGCGACATCGTGCCGCGCGTCATCCCGCAGCCGGGGCAGTCGATGCCGGTCAGAGCGTGGATCGGGCACGGCGGAACGTAGGCGACGAGCCCGGGAGATGTGGCGAAGACGGCCGCGAGGCCCGCCCCGCCGGCCACGACGGCCAGTGGGACGAGCCCCGCGCGCACCCGTGAGGGTGTGGTCACATGGTCCCCGACTGGGCGGCCATGCCGACGCCGAGGACGACCGAGGCGATGATGTAGAGGACGATCACGACGACGCCGGTGATGGCGCCGATGATGCCCCACTTCTTGGCGCCCTCGGCGTCACCCTGGACGGCCTTGACGATCGAGACGATGCCGAAGGGCAGGCAGCAGAAGAGCGTGACCAGGATGCCGATCACGAGGGCGCTGGTGTCGGTCTGCTTCGCCGGGGCCGGCTGCGGGGTGGGGTTAGCCATGGTGCGGTGTTCTCCAGTTTGAATAGTCGACTCGAAGAGTCGGCTGACAGGGCCTTACCGAGACCGGCCCCGATGACCGGGAGAGTCTGGCAGCACGGGGCTTCAAGGGCGCCCGATAAGGGCCGCGACATGCCGGTTGTGTCCGTACTGTTGCCCGGCGGGATACTGGAGCTGTGACTACTGGACCTTCGAGCGGCGTACTCCCCTCCGATATCGCCGACCGCCTCAAGCGCAACCCCGACGGGCTGGTGCCCGCCGTGGCTCAGCAGCATGACACCGGCGAGGTGCTGATGCTCGGCTACATGGACGACGAGGCCCTCGCGCGCACGCTCGCGACGGGCCGGGCGACCTACTGGTCCCGCAGCCGGCAGGAGTACTGGGTCAAGGGGGAGACCTCCGGCCACCGGCAGTACGTCAAGGAGGTGCGCCTGGACTGCGACGGCGACACGATCCTGCTCAAGGTCGACCAGGAGGGCCCGGCCTGCCACACCGGCGACCACACCTGCTTCGACGCCGGCCTGATCTCGTGAAGGCCGCTTTCGGTCCCACCATCACCGCCGGCCTCGCCGGCGCGGCCCTGGCCGCGTGGGCGGGCTCCAACGAGTGGGTGAAGGTGACGGCCCCGGCGCAGATGCCGGCCGACCTCAACGACTCCCCGGCCACCACCGGCCTGGCCCTGGTCGCCCTCGCGGCCTGGGGCGTGGTCCTGGTCACCCGAGGTCTCGTACGCCGCCTGGTCGCCGCCCTCGCCGGCCTGGCCGGGATCGGCGTGATCGTCACCTTCTTCGGCCATGCCGGGATCGACGCGCTCGGCCGGGCGATCGACTCCGAAGTCGTCTGGGGTGAGACCGAGCACACCACCACCCCCTGGCCCTACCTCGCGCTCATCGGCGCGGTCGTGACCGTCGCAGCGGCCGTCGCCGCCGTACGTCTGGCTCCTTCATGGCCCGAGATGGGCCGCAGGTACGACGCCCCGGCCGCAGCGTCGCCGGAGCAGAAACCGCTGGAGGAGCAGTCCACGATCGACGTCTGGAAGTCGTTGGACGAGGGTCGGGACCCGACATCCGGGGATCAATGAATACACTGCAGCCAAGCAAAGTGAACTCGTAGAGGAGCATCGCATGTCCGCCAGCCACGGCAACACCCCGGCAGCCTGGATCGCAGTCGCGGTCGGCCTCCTCGGCTTCCTCATCGGCAGCGTCGCCATGATGCTCGACCCGATCAGCTGGTTCGTCTTCTGGGTCGGCGTGGCCGTCACCGTCGCGGGTGGCCTGCTCTTCATCGTGCTCGCCAAGCTCGGCTTCAACGTCGAGTCACACTGAGCCTGTGAGACAGCGAGGCCCCCGGCGGATTCGCCGGGGGCCTCGCTGATTTCAAGAGCCGAGCTCAGACGGACTGAGCTCAGTACGTGGTGGTGCTGCCGCTGAAGTCGAGCGCACCGGACAGGTTCAGGATGACGCCGATGACGAACAGAACGATGGCGACGATGCCGAGGATGAAGCCGGCGGTGGCCATGCCACGCCCGCCCTGCGCGCCGCCGGAGGCGTCGATCTCGTTCTGGGCCATCTTGCCGAGGATGATCGCCGGGATACCGGTGAAGATTCCGCAGCAGATACAGCCAAGGATGCCGAGGACAAGTGCCCAGATCGCCTTCTTGTTGTTGCCCGCAGGCTGACCGGGCTGCCCGGGTGCCGGCGAACCGTACGGGGGCGGCGGCGGAGGAGTTCCGTAGCTCATGTGTGTCTGACCTCCAAAGTCAGGCGAGTTGGGTAGAGATGGAAGAAACTTAACGTTTCCCGCCCGCACTGTGGCGCCAAATCGGGCGTGTCACGGTTCGGGTGAGAGGCTTTGCACGTGGGTCATACCCGGAAACGAGAGGTTTAAACATGTCGGTGCTCGAAAAGATCATCGACGGCGTACGTCTGGACCTGGCGCAGCGCCAGGCGACGGTGTCCGAGGCGGATCTGCGGGCCCGGCTGGCCGACGTCGACGCGCCTCGCGACCCGATGCCGCACTTCCGTGCGGCGGGCAGCAGCGTGATCGCCGAGGTGAAGCGGAAGAGCCCCTCCAAGGGCGCCCTGGCCGACATCCCGGACCCGGCCGAGCTGGCCCAGAAGTACGCCGCCGGCGGTGCCGCCGCGATCTCGGTGCTCACCGAGGAACGCCGCTTCGGCGGGTCCCTCGCCGACCTGCGCGCGGTCCGCGCGGCCGTCGACACCCCGATCCTGCGCAAGGACTTCATCGTCGAGCCCTACCAGCTGCTGGAGGCCAGGGCAGCCGGAGCCGACCTGGCGCTGCTGATCGTGGCCGCGCTGGACGACGACACGCTGCGCAGCCTCTACGACCAGGCCCGTGAGCTGGGGCTGACCGTGCTGGTCGAGACCCACGACGAGGCTGAGGTCGCCCGCGCGGTCGACCTCGGCGCCGAGCTGATCGGCGTCAACGCCCGCAACCTGAAGACCCTGGAGATCGACCAGGACGTCTTCGGACGACTCGCGCCGCTCATCCCCGAGGACCGGGTGAAGGTCGCCGAGTCGGGCATCTTCACCGCCACCGACGTCAAGCGCCACGTCTCCGAAGGGGCCCGCGCGGTCCTGGTCGGCGAGGCGCTGGTCAAGCATGGCGACCCGCAAGGCACGGTCGCCGAGTTCACCGGAATCCAAGGCTAGGACCAGCCATGACAACTCACATCCACGAAACGACGAGCTACGACGCCGACGAGTTCGGCTGGTTCGGTGGCGAGGCCGAGGGATTCGGCGGCCGTTTCATGCCCGAGGCGCTGATGAAGGCGCTCATCGAGCTCGACGACGCCTGGCAGAAGGCGAAGGCCGACCCGGAGTTCGTGGCCGAGTTCGACGCGATCCTGCGTGACTACGCCAACCTGCCGAGCCCGCTCTACCACGCGACCCGGCTCTCCGAGCAGCTCGGCGTACGCGTCCTCCTCAAGCGCGAGGACCTCAACCACACCGGCGCCCACAAGATCCGCAACGTGCTCGGCCAGGCGCTGCTGACCAAGCGAATGGGCAAGACCCGCGTCATCGCCGAGACCGGCGCCGGCCAGCACGGGGTCGCCTCCGCGACCGCAGCCGCCTACTTCGGTCTCGACTGCACCGTCTACATGGGCAAGGTCGACACCGACCGCCAGGCGCTCAACGTGGCTCGGATGCGGCTGCTCGGCGCCGAGGTCGTCCCGGTGCCCTCCGGCAGCGGCACCCTCAAGGACGCGATCAACGAGGCGCTGCGCGACTGGGTCGCCAGCGTCGACCACACCGCCTACCTGTTCGGCACCGCCGCCGGGCCGCACCCGTTCCCGACGCTGGTCAGGGACATCGTGCGCGGCATCGGCGACGAGGCCCGGGCACAGTCCCTCGAGCAGTTCGGGGGCCTCCCGAACGCCGTCCTCGCCGCGGTCGGCGGTGGCTCCAACGCCATCGGCATCTTCACCGCGTTCCTGGACGACAAGGACGTCGAGATCCACGGCTTCGAGGCCGGGGGAGACGGCTTCGAGACCGGCCGCCACGCCGCCACCATCCAGGCCAACGACCCGGGCGTGCTCCACGGCGCTCGCACCTACGTGCTCCAGGACGAGGACGGCCAGACCATCGAGTCCCACTCGATCTCCGCAGGTCTCGACTACCCCGGGGTCGGCCCGCAGCACGCCTGGCTGGCCAAGTCCGGCCGCGCCTCTTACACCTCGATCACCGACAAGGAGGCGATGGACGCCTTCGCGCTGCTGTCGCGCTCGGAGGGCATCATCCCGGCGATCGAGTCGGCCCACGCGATCGCCGGCGCCATCAAGATCGCGCCGGAGATCAAGGAGCGTCACGGCGAGGGCGCCACGATCCTGATCAACCTGTCCGGTCGCGGCGACAAGGACATGGGCACGGCCATCGAATACTTCGGACTGGGAGACGCAAAGTGAGTACGTCGGAAGCGTTCGCGAAGGCGAAGGCGGAGAACCGCGCCGCCCTGGTCGGCTACCTCCCGGCGGGCTTCCCCACGGTCGACGGCTCGATCGAGGCGCTGACGACGATGGTCGAGGCCGGCTGCGACATCATCGAGATCGGCCTGCCCTACTCCGACCCGGTCATGGACGGCCCCACCATCCAGGACGCGGTACAGCAGGCGCTCGACGGCGGCGTACGTGTCGACGACGTGTTCCGCGCCGTCGAGGCCGTGGCCGCGACCGGGGTGCCGACCCTGGTGATGACCAGCTGGAACCCGATCGAGCGCCGTGGCGTGGACCGGTTCGCCCAGCAGCTGCAGGATGCTGGCGGCGCGGGCCTGATCACGCCCGACATCACCCCCGACTTCGCGCCGGAGTGGATCGAGGCCGCCGACGCCCGCAACCTCGACAAGGTCTTCCTGGTCGCGCCGAGCAGCACCGACGAGCGGATCGCGATGACCACGGCCCAGTGCCGCGGCTTCGTCTACGCCACCGCCGTCATGGGGGTCACCGGCGCCCGCGCCAAGACCTCCGACCTGGCCGCCCCGCTGGTCGCCCGCACCAAGAAGACCACCGACCTGCCCGTCGGCGTCGGCCTCGGGGTCAGCAACGGTGCCCAGGCGGCCGAGATGGCTGCGTACGCCGACGGGGTCATCGTCGGCTCCGCCTTCGTGCGTACGCTGCTGGACAACCGCTCCGACGAGCAGGCGGCGCTCAAGGCGCTGGCGAGCCTGACCGAGGACCTGGCCGCGGGAGTCCGCGCGCGTTGAGGTTCCTCGCTCTTCCTGTCCTGCTCGTCCTCATCGGAGTGCTCAGCGGCTGTGGCGCCGCCGGGACCGGCCAGAAGCCGGCCTCGGCGATGACCGGCCAGGAGCACACTCCCTACCAGCTCTCCGACACCGCGCTGACCGACACCGACGGCGAGCCGTTCTCGCTGGCCACCGATGCCGACAAGCCGCTGACGCTGGTCTTCTACGGCTACACCCAGTGCCCCGACGAGTGCCCGCTGGTGATGTCGAGCCTGACCGCGGCGCTGACCCGCCTCGACGACGCCGACCGCAAGAAGGTGGAGGTGATCTTCGTGACCACCGACCCGGCGCGCGACACGACGAAGGTGCTCGAGAAGTATCTGGACCGCTACGACGAGGACTTCATCGGCCTCACCGGTGACCTGAAGGACATCGTCACCCTGGCCGAGTCGATGCGGCTCTACATAGGGGAGGCCGACCGGCTACCCAGTGGGGGCTACGATCTCGGGGTCCACGACACCCACGTCTCCGCCGTCTCCCAGGGACAGGCCAGCGTGGTGTGGTCGATGAACACCTCTCCCAAGCAGTTCGCCGACGACATCCACCGCCTTCTCACTCAGAAGTAGCCAAGAAGGGCCCCGCATGATCCTCCCGATGTCCATCCCCAGCCCCGCCGAAGGCGTGCTCTGGCTCGGGCCGGTCCCGTTGCGCGGCTACGCCTTCGCGATCATCCTCGGCATCATCGTCGCCGTCTGGGTCTCCGAGCGGCGCTGGCAGGCGCGCGGCGGCCGCGCCGGCGACATCCAGGACATCGCGCTGTGGGCGGTGCCGTTCGGCCTGGTTGGCGGCCGGATCTACCACGTCATGACCGACTGGCAGCTCTACTTCGGCGACGGTGCCAACCCGATCGAGGCGCTCTACATCTGGCGCGGCGGGCTCGGCGTGTGGGGCGCGATCGCGCTCGGCGCCGTGGGCGCGATCATCGGCGCGAAGCAGAAGGGGATCAAGATCGTCCCGCTGCTGGACACGATCGCCCCGACCTGCCTGCTCGCGATGGGCATCGGCCGATGGGGCAACTGGTTCAACCAGGAGCTCTTCGGCAGGCCCACCGACCTGCCCTGGGGCCTGGAGATCGACCCGTCGTTCTACCCCGACGGTCCCAGCCAGTTCCCGGTCGGCACCACGTTCCACCCGACGTTCCTCTACGAGTTCTGCTGGGACATCCTCGCCTTCTTCGTGATCGTCTACCTGCAGAAGAAGCTGCGCCTCGGTGGCGGCCGCGTGGTCGCTCTCTACGTGATGGCCTACTGCCTCGGTCGCGGCATGATCGAGACCCTGCGCATCGACAACGTGCAGCTGGTCAACGTGCTCGGCCTGCGCTGGAGCGAGTGGATGTCGATCATCCTGTTCGTGCTCGCGGCCGCGTGGTGGGCGTACGCCACCTTCACCGGCCGGGGTACCCTCGAGGAGGAGGTCTACAGCGATCCTGCCAAGGCCCCGGCGAACGACATCGACAACGACACCGAGAACGAACCCGCCGTAGACACTGACGGCGACGCTGCCGACAACGGGACCGACGACGAGGAATCCTCGACAAAGGCCTGATCAGGCGCAGATATTAGGCGCAACGTAGCGCCTGGCGGGAGGGTGTCCGCGGATCGACCCTCGTTCGCAACCTACGCGTGACACAGTGGTAACCTAGCCGCACTCGCGCGGGCCAACGCTGTCCCCTGCAGATTGCCAGTTTCATCCCCGCAAGGGCGCGCGCACTCGTCGCAGACATCCCCCGCTCCGGACTCGACTCGAAGCAGAGTCAGAGAACCGGGGCTATTGGGCTGCGTCGGTCGGTGCGTGCCTGAGCCCGGACAGACGGGAGATCCCGGTGCCGTACGAGCACTCGTATCCATCCCCCCAGGGCCTTTACGACCCTCGGTTCGAGAAGGACGCCTGCGGCGTCGCCATGGTTGCGACGCTGACCGGCGTGGCCAGCCACGACATCGTGAAGCAGGGCATCCGTGCCCTGGTGAATCTCGACCACCGCGGCGCCGCCGGCGCCGAGACCAACTCTGGCGACGGCGCCGGGATCCTGCTCCAGGTCCCCGACGCCTTCCTGCGTGAGGTCGTCGACTTCGACCTTCCGGCCGAGCGTGCCTACGCCGTCGGCACCGCCTTCATCCCCGGCGAGGCCGACCAGGTCGAGCGCACCGTGAAGATGGTCGAGGAGATCGCGACCGAGGAGGGCCTCGAGGTCCTCGGATGGCGTGACGTACCGGTCAACCCCGACTCCCTCGGCGCCACCGCGAAGGCGGTCATGCCGACCTTCCGTCAGCTCTTCGTCGCCGGCGCCAAGCAGCGCGTCACTGGCCTGGCCCTGGAGCGGCTCTCCTTCTGCCTGCGCAAGCGCGCGGAGAGGGAGACCGACGTCTACTTCCCGTCGCTGTCGAGCCGCACCATCGTCTACAAGGGCATGCTCACCACGCCCCAGCTGGCCGAGGTCTTCCCCGACCTGGTCGACGAGCGGGTCGCCTCCGCGATCGCCGTCGTCCACAGCCGGTTCTCGACCAACACCTTCCCGAGCTGGCCGCTGAGCCACCCGTTCCGGTTCATCGCCCACAACGGCGAGATCAACACCGTCATGGGCAACCGCAACTGGATGAAGGCTCGCGAGTCGCTGCTCGCCTCCGAGCTCATCCCCGGCGACCTCGAGCGGCTCTTCCCGATCTGCACCGAGGGCGCCTCCGACTCGGCCTCCTTCGACGAGGTCCTCGAGCTCCTCCACCTGGCCGGCCGCAGCCTGCCGCACGCCATGCTGATGATGATCCCGGAGGCGTGGGAGAAGCACGAGGAGATGGACCCCGCCCGCAAGGCGTTCTACGAGTTCCACTCCTCGCTGATGGAGCCCTGGGACGGTCCCGCGTCGGTCGTCTTCACCGACGGCACCCAGATCGGCGCGGTCCTCGACCGCAACGGCCTGCGTCCCTCCCGTTACTGGGTCACCGAGGACGGCCTGGTCGTGCTCGGCTCCGAGGCCGGTGTGCTCGACGACATCGACCCCGCCACCGTGGTCCGCAAGGGCCGCGTCCAGCCGGGCAAGATGTTCCTCGTCGACACCGCGGAGCACCGCATCATCGAGGACGACGAGATCAAGTCCGAGCTCGCCGCCGAGCACCCCTACGACGAGTGGCTCCACGCCGGTCTCGTACGCCTCGACGACATCCCCGAGCGCGAGCACATCGTCCACACCCACGCGAGCGTGACCCGCCGCCAGCAGGTCTTCGGCTACACCGAGGAGGAGCTTCGGATCCTGCTCGCGCCGATGGCCAACACCGGCGCCGAGTCGATCGGCTCGATGGGCACCGACAGCCCGATCGCGGCGCTGAGCGACAAGCCGCGGATGCTGTTCGACTACTTCGCCCAGCTCTTCGCGCAGGTCACCAACCCGCCGCTGGACGCGATCCGCGAGGAGCTCGTCACCAGCCTCAACGGCACCATCGGCGCCGAGTCCAACCTGCTCAACCCGGGTCCGGCCTCGTGTCGTCAGATCGTGCTGCCGTTCCCGGTCATCTCCAACGACGACCTGGCCAAGATCCGTCACATCAACCGTGACGGCGACATGCCGGGCTTCCAGGTCCACATCGTCCGCGGCCTCTACGAGGTCGACGGCGGGGCCGAGGCCCTGCAGGCGCGCCTGGACGAGATCGCCGCCGAGGTCTCCCAGGCGATCGAGGACGGTGCCCGCATCATCGTCCTCTCCGACCGCCACTCCACCCAGGAGATGGCGCCGATCCCGTCGCTGCTCCTGACCGGCGCCGTCCACCATCACCTGGTCCGCGAGCGCACCCGCTCGCAGGTCGGCCTGCTGATCGAGGCCGGAGACGTACGCGAGGTCCACCACGTCGCCCTGCTGATCGGCTACGGCGCCGCCGCGGTCAACCCCTACCTGGCGGTCGAGTCCGTCGAGGACCTCGCCTACGAGGGCTACTACGTGAAGGCGGACGCCGAGAAGGCGATGGCCAACACGATCAAGGCGCTCGGCAAGGGTGTCCTCAAGGTGATGTCGAAGATCGGCGTCTCCACGGTCGCCTCCTACACCGGCGCCCAGATCTTCGAGGCCGTCGGCCTGTCGAAGGAGGTCGTGGACCGCTACTTCACCGGCACCACCTCCAAGCTCGGCGGCATCGGCCTCGACGTGATCGCCGAGGAGGTCGCGAAGCGGCACGCCACCGCCTACCCGCGCGACGGCGTCGCCAACGCCCACCGCGCGCTGCCCATCGGCGGCGAGTACCAATGGCGCCGCGAGGGTGAGCCGCACCTGTTCGACCCGGAGACCGTCTTCCGGCTCCAGCACGCCACCCGCAGCGGCCGCTACGACGTCTTCAAGCAGTACACCGACCGCGTCAACGAGCAGTCCGAGCGACTGATGACGCTGCGCGGGCTCTTCAAGCTCAAGAGCGCCGAGGAGCTCGGTCGCCAGAAGATCTCGATCGACGAGGTCGAGTCCGTCGAGGCGATCGTCAAGCGCTTCTCGACCGGCGCGATGTCGTACGGCTCGATCTCCAAGGAGGCTCACGAGACGCTCGCCGTCGCGATGAACATCCTCGGCGGCAAGTCCAACACCGGCGAGGGCGGCGAGGACCCGGATCGTCTCTACGACCCGAAGCGTCGCTCGTCGATCAAGCAGGTGGCCTCGGGACGCTTCGGCGTCACCAGCGAATACCTGACCAACGCCGACGACATCCAGATCAAGATGGCCCAGGGCGCCAAGCCCGGTGAGGGCGGCCAGCTTCCCGGCCACAAGGTCTACCCGTGGGTGGCCAAGACGCGTCACTCGACGCCGGGCGTGGGTCTCATCTCGCCGCCTCCGCACCACGACATCTACTCCATCGAGGACCTGGCTCAGCTGATCCACGACCTCAAGAACGCCAACCCGAGCGCTCGCGTCCACGTGAAGCTCGTGGCCGAGGTCGGCGTCGGCACCGTCGCCGCGGGTGTCTCCAAGGCCCACGCCGACGTGGTCCTGATCTCCGGTCACGACGGCGGCACCGGTGCCTCCCCGCTGACCTCGCTCAAGCACGCCGGCGGTCCCTGGGAGCTCGGCCTCGCCGAGGCGCAGCAGACGCTGCTCCTCAACGGGCTGCGCGACCGAATCGTGGTGCAGACCGACGGTCAGCTCAAGACCGGTCGCGACGTGGTCATCGCCGCGCTGCTCGGCGCCGAGGAGTTCGGCTTCGCCACCGCGCCGCTGGTCGTCTCCGGCTGCGTGATGATGCGGGTCTGCCACCTCGACACCTGCCCCGTCGGCGTCGCCACCCAGAACCCGGTCCTTCGGGAGCGGTTCACCGGCAAGGCGGAGTACGTCGTCAACTTCATGCGCTACATCGCCGAGGAGGTCCGCGAGCTCCTCGCCGAGCTCGGCTTCCGGAGCATCGACGAGGCCGTCGGCCACGCCGAGGCGCTCGACGCCCGCGACGCGATCGACCACTGGAAGGCCTCCGGGCTCGACCTGTCGCCGATCTTCACCCGCGTGGAGTCGCCGCAGCAGTTCTCCGACCAGGCCCTCTACAACACCAAGGGCCAGGACCACGGTCTGGAGAAGTCGCTCGACGTCAACGAGCTGCTGCCGCTCGCGGCGCCGGCGCTCGAGCGCGGCGAGCCCGTACGCGCCCAGCTGCCGATCCGCAACGTCAACCGCACCGTCGGCACGATCCTCGGTCACGAGATCACCAAGCGCTACCGCGGCGCGGGCCTGCCCGAAGGCACGATCGACATCACCTTCACCGGGTCGGCCGGCCAGTCCTTCGGGGCGTTCATCCCGAGCGGCCTGACGCTGCGCCTGGAGGGCGACGCCAACGACTACGTCGGCAAGGGCCTCTCCGGTGGCCGGGTGGTCATCCGCCCGGAGCGTACGGCTGGGTTCCGGGCCGAGGAGCACATCATCGCCGGCAACACGCTGGCCTACGGCGCCACCAGCGGGCGGATCCACATCCGCGGTGGCGTGGGGGAGCGGGCCGCGGTCCGCAACTCGGGTGCCAGCATCGTCACCGAGGGTGTCGGCGACCACGGCTGCGAATACATGACCGGTGGTCGTGTCGTCGTGCTCGGTCCGACCGGCCGCAACTTCGCCGCCGGTATGTCCGGTGGCGTCGCCTGGGTCCTCGACTTCGAGGAGCAGCGCCTCAACAGCGAGCTGGACGATGCCACCCCGGTGGACGAGAAGTACGCAGCCGAGCTCGAGCAGCTGGTCCGCGACCACCTCGAGGAGACCGGCTCGGCCGTCGCCGAGGCGCTCCTGGCCGACTGGCCCAATTCTCTGACCCGCTTCACGCAGGTCATGCCCAGTGACTACAAGCGCGTGCTCGAAGCCCAGGAGGAGGCCCTCGAGGAGGGTCTCGACGAGGACGAGGCAGCGCAGCGGATTATGGAGGTCCTCCATGGCTGACCCGAAGGGTTTTCTGAAGAACGGTCGCGAGGTCGCGACCCGTCGTCCCGTCGACGAGCGGGTCAAGGACTGGCACGAGGTCTACCCGGGCAAGATCGGCAAGACCCTGCTGCCGATCATCAACACCCAGGCCTCGCGCTGCATGGACTGCGGCATCCCGTTCTGCCACCAGGGCTGCCCGCTCGGCAACATCATCCCCGAGTGGAACGACCTGGTCTGGCGCAACGACTGGGAGGGCGCCTCGGAGCGTCTGCACGCGACCAACAACTTCCCCGAGTTCACCGGTCGCCTCTGCCCGGCTCCGTGCGAGGCCGCCTGCGTGCTGGGCATCAACCAGCCCGCGGTGACCATCAAGAACATCGAGGTCGCGATCATCGACAAGGCCTGGGACGCGGGCCACGTCAAGCCGCAGCCGCCCGAGTGGCTCTCCGGCAAGGCGGTCGCCGTCATCGGCTCCGGCCCCGCGGGCCTGGCCGCCGCCCAGCAGCTCACCCGGTCGGGCCACACCGTGGCCGTCTACGAGCGGGCCGACAAGATCGGCGGGCTGCTGCGCTACGGCATCCCTGAGTTCAAGATGGAGAAGTCGCAGGTCGACCAGCGCCTGGCGCAGATGCGCCGCGAGGGCACGGTCTTCCGTCCCGGCGTCGACGTCGGCACCGACATCACCGGTGCGCAGCTCCGGGACCGCTACGACGCCATCGTGCTGGCCAACGGCTCGACTGTCGGCCGCGACCTGCCGGTCCCCGGGCGTGAGCTCGACGGGATCCACCAGGCGATGGACTACCTGCCGCAGTCCAACCGGGCCTCGCTCGGCGAGGCGGTCCCCGACCAGATCCTGGCCGAGGGCAAGCACGTGGTCATCATCGGTGGCGGTGACACCGGCGCCGACTGCCTCGGCACCGCGATCCGCCAGGGCGCGGAGTCGATCACCCAGCTGGAGATCATGCCGCGTCCGCCGGAGGAGCGCCCCGACGCTCAGCCGTGGCCGACGTACCCGATGACCTACCGGGTCGCCTCCGCGCACGAGGAGGGTGGCGAGCGGGTCTACGCGGTCTCCACCAAGGAGTTCCTCGGCACCGAGGACGGTCGCGTACGCGCTCTGAAGCTGGTCGAGGTCGAGTTCATCGACGGCAAGCTGACCGAGAAGGAGGGGACCGAGAAGGAGATCCCCGCCGACCTGGTGCTGCTGGCGATGGGCTTCACCGGCCCGGAGAAGGACGGCCTCCTCAGCCAGCTGGGTGTGGAGTACGACGCTCGGGGCAACGTCGCCCGTGACGACTCCTTCGCCACCTCCGTCCCCGGCGTGTACGTCGCCGGCGACGCGGGTCGCGGACAGTCGCTGATCGTGTGGGCGATCGCCGAGGGCCGCGCCGCCGCGGCCGCCGTCGACACCTACCTCACCGGCTCGACCAACCTGCCCGCGCCGATCCGCCCGACGGACCGGCAGCTGATGGTCTGAGGCTGAGACCCCGAGGCACAACGGCGTGCCGACCACTGGCCCGGCATCCCCACTTCGGGGGTGTCGGGCCAGTCGGGTCTCAACCATCGGATCGGAGGATCCGACGGAGTTCGTACACACTTGTGGCGAGGAGTTTGTGGCACCCATCCATTGCCCGGGCCCGCAAGGAGGGGCTAGCCGCCGGCGCAGGCGTAAACATTGAACGAACGGCCTGATCAGGACGTGGTCCGAGTGCTGGTTTGAACGATCCAGAGGGGTAGTCTGGGCTCCCGTGAGAAGAGCGAAGATCGTCTGCACCCTGGGGCCCGCCGTCGGGACGGAGCGTCGCATCCGCGAGCTCGTCTACGCAGGCATGGACGTCGCCCGGATGAACATGAGCCACGGGTCCCACGACGACCACTCCAGCAACTACGCGCTGGTGCGGGAGGCGGCCGCCGTGAGCGGGCACAGTGTTGGCATCTTCGCCGACCTGCAGGGGCCCAAGATCCGGCTGGAGCGGTTCAAGGAAGGCTCCGCGACGTTGCGTCGCGGCCAGGCCTGGACGATCACCACCCGCGACGTGCAGGGTGACGACGAGATCTGCGGGACGACGTACAAGGGCCTTCCCGGTGACGTGAAGGTCGGCGACCCGATCCTGATCGACGACGGCAAGCTGCGCCTGCGGGTCACCGCGGTCGACGACACCGACGTCCACACCGAGGTGCTGGTCGGCGGGCCGGTCTCGAACAACAAGGGCATCAACCTGCCCGGCGTCGCCGTCTCCGTGCCGGCCCTGTCCGAGAAGGACGAGGAGGACCTCCGGTTCGCGCTCAAGCTCGGCGTCGACATGGTCGCGCTCAGCTTCGTACGCAACGCGCGGGACTACGAGGACGTCCGCAAGATCATGGACGAGGAGGGACGCGTCGTCCCGGTCATCGCCAAGATCGAGAAGCCGCAGGCGATCGACAACCTCGACGAGGTCATCGCCGCGTTCGACATGTTCATGGTGGCCCGCGGTGACCTTGGCGTGGAGTGCCCGCTCGAGGAGGTCCCGTTCCTGCAGAAGCGGATCATCGAGCTCGCCCGCCTCAACGCCAAGCCGGTCATCGTCGCCACCCAGATGCTCGACTCGATGATCTCCAACCCGGCGCCCACCCGCGCCGAGGCCAACGACGTCGCCAACGCCGTCCTCGACGGTGCCGACGCGGTCATGCTCTCCGCCGAGACGAGCGTGGGGGACTATCCGATCCACACCGTCGAGACCATGGCGCGCATCATCGCCGCCACCGAGCGCCACGCGTTCTCCTCCGAAGGCAGCCGCGCCGCCGAGCTGAGCCCCATCGACTGGGACCCGCACACCCGCTCCGGTGTCATCGCCAAAGCCGCCGCCGAGGTCGCCGACCGGGTCGGTGCGAAATACCTGGTCGCCTTCACCACCTCCGGTGACTCGGCCCGCCGCCTCTCGAGGCTGCGCGGTGTGATCCCGCTGCTCGCCTTCACCCCCTCCGATGCCGTACGCAGCCAGCTCGCGCTCAGCTGGGGCACCGAGACCTTCCGCACCGACGAGGTCGAGCACACCGACGAGATGGTCCGCCAGGTCGACGAGAACCTGCTCAAGCTCGGCCGTGTCGAGGAGGGCGAGCTCGTCGTCATCATCGCCGGCTCGCCCCCCGGCATCCCCGGCTCCACCAACGCCCTGCGCATCCACCGCATCGGCGACGCGATCAACGAGGTCGCGCCGGCCTACGAGCGCAAGGGCTAGTTCTTCGGGCCGATCAATGCGTCGAGCGCCGCGACCGCTTCGCGGCGCGAGACGCTGATGGTCTTCCAGGAGGACTGGCGCCACGGGATGTCGACCAGATCGAGCGCCCAGGTGCAGAGGTCGCGGATGTCGTCGGAATGATTCACGAACTGCCATCGGCCGTACTCGTAGCGCTTCTTCTCTCCCGCGACGACTCGGGTCGCCCAGTTGTTCACCCGACATCCGTCCGAGTGGAACAGCCCGCGGAGGAACGGGCCGGGGTGGGCTGACACGATCTCCTGCTGCCACGGCGCGAGGACGATCTCGCGATCGTGCTTGCGACCAGGGCCGTGCTGCGGGAAGAGACACGGCCAGTGCTGCCAGTTCAGCTGAATGTCGAGGCAGCCGATCTTCTTGACGATGAACACCTTGCCTCCGCGCCGGATCCGACCGAGCAGATCGACCACGTCATTGATGATCCGTGGGTGGGCCACGTCGCAGGTGATTCGGAGGAAGTAGTAGCGGGCGGCCTTCGCGATATGGCCATCACCCAGGTAGAAGCCGAGAAGCGCAGCGTACGCCGCCTGGTCGATCGGCAGTTCGTCGCATCGCGGACAGGAGCCCGGCCTATCGAGCGGCTCGCGGTCCCGCCACTCGCGGATGGTCGACCTTGCCACTCCTGTCGCACGCGCTGCGGCCGACAGCGAGTCACCCCGCCGGAGGAGGGCGAGCGCATCGGCGCGGACCTTGGCTGCGTACATGCTCAAAGTCTGCGCTCAAGCACCGACAGTTCGGCGGAACATACGAGCGATTTGGTGCCCCGGGTCGGATTCGAACCGACACTGGATGTGGTTTGAGCACATGGCCTCTGCCGTTGGGCTACCGGGGCTCTTGCGGGGCGCGACGTGCCACCGCGAGAGCACAACTTACCGGACCGTGGGCGGAATCACTGCACCGGGAGGTGCCTCCGATGGCCTAGTCTGTGCTCGTGACGCAGAGCAACCCCAGCAGCACCCCGGAGAGCCAGGCGCGGCGTACGGTCGTCATCGCGGAGGACGAGGTCCTGATCAGGATGGACCTCAAGGAGATGCTCACCGAGGAGGGGTACGACGTCGTCGGTGAGGCGGGCGACGGCAAGGCCGCCATCGAGCTCGCCACCGAGCACAGACCCGACCTGGTCATCCTCGATGTGAAGATGCCGGTGCTCGACGGGATCGCGGCGGCGGAGGCGATCGCGCGCGACCGGATCGCCCCGGTGGTCATGCTGACCGCGTTCTCCCAGCGTGACCTGGTGGAGCGAGCCCGCGACGCGGGTGCGATGGCGTACCTCGTCAAGCCGTTCAACATCACTGACCTGGTGCCTGCGATCGAGCTGGCGGTGAGCCGTTTCCAGGAGCTCGCCCAGCTCGAGCGGGAGGTCGCCGGTCTGACCGACCGGCTGGAGACCCGCAAGGCGGTCGACCGGGCCAAGGGGATCCTGCAGGAGGGTCTGACGCTGAGCGAGCCGGACGCTTTCCGGTGGATCCAGAAGACCGCGATGGACCTGCGGCTGTCGATGCGCCAGGTCGCCGAGGGCGTCATCGAGCACGGCGTCAGCGGGCCACGTACCTGAATCCGTGTAAACGGCACGTCACAGATCGGTTGCGGTCTCAGATGAGGGTCAACCTGTGGCTTGTTCGTGGGTGATCTCGGCCTAGACTGCCCGCGCGGACCCGGCCGACCAGCGAATTCAGCTGGTGTCAGGGTCCGTCTTTAGGACACACAGGCAGGAGTACCCACGTGCGCAAGCGGCTCTACAGAGTCCTCGTCGCGCTCATCGGTGCGCTGATGGTGCTGTTGGTTGGGAGCCCGGGTGCCGCACAGGCAACCGAGACCCCACCGCCGGACGCCACCGCGATCCAGGTGACGCTTCAGGACGAGGCCAACAAGGATGCCCAAGGCAATCCGAAACCGATCCCGGGAGTGACCCTCGAGGTCAGCAAGGACGGCGAGAAGGCCGGCGAGGGCGTCACCGACGACAAGGGCGTCGCGATCATCGTCGTCGAGGAGCTCGGGAAGTACACCGTCACCCTCGACGAGAAGACCCTCCCGGAAGGGACGGTCCTCGACGAGAACACCAAGGGTGAAGCCACCGTCCAGGTACGTTTCCAGGGGCCCAACAACCGGGCGATCTTCCCGATCGGCGTCACCGCCGGTGAGGAGTCGAACTTCGGCAAGGACCTCGCCCAGAACCTGCGCGCGGGCATCGTGTTCGCCCTGGTCCTGTGCCTGGCAGCCCTCGGGTTCTCGCTGATCTTCGGCACGACCGGCCTGTCCAACTTCGCCCACGGTGAGATGCTCACCTTCGGTGCGCTGATGGCCTGGAGCTTCGACCAGATCTTCAAGACCGGCGCCCTGGCCTCGGTCTCGGTGCTCGTCGCCGGCATCATCGCGGTCATCCTCGGTGGCCTGGGTGGCTACGTGCAGGACAAGGTGCTGTGGGGCCCGCTGCGCCGGCGCGGCACCGGCCTGATCGCGATGATGATCGTCTCGATCGGTCTGGCGATCTTCCTGCGCTACCTGTTCCAGTACTTCTACGGCTCCTCGACCCGGTCGCTGTCGCAGTACAACGGCCAGCAGCGTGAGCAGCACTGGTACTACTTCGGTCTCTCGCTCGCCGACCGCGAGGTGGTCATCGTGCTCGTCGCGATCATCACGATCACCGCGGTCTGCCTGTGGCTGGCCCGAAGCCGGATGGGCAAGGCGATGCGTGCGGTCTCGGACAACCCGGCACTGGCCGCGTCCTCCGGCCTGCGCGTCGACGGGGTCATCACCAACGCGTGGGTCATCGGTGGCGCGCTGACCGCGCTGTCCGGTGTGCTCTACGCGATGCAGCTGCAGGTCAACAGCTTCATGGGCATGCGGATCCTGCTGGTCATCCTCGCCGCGGTCACCCTCGGTGGTCTCGGCACGATCTGGGGCGCTCTCGTCGGCTCGCTGGTGATCGGGCTCGTCTACGAGCTCGGACCGCTGTTCGGCGTGCCCGCCTCGATCAAGGAGATCGGCCCGCTGCTGATCATGATCGTGATCCTGCTGGTGCGGCCCCAGGGCATCCTGGGCCGTAAAGAGCGGCTCGGGTAGGAGAGACAATGGATATTCTCGACATTCTCCGGGCAGCGTTGCAGCAGGCACTCGGCCCGCAGGCAATCGTCTTCGCCCTGGCCGCCATCGGCCTCAACATCCACTTCGGCTACACCGGGCTGCTCAACTTCGGCCAGGCCGGGTTCGTCGCGGTGGGCGCCTATGGTCTGGCCGTCTCCGTGGTCACCTACGGGGCGCCGTTCTGGCTCGGTATCGTCATGGCGATCGTGGCCCCGCTGCTGCTCGCCGTGGTCCTGGGTGTGCCGACTCTGCGTCTGCGCGCCGACTATCTGGCGATCGTCACCATCGCCGCGGCCGAGGTGCTGCGGTTCGTCTTCGGCTCGGTGGAGATGAAGGACACCTTCGGTGGCTCCAACGGGCTCAACGGCTACGCCAGGCCGTTCCAGGAGGCCAACCCCTACAACAGCGGCCTCGACCTGGGGTTCATCTCCTTCGGCCGCGGCGACCTGTGGTCGCTGACCGTCGGCTGGATCCTGGTCGCGCTGTGCTGCCTGCTGGTGTGGGCGCTGATGCGCAGCCCGTGGGGCCGTGTGCTCCGCTCCATCCGTGAGGACGAGGACGCGGTTCGCTCGCTGGGCAAGAACGTGTTCGCGTACAAGATGCAGGCCCTCGCCCTCGGTGGTGTCATCGGTGGTCTGGGCGGCATGTTCCTCGCGCTCAAGCAGGCCTCGGTCGTCCCGAGCGACTACTCCACGCTGCTGACCTTCTACGCCTTCGCCGCGCTGCTCCTCGGTGGCGCGGGCCGAGTGATGGGCCCGGTCATCGGCTCGGTCCTGTTCTGGTTCCTGATCGCGGGGCTAGGCTCGTTCTTCAGCCAGTCTGCCGGTAAGGGCGGATGGATCCCGACGGTGATCATGACCGACACCCAGGCCAGTGTGATCCGCTACATCATGCTGGGGCTGGCCATCATGCTGCTGATGATCTTCCGTCCCCAGGGGATCATCGGCGACCGTAGGGAGATCGCGATCGATGGACGCTGACATGACTGACCAGACGAGCACCGAGACGAACGACGTTGCGAGCAAGACCGGGCCTGCGGGCCTGGTCGGGGTGAGCACGGAGCCGGGCAGCAAGAAGTCCGACCCGATCATCGTCGCCGACAACATCACGCGTACGTTCGGAGGACTCACCGCCGTCGACGTCGACCACGTCGAGATCCAGCGTGGTGCGATCACCGCGCTGATCGGCCCCAACGGAGCCGGGAAGACGACGTTCTTCAACCTGCTGACCGGCTTCGACCAGCCCAACACCGGCTCGTGGAGCCTGGAGGGCAAGTCGCTCAAGGGCGTCGCCCCCTACAAGGTCGCCCGCCTCGGGATGGTGCGCACCTTCCAGCTCACCAAGGTGCTGGCCAAGCTGTCCGTGATCGAGAACATGCGCCTGGGCGCCACGGGACAGAAGGGTGAGCGGATCTGGGCCGCGCCGTTCAAGTTCCTGTGGGGTCAGCAGGAGGACGAGGTCACCAAGAAGGCCGACGACCTGCTGGCCCGGTTCCTGCTGGACAAGAAGCGCGAGGACTTCGCCGGGTCGCTCTCCGGCGGTCAGCGCAAGCTGCTCGAGATGGCCCGTGCGCTCATGGTCGACCCTGAGGTGGTCATGCTCGACGAGCCGATGGCGGGTGTGAACCCGGCCCTGAAGCAGTCGCTGCTCGGTCATGTGAAGTCGCTGCGCGACGAGGGACGTACGGTCCTCTTCGTCGAGCACGACATGGACATGGTCCGCGACATCTCCGACTGGGTCATCGTGATGGCCCAGGGCAAGATCGTCGCCGAGGGAACTCCTGACTCGGTCATGGCCGACCAGCGTGTCATCGACGCCTATCTCGGGGCCCACCACGACACCGACCTGAGCGAGCTCGACGAAGAGGTCCTCGAGGCCGAGGTCGAGGCAGAGCTCGGGGCCGAGATCGTCCAAGAGGAGGACTCGAAGTGACTTCCACCGATGCGGAGAAGTTCCGCGAGAACCACCTGAGCGAGGCCGAGGGTGCGGTGCTCCGCGCCGACGGGCTCATCGCCGGCTACCTTCCCGGGGTCAACATCCTCAACGACACCGACCTCTACTGCCAGCCCGGCGAGCTGGTCGGCATCATCGGCCCCAACGGTGCCGGCAAGTCGACCCTGCTCAAGGCGCTGTTCGGCCTGGTGAAGATCCACGAGGGCACGGTCAAGCTGGAGGGCGAGGACATCACCGGCAAGCGTGCCGACGAGCTGGTCTCGCGTGGGATCGGGTTCGTCCCGCAGAACAACAACGTCTTCCCGAGCCTGACCATCGAGGAGAACCTCGAGATGGGTTGCTACCAGGCTCCGAAGAAGTTCGCGGAGCGGTTCGAGTTCGTCACCGGGATCTTCCCGGCCCTCGGTGAGCGCCGCAAGCAGCGTGCCGGCGGCCTCTCCGGAGGTGAGCGCCAGATGGTCGCGATGGGCCGGGCGCTGATGATGGAGCCGTCGGTCCTGCTGCTCGACGAGCCCTCCGCGGGGCTCTCGCCGGTCATGCAGGACGAGGTCTTCGTGCAGACCCGCAAGATCAACCAGGCGGGTGTCTCGGTCGTGATGGTCGAGCAGAATGCCCGCCGCTGCCTGCAGATCTGCGACCGTGGCTACGTGCTCGACCAGGGCCGCAACGCCTACACGGGTGCCGGACGCGAGCTCGCCGATGACCCGAAGGTGATCGAGCTCTACCTCGGCACCCTGGGTGCCAAGGAGGACTGACGAGCGAGGCCGAACGGCGAGCTTGCTCGTCCGTTCGCGCCGAGCGAGGAAGATCCGCCGCCGAAGGCGGCCGGACTGAGAGCGTACGTCCCGAAACGGCCAGGGCCCCGGAGCAACATGCTCCGGGGCCCTGGCCGTTCGTGCTCAGGCGACGGTGTGTGAGCGTCGCTGGGAGCGCCGAGCGGCGAGGAGCTCGCCGACGGCGCTGGACTGCTTCGGGCTGCGCTGCAGGCGGGCGTGGTGGGGCAGGGCCCGGCCCAGGACGTTGAGCCGGGAGCGTACGACCGCGGTCGGGGCCACGCGCATGACGGCCTGGGCACCGAGGCCGATCCGGGCGAGGAACCGGTTGCCGTCACGGCCACCGGCCGCGGCGGCGGCCGCGATCGTCCTGACCCCGCGCTCCTCGGCGAAGGCGACGGCCGACTCCATCAGCATCCGGCCCACGCCGCGGCGGCGGAAGCTCGGCACGACGTGCGGCGCGAAGATCTGCACCGTCGGCTCCAGGTTGAGCGGACCGAAGGTGGTCGCGCGTACGTAGACCGCTCCCACGGGCTCACTGCCGCACTCGGCGACCAGGAGGCGCTGGTCGGGGGAGGCGTCGGCGGCACGGATGATCGTCTCAAGGTCGCCCAGCTGCTCCTGGGCGTCCGCCATCCGCAACGAGTCCTGCCAGATGCCGAGAAGGAAGAGCGCGTCATCGGCTCGTGCCTCTCGCATCGTCACCGGCACCCTCATCGAGTCCGTCCTCCGAGAGTGCCGTGCGTACAGATGATCACAATTCCTCCACGATCGTGGCTGTTCCTGGGCGGAATCGGGTTTCCCGAGTGATTATGGGTCACCACGGCGCCGATAATACGGAGCCGATCATGGCGGCAACCCGGGCAATCATGCCATGGGGGAGATGTAACGGATTGGTGAAAAGAAAGGTCCCTCGGGTGATTCGCCCTCCGTGCGTCTCTAATGTGTCTCCGCAAGGTCCGGCGTGAGCCGGGCCAGCCCATACGAAAGAGGGACTAAGCAGTGAACTCATCATCCTCTACCTGGATGAAGCTGACCGCAGGCGCCGGCGCCTTGGCGCTCAGCTTCACCCTCGCCGCCTGCGGCGGCGAGACCGCTTCCGAGGAGCCGGAGAAGAAGGCCGCCGCCAAGGGCGACGGCACTCTCACCATCGGGCAGCTTCTCCCGCAGACCGGCAGCCTCGCGTTCCTCGGCCCGCCCGAGTTCGCCGGTTCCGACCTGGCGATCCAGGACATCAACGCCGCCGGTGGTGTGCTCGGCAAGGACGTCGTGTCCGTCGTAGCAGACTCCGGTGACACCACCTCCGCGATCGCCCCCACCGAGGCTGACAAGCTCATCGACGCCAAGTCCGACGTCATCGTCGGCACCGCGTCCTCGGGCGTGTCGATGACCGTGATCGACAAGATCATGTCGTCGGGCACCGTGATGTTCTCCCCGGCGAACACCTCGACCGAGTTCGACGAGGGCGACTTCTCGAAGCCGGACCTCTACTTCCGCACGGCTCCGTCCGACATCCTGCAGGGCGCCGTCATGGCCAACCTGCTGCTCGAGGACAAGCGCACCAACGTGGCGATCCTGGCCCGCCAGGACGCCTACGGCGAGACGCTTGCCGAGGAGATCAAGGCCAACCTCGAGGGTGCCGGCTCCAAGGTCTCCACCACGGCGTTCTACTCCGAGGACGCCACCTCGTTCGACGCCCAGATCAACGAGGTCGCCGGCTCGGGTGCCGACGCGGTCGTCGTGGTCGCCTTCGAGGAGACCAAGAAGCTCATCCCGCAGCTCATCGCCGCGGGTGCCGGTCCGGCCAAGCTGCCGACGTACTTCGTCGACGGCAACCTGTCGGACTACTCCAAGGACTTCACCAAGGGTGAGCTCAAGGGTGTCAAGGGCACCCTCCCGGGCGCCGAGACCACTGGTGACTTCAAGGAGCAGCTGCTGAAGGTCGACCCGAAGCTGGCCGACTACTCCTACGCCGCCGAGTCCTACGACGCCACCATCGTCTCCGCGCTGGCTGCGATCAAGGCCGACAGCGACGCCGGTGAGGCCATCGCCGAGGAGATCGTCGACATCACCACCGGTGGTGAGAAGTGCGAGACGTACGCCGACTGCGTCAAGCTCATCGAGGACGGCAAGGACGTCGACTACGACGGCAAGTCCGGTCCGATCGAGCTCGGCGAGACCGGTAGCCCGACGGCCGCGTCCATCGGTATCTACCAGTACAACGACAAGGCGACCTACGCCCCCGTCAAGTACATCGCTGGCGAGGTCTGAGCCTGTGACCCTGCGACGAAGTCGCAGGGTCACAACGCGAAGAGATCGAGCGAGCGCAGCGGGTGAGCTTGCGAACCCGCGAAGCGGGTCGAGATCCAGTCGCTGAGCGAAACCGATAACGAAGGGCCCCGGAGCAACACGCTCCGGGGCCCTTCGTGGGTCCCTACATCGAGATCCGGTCGGCGTCGATGAGCGAGCAGGTGATCCGCGAGGTGCAGACCCGCTTGCCGCGCTCGTCGGTGATCACGACCTCGTAGGCTGCCGAGCTGCGGCCGAGGTGGATGGCCGTCGCGGTGCCGGTGACGATGCCGGAGGTCGCCGACCGGTGGTGGGTGGCGTTGATGTCGACGCCGACGGCGATCTTGCCCAGGGACGCGGCGTGCATGCCGGAGCCGGTGGACCCGAGGGTCTCGGCGAGCGCGACCGAGGCGCCGCCGTGCAGCAGCCCGTACGGCTGGGTGTTGCCCTCGACCGGCATGGTGCCGACGACCTTCTCGGCGGAGATCTCCAGGATCTTGACGCCCATCTTGTCGTTGAGGCCGCCCATGCCGTGGGGGAGCGAGGCGAAGAAGGTCTCGCCGACGGTCTTGTCGGTCGGCGAGACGGACTGGTCGGTGGTCGATGCATCGGTCATGGATGCATCGTCGCATGTGCTGTGAGGGGTCGGGGCACGAGGGACGCGCGGGTCTCGACCCGCGGTCGCGCCGTTGTCGGTGGTCGTGGATAGAGTCGGACCGTGGCTGACGTGACGCGTGACCGACTGCTCCTTCTCGATGGGCACTCGCTGGCCTACCGGGCCTTCTTCGCCCTGCCGGTGGAGAACTTCTCGACCGTCACGGGGCAGAACACCAATGCCGTCTACGGCTTCACCTCGATGCTGGTCAACGTGTTGCGCGACGAGACCCCGACCCACGTCGCGGTCGCCTTCGACCTGTCGCGCCAGACGTTCCGGCTGGAGGAATACTCCGAATACAAGGCCAAGCGCAACAAGACCCCCGACGAGTTCAAGTCCCAGCTGCCGTTGATCCAGCGACTGCTCGATGCGCTGCACATCCGCCACCTGTCCCTCGCGGGCTATGAGGCCGACGACATCATCGCGACCCTGGTGACCCAGGGGCTCGAGGCCGGGATGGAGGTGCTGATCCTGACCGGCGACCGCGACTCGCTGCAGCTGGTCACCGAGTCCTCCACCGTGCTCTACCCGATGCGTGGAGTCTCCGACCTGGCGCGGATGACGCCGGAGGCCGTCGAGGCGAAGTACGGGGTCCCGCCGCACCGCTATCCCGAGATCGCCGCGCTGGTGGGGGAGGACTCCGACAACCTGCCCGGCATCCCCGGCGTCGGCCCGAAGACCGCCGCGAAGTGGATCAACACCTACGACGGCCTCGACAACGTCATCACCCACGCCGACCAGATCAAGGGCAAGGCCGGCGACAACCTGCGCGCCCACCTCGGCGACGTGATGCGCAACCGGCGGCTCAACGCCCTGGTGCGAGACCTGACCCTGGACGTCGGCCCGGCTGACTTCGGGCGGGTCGAGTGGGACCGGGCAGCCGCGCTGGAGCTCCTCGACGAGCTCGAGTTCCGCGGCGAGATCCGCACCCGGATCACCGACGTGCTCGCTCCCGAGGACGACGTACCGGTCGACGAGAGCGGGTTCGCGCTGGAGGGCGAGGCGCTGGCTCCTGGTGCCGTCGCGACCTTCCTCGAGGAGCTCGGGGCGACTCCGGTCGGGGTGCATGTGCGCGGGACCTGGGGTTCCGGCACCGGCCGAGTGGACGGGTTCGGCTTCGCGACGCTGGAGCGGGCTGCGTACGTCGGGGTGGAGGAGCTCACCCCCGAGGACGAGGCCGCGCTGGCAGGCTGGCTCGCGGACGCCTCGAAGCCCAAGATCATGCACGACGCCAAGGGACCCGAGCTGGCGATCGACGCCCACGGCTGGTCGCTGGCCGGGCTGGTGACCGACACGGCGCTGTCGGCCTACATCGTGGCGCCCGACCAGCGCTCCTACGACCTCGCCGACCTGACGCTGCGCTACCTCAAGCGTGAGCTCAAGCAGGAGGACGACGGCGGCCAGGAGTCGCTCTTCGGCGACGACGAGGTCGGTGGCGACGGGGTGGCGCGGACCTCGATGCTCTACGCCCGGGCCGTGATCGACCTCGCCGTCGAGCTCGACTCCGCGGTCGAGGCCGCCGGCGGACACCGGCTCCTCTCCGAAGTGGAGCTGCCGTTGCTGCACCTGCTGGCGCGGATGGAGAAGACCGGCATCGCGGTCGACACCGAGCACCTCGACGCCTTGGAGCGACACTTCGCCGGCCAGATGAAGCAGGCGGCCGACGATGCCTACGGCGTGATCGGCAAGGAGATCAACCTCGGCTCGCCCAAGCAGCTGCAGGTGGTGCTCTTCGACGAGCTCGACATGCCGAAGACGAAGCGCACCAAGACCGGCTGGACCACCGACGCCGACGCGCTGCAGCAGCTCTACGTGAAGACCGAGCACCCGTTCCTCCTCGCCCTGCTGCGCCACCGCGACGTCACCCGGCTACGGGTCACCATCGAGGGCCTGTTGAAGACGGTGCAGGACGACGGCCGGATCCACACCACCTTCAACCAGACCATCGCCGCCACCGGGCGGCTCTCGTCGACCGAGCCCAACCTGCAGAACATCCCGGTGCGCACCGAGGAGGGTCGCGGGATCCGCAAGGGCTTCATCGTGGGCGGCGGCTTCGAGTCGTTGATGACCGCCGACTACAGCCAGATCGAGATGCGGATCATGGCGCATCTGTCCGAGGACGCGCTGCTCATCGAGGCGTTCCGCTCCGGACGCGACTTCCACTCGATCACCGCCGCGCGGGTCTTCGGCGTCGACCCCGACGCGGTCTCCAGCGAACAGCGGGCCAAGATCAAGGCGATGAACTACGGCCTCGCCTACGGCCTGTCCGCCTTCGGCCTCTCCCAGCAGCTCGGGATCGAGCCGAGCGAGGCGCGTGGGCTGATGGAGGAATACTTCGAGACCTTCGGTGGCATCCGCGACTACCTGCGCAGCCTGGTCGAGGAGGCGCGGCGCACGGGCTACACCGAGACCATCATGGGCCGCCGCCGCTACCTGCCCGACCTGCTCTCGGACAACCGTCAGCGGCGCGAGACCGCCGAGCGGATGGCGCTCAACGCCCCCATCCAGGGCTCGGCCGCCGACCTGATCAAGGTCGCCATGCTGCGGGTCCAGGCCGCCATCGACGAGGCCGGCCTCACCTCCAGGATGCTCCTCCAGGTCCACGACGAGCTCGTCTTCGAGGTCGCCTCGGGGGAGCGGGAGGCGTTGGAGGCGCTCGTACGCGAGCAGATGGGCTCCGCCGCCGACCTCAACGTCCCCCTCGACGTCTCCGTCGGCACCGGCCTTTCCTGGCACGAAGCCGCCCACTGATCGCCGAGGCGTCACGTACGTCGGCCGAGACGTCAGTTAGGTAGGTCGAGTCGGCAGTTGTGGGCCGGATCTCGGCCGGGCTGCACCACCTCGAGACCCACCACTTCAGCAGGAGATGACCATGTACCTCACCCAGGGACTGCACCGCGCGATCCAGGC